>CAZUIE010000043.1:0-23459 GCA_964620945.1 uncultured Maribacter sp.
CTTTTTTGGGTCAAGAAAACTTCCAATTGATGAAAATAAAGATTTAATCTAAACGCGGCTATACCCTTTGAGGCAATGAAAAAAATGAGTGCGAGTAAAAGGTAGTAGGGATTGCTGCTACGCAACGTATTACCAATTTCGTGAATATCTATCTTTGAAAAGATAAAATAGCATAGAAGTCCACTTACCAATAGCTTAATTGCGGTAGTTATAGCTTTACTGGGCTTTGCCACCGATACTAACTTTTTTAATTCTGTAAGGTCTCTTATTTTGCGATTCGTAATAGGTGCGAATCAACAGTTCCATAACAATCCCGATCGTAAACAATTGTATGCCGGCCAAAATAAACATCATTCCGAACATCAATAACGGACGTGTTCCAATATCTTCCCCAAATCCTATTTTAACCACAAGCAGGTACATATTGATCAATACGCCCAAAAGAATCATCAAAAAACCAAAAATTCCGAAAAGATGTATGGGTCGCTGAAAATATTTTCGGATAAATAGGAGTAACATCATATCCGCTACTACTTTAAAAACCCGCTCCAACCCGTATTTAGAAACACCCGCATGTCTAGCATGGTGCTTCACCGGAACTTGTTTGATTTGTGCACCTTCCAAATGGGCGAGTAAGGTTATAAAACGGTGCATTTCGCCATAAAGATTTAGGTCTTTTGCAATATCCCTAGTAAATACTTTTAGGGCACATCCGTTGTCCTTTATGTCTAATTTAGTTACCCTGCGCACTAAAAAATTAGCGATTTTTGAGGGTATTTTTTTAACAAGTGAATCTTTTCGCTTTTGACGTATACCCGTAATGAGGTCGAATTCCCCTTGGACCGCGTACGATAACATTTCCGGTATATCACTGGGATCGTTTTGCAGGTCGCCATCCATGGTAATGATGTATTCCCCTTCGGCATAATCTATACCTGCAGCTAAGGCCAAGCTTTGTCCGTAATTCTTCTTTAGTTCGATGAGATGGACTTTGTCATCGCGCATTTCCTTTACGATTTGCTTTGTCCTATCCGTAGAAAAATCATCGATATATATAATTTGATAGGTATAGCCCGCTAAGCTTTCGTGAATCTTTTGTGTTAATAGTACCGCGTTGTCTTCTTCATTGTACAATGGCACTACGACGGAGAGTAAAGAAGGGGTGACAATATCCATTAAGCTATTTTTGGATTCTGCGCAAAGTTATGTTTTTTATGCCTAAGTTGGGCTTGTTTTGAAAACTAGCTGACTACTTGTGATTGACAAAATTTCCTTTAGTTTAGTTCAAAACGAAACTATTTTGGGCGCCAGAACCAAAGTATAAAGGTATGTTACATTCCTAGCGGTAAGCGTTAATTCGGAAAAAGGACGCATATTTACTATTCTGGGAGGTGAAGGAAAAGCTGAACGTTATTATTAAACCCGATTCCAAAGAAGTTTAATGGCAAGTATCTAGGTGGCTTAACTTTAATGTTTCAACTCCAACCAAATGGAAATCATAAGTGTGGTGGCTAAAAAATTCTTCAATTGTATAAAATCAAAAGCGTTACTCAACTAGCATCTTTAGTCCCATAAATAGAAGCTTATGATTTAGTTATTGATTTAAAAAGGGTCGGTATCTATTGTGATACTAGTTTTATATTAATTCTACTACTGGCAATTTTAGAAGCTATGATACCCAAAACTAAAATAGTTCCCAAAACGATACCCACATTTATAAATTGATATGCTACAGGATAGGCCAAGGTTGGGGTAATTTTTAGCCATTCAAAAGCTAGTTGCGACCAAATTAGCAATGAACCCAATAGCACGCCTATGAAACCGCCTAAACCTGTAACTAGTATACCCTGTACAAAATAAATACGCCGTAATTCTTTTATCGTTGTTCCCAAACTGTACAGCGTTTTGGAATTTTGTTGCTTGTCCAGAATCATCATAATGATAGCTCCCACCACGTTGAACAAGGCAATAATCAGGACTAAGGTAAAAATAAGATAGGTTGCCAGGTTTTCCGTATTCAGCATTTTGTATAGGGTACCATTTAATTCCTGTCTATTTTTCATGATAACGGTATTGTCCAAACTTTTCAATACAGCCGCCCTTACAGCTGTTTCATCCGCTCCTGCCATCAGTTTAAAATTAAGACCAGAATATTGGTTGGGTTCTTTTTCTAAAAGTGCTTGTGCCAAAGGTAGATGCGCAAACACATATTTATTGTCCAACTCTGCCTCCACCGCATATACGCCACCTATAACTATAGGTAACTGATTGTATAAGGAGCTAGCGCTACCCATACTTTGTGGTGAAATAGAACCTTCACCGGGTTTTATTGCGTAAATCTGTAAAGGGCTTCTAAATTGATTTACAGTAACACCTAAATTGTTAAGTATACTAATGCCCGAGACCGCTTGCTGGTCGTTTATGGTCCAATCGCCATAATATATAGTGCTGTCTACACCGGTAACTTTTATGTAATTGGAATCTATACCTTTTAAATAAGCAATTTGATTTTTTCCTTTGTGCTCCAGCAATACTTTCTCCTCTATTTCTTTTGAGTACTGAGCTATGCCCTGTATGGCTGCAAGTTTCGTTTCCTGTTCCTTACTTACAGAGAAAAATTTTCCGGTCGCCGGCAGCGCTTTTAGTTCAGGGTCAAACGACTCGGTGAACGATAGGCTGAATGTTTTTAATCCAGCAAAGCCGGATAATACTATGAACAAGGCCGCCGAACCTATTACAATCACTAGAAACGTAATAAAATTGATAATGTTCACAGCGTTTTGGCTGCTCTTGGAGCGTATGTACCGTTTAGCTATGTAGAGGGGAAAATTCAATCCTTAGGATTTTTTTCTTTTTGCCAATAGGTCTCTGTTTTCTATAGGGTTTTCTTTCCCTTCCAATGATTTTTCTATCTTTTCGATGTAGTCTAGCGAATCGTCTAAGTAAAACAGCAATTCTGGTACACGGCGTAACTGGTTTCTAGTCCGCTGGCTGAGCTCATGCTTTATTAAGGGTTGGTTAGATTTGATACCTTCCATTAATTCCGAAGCCTTATCATTGGGGAAAATACTTACGTACACTTTAGCAATCGAAAGGTCTGTAGTAACGGCAACTTTACTTACAGATATCAAGGTGCCTTTAAGTCCACCATCTAAGGCAGCTTTTTGCAGAATATCCACAATATCTTTTTGGATGACTCCCCCTATTTTTCGTTGTCGTTGCGTTTCCATGCTGCAAAAATACGTAGAATAATGTATCTTCGATAGTATTGCCAAATATACCGAAGAAAATTCTACATGAATAAAATAGAACATATAGGAATTGCAGTAAACAATTTGAAAGCTTCCAATGATGTATACGAGAAATTATTAGGCGTAGCTTCCTATAAAGAAGAGGAGGTAGTCTCTGAGGGTGTAAAGACCTCTTTTTTTAAGAATGGTCCCAACAAAATAGAACTTTTGGAAAGTATTAGTGAAGATGGCCCCATTGCAAAGTTCTTGGAAAAAAAAGGGGAAGGAATACACCATATTGCCTTTGAGGTCGATGATATCATTCTCGAAATGGCGCGACTAAAGCAAGAAGGATTTGTAGTATTGAACGAGACGCCGAAAAAAGGGGCGGACAATAAATTGGTAGCTTTCGTGCATCCAAAGAGTACGCATGGCGTACTGGTGGAATTGTGTCAAGAAATAACTTGATAGGTCTAAATATTTGGGAGTTAACGATTTAATTGAATTCAGCACCTGTTTGCAATTCTTGATTGTTTTTTTGCTTGTATCGATTAAAAATAAGTAGTAATATTGCAACCGCAAATTGCGGGTCCTATAGCTCAGCTGGTTAGAGCACCTGACTCATAATCAGGGGGTCCATGGTTCGAGCCCATGTGGGACCACTTTTAATAAAATCCAATCTATTCAATTAGGTTGGATTTTTTGGTTAAAGTGTTGATATGCAGTTTATAACTGCATTATATGAGCTCACTGCACTTTCCAAGAAAAAGTCAACTTGTCAACTTTTAGGTAATAAAAGGAGCACTATTCGGGACCCATTAATTCGTTCGAGGGACCCATTTTAGAATTGGATGCCAATTGTTTAACACTAAAATCAATTGGTAATGAAAAATCAGAATTTATCTATCCTGTTTGTTATTAAACTTAACAAACAAAACAAAAAGGGATTGTGCCCGCTAAATTTCAGAATCACTTATTTAAAAAAACGTAAAGAGGTTTCTTCTGGAATATTCGTCGATTCAGAAAAATGGGACTCAAAACAGCAAAGAACAGTCTTGTCCGCCATTGGAGACAATCAAATCAATTTGCAGATTGAAATCATAACTACCGATATTAAAAAAGCCTATTTAAAACTACAATTGTCAGGGGGTGAATTTACCGTTGAGGATATTTTTAACAACTACATTGGAAAACCAACTGCTATGGAGGTTGGAACGGTTGAATATTTCAAGGAATTTCTAGATAAAAAGAAAAAACTCGTAGGGATAGACATCCAATTAGGTACCTGGAAAAAATTCAATTACGCCCACCAACAAGTAAAAGACTTTATAAAATGGAAATTTGGGAAGCAGGACCATCCTTTGAGCAAACTAAAGCTCCAATTCCTTCATGATTTTGAATACTACCTTAAAACGGAAAGGAAACAAAGCCAAGTGACAATTAATAAGTGTATCCAACGCTTCAGGAAGCCTATTAAGGAGGCCCTAGGCGAGGGATATCTGGAGAAAGACCCATTTTTGGAACACAATCCAGGCCGGGTTAGGAAAGAAGTGATATTCCTTTCGACAGAGGAATTGAACCTACTTGAAGAACACCAATTCACTCAGCCTAGACTTCAACTGGTCAAAGATTTGTTTATTTTCTGTTGCTATACCGGATTGGCCTATCATGAAATGTCAACCTTAAAAAACGAACACATTGTGAAAGGCTTCGATGGCAATCAATGGATCCAGATGAAAAGGAAAAAGACAGACAAATTAATTTCCGTCCCATTACTTCATAAGCCTAAAATGATTTTGGAGAAATACAAGGATACTGAGGAGTATGCACTTCCAAGGTTCAGCAACCAAAAGATTAATTCCTATTTAAAGGAAATTGCAAGGATAGTAGGCATTGACAAACCTATTAGTCACCATATGGCTAGAAAAACTTTTGCATCTACCGTACTACTTTACAACAATGTTCCAATGGAAATTGTAAGTGAATTGTTGGGACATTCCAGTGTGAAAATAACCCAGGAATATTACGGGAAAGTAGTACAGAAACGTGTTAGTGAGGCTATGAAGAGTGTTTCAAAAAGGATTGGTAAGCGCTAAGCAATGGCTGACTAGAGTTCCTTTAAATGATATGTTTAAGAAAAGGTTGGATGGGAATGATGACGGTTTTATTATGGATGGAATTGATGACCTTTCTTCAACCTGATTCCTGTGAAATTAAGTAAGCTAAATTACTAAATATTATTAAAAAGTAAAGAGATATTCCTACTTTGCTACCAAAACCTCGTGTTCATTCCTACTAGAGTTTATGGTCATAATCTCTCTCTTGAGTATATTTCTGGCCACAACTGTCTTGGGCATGTGTGCTGTAGAGTAGTTCCTTCCATAGGTATATGCAAAGTACTCTGCTTTCTCTTTACTTAATGACCATGAGAATCCATAATCTCCTGAGTGAGCTTCATGTTGTGTCATACCTCTATATACGGTTAAATTATGTGGTAGGCTATCATATAGTTTCCTTTCATCTTCTGACATGGAGAGTAACCCATTGAACTTAATATCACTAAACATACTCTCCACTTCTTCTCTGTAGTGGTACAAATCATCTGAACTAACGTATGCATTCACAACTAGATTGGTGTACTCTTCATTAGACAGTTCATCATACACCTCGGACATCAAATCATACAAGGTTATGAACCTTTCTAGACTACTTACCTGTATCAGTTTATTTTCAATTAGCTCAACAATTTCGTTCATCTGATTAAGATAATACTATAAACTTAGAAACCCCTAGAATCAACTAAGGTTTCTTATTGCTGTCTTTGTTGTTCAATCTGTTGGATGGGATAAGTTTTCTTCCTATGGGATAGTACGTCATAGGGTTAAGTTTTATTCTGGCCGGTACCCATCACTAAAATATAAGTAACAAGGCCAAATCTTTCACTAGTAATAAAATCGGGATAGTAGAGAAAAGGTTGGGGGTCTTTACAGTGAAGCCATATAGAAAACAACAATCTTTTTTCTTCTTGTTCGAGAAGCTATGCCAGTGATTTATTTAGTCATGTAATACTTTTGGTAGATTGTTTTCCTAACGGAGCGTAGCGACGTTAGCTACAGTCATTTACTATCCTTAAACTAATTCCTTGTAAGCTTATAGAATACTTTACAGATTGTTTAATTATTATTTTGATTAAGAGATATAGAAGGGTTTCTGCCCATAGAATCTTCGATTCTACGAGCAAGGAAACTTTTTGTTTCAGAATACAATTCAGTGAGAAATTTTGAGCTATTTCAGACTCAAACAAACTACTAGCTTTTTAAGGATAACTTCCATCGGTGTTAATTCACCAGACATGACCTATCTTTTCTATCCTACTAGGCACTAATCTATTCTAATGTTGGACAATCCTTTTCACCAACACCTCCCAGAATCTATAATTAGATTATGAAATTCGCACATTCACTCCCTTGATATGATCTCCATATGTGACAGTACGCGAATTTATGTTGCTAAAATACTTAATAAACCAAGCTAATCCAAATAGAGCTATCACCAGAAGTTTATATATTTTATACTAAATATGAATGATTCGTGTGTTACGGGTCAGTAGAAGTAGAGGGTGACGTACTAGTTGATGTTGGGTAAGTCCAGGATCCTTGTTTCATCCTATCCCGGTAAGTGGATAGGGTAGAGATAGATCAAGGCTTAGAAAGGCTTATTTGAAGTTAGTTGAGGTAGGAATGTTATGGTTAGGTATTGTAGAAAAGAATTAGTAAGAATATGATGAGGAATTCTAGGATAATAGGTTAACGTTAGGGCTGTGAGTAGTTGCGTGGTTTAGCACTTAACTTTGCAAGTACACACCAAGTTGGAAATTCCTACGGAATTTTCAAAGTAGGCGAGAACGGCGCCATTACTTAAAGCCATTTTTGGCAACTGTATTATTTAATTTTTTGTTATTAAATAATTTACAAAAGCAGAACAAGCTATTAGCATAAATCTTGCCTCTTCAAGTCCAGGTGCGATTTCTTCATCCAACAATCCGTGTCTAATTCCACCACTATCTGATGCATAACCATATATTGCACTAAATCCAGATTTCAGACTTTTCGGAATGGGATTTTCTTTATCCAATATCTTTAATGCTTGTCCTAAAGTAGTATTTTCATTTCCAGTAATTATTTTACATAAGGATTCAACAGCTGAAATAGATTCTTTTATTGAGTTTCTATAATCCGGTTTTCTTTTATCTGTTAATAACTCTAGTGCACTCTGAATATGAACTATTACAGGTCTATATTTAATTCCAGAATTTAGGGCATTTTCAATTTCAGTTATTTCTTCACGAGAATCTATTTCTAAAAGGCTTAAGCCTACAAATCTAAAACCAGATAATTCTCTTTCTAAATATGGATTACAAACCCTAACAAAGTCATCTCCAAATTCTCCTGCGCAGAATTCCAAATATTCATAAACCTCATACCATTTAGCACTAAAAAACCAATTTCGAACAAATTTATAGGAATCTTCGGTGTATATTATACCCTCTGAAATCATTAAGTTGTCTATTGGCTTTTTGAAAAAATCTCTCCACAATTTGCGGAAGAAATCTGCTAAATCTGAAAGGCCACCTCCATATGGTTTATGGTTAGATAGTCTTCCAAATGTTTCATCACATATAACTGACCACATCGTATTTCTCAAGTGTTCAGGCATTTGTTCCTTGGGAATTGTAGTTTTGGGTTTAAATATCCCTAATCTTTCAGAAAATTTTAGTTTCATTTGTAATATTGTTGCCAACGTCTCGGCTATGGTAAGTAGGGCGGTAAGGAAACCTTTTCGTTTCCGTCTGCGCTCATAGCCAAAGCTTTTGGTTTTGATTTGTATTTTTATTTATCCAAAGCTAAATCCAACAGATTTAGCGACTTTATAAATATACTCAGACCTTTCGGTTTTGACCTAAAGTCCGCATTTGGTTTAGGTTTTGTTGTACGCTGGCATTTCCGTCCGAGTGTATTATTTCAATTACTTTTTAGTTTTTCAGCTATTTCATCATAATACTTCTGTGTAACTACTTCAGTCCAAGAAGTTGGTTGTCCACCACCATATAAAGCCAAATAAGTTACATCACTAAACTTGGTAGAAGAATGCCAATGTTCGATGTCTTTCTCACATTTAATTACATCGCCTTTTTTCAAAATTACAGGCTCATTTCCTTTCTCTTGATAATAGGCTTCTCCCTCTACGATTATTAAAACTTGAGCAGAACCATGTTTATGCCAGTCCAAGGTTGAGTTGGCTTTAAAAGTTGCTTTTGTAATATTATAACCCAATTCCTCATCATCGTGAATAATGGCATTCAACCAAGCTTCGCCGATATAATGAGTGTTTGGTGCTTTTGTTCCCTCTGTTAGATAGGAAGATACCTTGTAATCAGAGTTTTGGGAAAATACAGATGTAGAGGCTAAAATAAACAGAGCCAAAATTGAATTTTTCATTTTCTTTAAGTTTATATATTTCTTTCTAGTTGAAATTTTTATGCTTGCGTACAACGTAGGTATATGATCATTGATTATATATCCATTGTAGAACTAAGATAAGAGATCTTTTATACCATTAAAGGAAGTTTCGGCTACTTCAATATACATAATAGTAGTTTTTTTAATCATGACCTAAAATGGCCTTAGTTTATCCTTTGCAAACTAGCTTCAACCTCACTTCTTTTGTAGTATACCCTATTCCCAATCCCATAAGATTTCAATATTCCTTTTTTAGACCAATGCCATAAGGTAGTTAGAGATACTTTCAAGTATTTAGCAGTTTCCTCCCTTGTTAATAATTCAATTGGCTCCTTGGGCCGGAAATTTTGTTTAATGGACTCTAGTTCTACTACCAGTGTTGATAGTTTCTCTAGTATTGTTTCCATTGCCTTAGGAAGGTCTTCAAATTTTAGCTCGTTCATAACGTATGGTTAATTGTCTTTTCTGAAGATAAAATTTTTTAATTTTTTTGAAAATTTAGTCGTGTGCGAGACAAATATAACTTCAGCCCCCGGTGTGTTTTCAGATTGGTTGCCTGGGCACCTATTTTATAGGGCTAATCCTTCAAATGTCACTCTAGTAAAATCGGTTGAAATTAAAAACTCAATTTAACTATTGGTAATCTCAATGCCTTCATAAAAAGAACACTCGCTTCGCTCGTGGAATAAAACTTCAACACCCTTGTTAAATCCTGGGGTGAGAATAGTCTTGTCCTAGAATTAAAATTTATATCGATGACAAAGTACAAACAGATCCAGAATCCTGAAACAGGAGAAACAGAGTTTCAGTTCAATGCAACCTTATTGAAAATAGGCAAGAGCGTTCTAGAGAATGCCAATGAGAAGCTTTTTAAGGTAGTAACCCTAAAGTTCAACTTACCCGATGGCGAAGAAGTGGAAAGAACAGCCATCTGTTATCAATCAAACTACCAATATGGTGTAGAAGAAGGGAAGGATTACCTATGCAACCTTAGCTATGATAACGAAGGAAATCCACAGATTAGGATGTCACATCTTTCTAATTCTAGTAGGGCTACTGCTGCAGATTTCTCAGGGTTGCAACAATTATCAAAACAACTAATTGATGATGAAGCAGTAATCTAAATTTGTTACGTTTCATCCTCTAAAAGGGTTTATACATTCGGTGTATAAGCCCTTTCTTATTTACAAAAAATTAAAAACAAAACTTATGGAAATACGAAGATCCGAAAGGAAGAAAGCAAAAATAAAACTAGCATTACAAGGTAGTGCCGGAAGTGGTAAAACCTATTCATCACTGCTCATTGCAAAAGGATTGGTTGGTGGTGATTTCACTAAGACGGCTATTATAGACACGGAGAATGGTTCAGGTGACTTGTATGCACATCTAGGAAGCTATAATGTGGTGTCAATGAAACCTCCCTATTCACCCGAGAGATACGCCGAGGCAATAGAGCTTTGTGAAAAGGCCGGCATTGAGGTAATTATAATTGATAGTATATCCCATTGCTGGGATTACCTATTAGACATACACAGTAAAATGCCAGGTAATAGCTTTACCAACTGGGGGAAAGTGACCCCTCGACAAAATGCCTTTGTGAACAAAATGCTACGCTCTGACGCTCATATCATTTCTACAATGCGGGTAAAACAGGATTATGTGCTGAACAACAAGAATGGCAAAATGGTTCCTGAAAAGGTAGGACTTAAGGCTATTCAAAGGAACGATCTTGATTACGAGTTCACAATTGTATTTGATATTGATGCTGCACATCAAGCTAGAGCATTTAAAGATAGAACGGGGCTTTTTATTGACAAGCCACCATTTATAGTCAACGCAAGTACCGGTAAAAAGATCCTTCAATGGTGCGGTCAAGGATCCGGGTCAGAAGTAGAAAAAGCTAAACTAGAAATCAAGGCTTGTGAAAGCATTGAAGATTTAAAGAATATCTACTCTAAATATGCCACAATTCGAGATGTAATCAGGCCAATCATATTGCAAAAGAAAGAATCACTGGAGAACATAGATTCACAGGTGATCTCAAACAATCAAATTATTCAACAAACTAAAAACCAAGAAAATGGAATTGATAACAGTAAATAATACTATTGAGAGTCAGGTGATCTCTGAAGATAATATCACCATGTCAAAAGGAAGCTTTATAGAAAATAATACAAAGCAGGTTTCATTAGAACACCTAAAAGTTGTGTCAACTATACCACACTTTATAGACAACGAGCCATCAATTTCGCATGCTCAATTTATTGAAGCTACCGATGAAGTGGTAGAATCAAATTTTTCTGGACACAGAATTTTACAGCCAAACATCAGAATATCCCACACCATAAAAGGTCGTGTACCAAGTGCAATAGGTAAGCCTATTAAGGAGCTAAAACCTGAAGAGAAGACTATTTACTACCAACGTTGCGCTTTTATGATAGAAGTACCTGAGATTACAGAAAATGTAAATAATAATCAGCTCTCGCTTACTATTGGAGGTGTACGAGCGTTAAACCAAGAGAATCTGTATAGCAAGAGAAGCTTAGAAAAGTTTAAGGTGTTTATAGGCTACAAAAATCAAGTGTGCACAAACCTATGTATTAGCACAGACGGACTGAAAGCAGATATTAGAGTAAGCAGTGTTGCGGAATTGAAGGATAAGATTAATGAGCTGATACAATCTTTTGATAATGATAGGTGCTTAGGCAATATGGAGCGTATGAGTAAGTTTAGCCTGGATGAGTTACAGTTTGCTCATACCATTGGTAAAATGAAATTATACCAGCACCTAAATAAGGCTGAAAAAGTTGACAAGTTGACGCTTTTGATGAATGATAATCAAATTGGAACAGTAGTGAAGAATTATTATGAGGACCCCAATTTCTCAAGAAGTGAAAAAGGAGAAATCAATCTTTGGGAGTTCTATAACTTGATGACTTTTGCCAACAAGTCAAGTTTTATTCATAATAACCTAGAGCGCAATGCCAATGCATTTGAGTTTATCACAGGATTAGCTGATTCATTACAGAACCAGACTGGAAACTGGTTTTTGAACTAAAAGGTCTTGTATGTAATATGAACAATCAGGACTTGACAGAACAGCTTAAATTTAGCCACCCCCATAGCCTTTATATCGTCACCTGGAACAATCTCCTAAAACAACTATTTACACCTTTTAAAGTGGTCGTGATTAAGTCTGTTGGGCCACTGGCCAAGGGTCAAATGGTATGGGTAGAACAAGTGAAGGTCAACTCGAATTTGATTACTGTTTTTATAGTTGATGGTGGCGCATACTATTTTTACCATTTCGAGATTATAATCGATTAATACTTTGCTAAAGGAGTCATGCTGTATTTTGGATACCCAAGCTTTTGAGACGGTTCCTCCTACATCAAAGAACCCCTGAAAATGTTTTCTGTACGGGTCGGAAAGTGAGAGAAGGGTTGAATTATTAAGATTTGACTTTTTTCTCTACTTATCCGATATACCCTCTTTTAGGCTATTTGTAAGCTTGATTAATTAAATCCACATAATTATATAATAGCTAAAACGTAATACTATTTTCAAATATCATATTACTTTTATAATCCTCGGCAACTTAAAATAGATAAAATTGGGTTTAGTAGACAAGGTAAAAATATTGGATAATTTCTTAAATGAAAGACACCTTGAAAAGGAATTTACAATTGAGAAGTTTGACTATTATGGTAAAGACTATAATGGAAAGCTTATTAACACAGAAAGCTATATTCAAACACATAAACTTCAATTATCACTTGAAGAAATAATTGAAGTAGAAATGATATTTGAAGCATATCAAATAACAGCTTTTAAGACGGCACTTGAGAATATAAAAAATGATTTTGTTGAGGAATATATGAGTTCTCTTATTCCACTCACTGAGAAAATAGCTTTTGGAACGTCATTGAGAGAACATCTCCAAACTAAACTTGAAACTTTTAGAAACAACATTAATGGCAGGAGGTTTGCAAGCTTATTGTCAAGGTTTATCGATGAATTGTCTATCGAATTCATAGACCATAATGCTCCCGACAAGAAAGACTACGATTCATTTAAATACTTTGAAAAATTTATTCATAGAGGGATACCATCAAAACTTTATAAAGTACTGATTGACCATAATTTGATCGGTTCGGAAACAAAGGAATCAGATTTTAATAAAGCTTTTGATAACCAGAAAATTGATAATCCTGTTCGATGGACTGGACAAACTTCAGAATTGAAATATTTCATTTACTTAATTAATAGAATGGACCTTAATTTTGAGGACCGGGGAGATTATAAGTGGAGAATTGCGGTCAAATGTTTTGTAAAAGTAAGTAGCAGATCCTTAAAAAAAATCACCTATAAAGACTTGAGGACTTATAAAGTCACCCCGAAGACAAAACAAAAACTAGATAATATTTTAGTGAATAAAATATTAAAATTTTAGAATACTACTTTAATACTACGCATATAAATTTTTTTAATATTTTTTACTTGATATTAGTAAATAGCTCAATACTGTAAACCTTTTTATGTACTACGCACATACTACGTATTGTTTTTTGTACCCATCAAAGACCGTTTTTGCCACTTAAATTGCGCTCAAAATAGTGTGAATTACCTGACTATTATGACATAACCATGAGTGATGTAGGTAGGAAGATTTCAGATTATTATAATTTTAAATTCTTTAAATGAAAAAGAATAATGAGAGTGCAATTGCACCTAAATCAAGTCCAAAGGACCAAATGACTTTTTGGACAATAACTTCTGATGGAAAGGTAAAAATCAATCAATATAAACTGACTAGGTTTTTAGAAAAGGGAGGGTTTTGTAAAACAACTACTAAAAATGGAATATCAGTTGTTCGAGTAGTGAATAACATCGTTTCGGATGCCCCGGAACATGAAATGGTTGATTACATTAAGGAGTTTCTAAACTCCAATAAACAGCTTGACGTATTGGAATCATTTTCTACTGGGGTTTCCTCCTTTATAAATAAGGGAAAACACAACTTGCTTAAGACCGTGGACATTCCGATTGATAAAGATCCTAAAGAGGCATCCTGGTTCTACTTCCAGAATACAGCAGTAAAAGTAACCAGGCATAAAATTGATTTGGTTAATTATGAGAATTTAACTCATAAAATATGGGCTTCAAGGATTTTGGAAAGAGATTACAAGACCTCAAAAGGGAACACATCGGATTTTCACCAATTTATGTTCAATCTTGCTGGCCAAAATTCTAAAAGGTTGATTGCGTTAATGACCATTCTTGGGTATTTGCTTCATCGTTACCAGAATAAGTCTTTGACAAGAGCAGTAATCTTTGTTGACGAAAACATTTCTTTTGATGGTAAGGCAAATGGAGGGTCTGGAAAAACACTTTTAACGGAAGCGTTGAGCCAAATGAGAGAATTAGTGGGGATGGATGGCAAAAATATAAAGACCGGTAGCTGGTTCAAGAATCAGAGAATCACTCCAACAACAGATTTGGTCCGATACGATGACGTGCAAAGAGATTTCAGTCTAGAAACGCTGTATTCCATGATAACCTCTGGAGTAACGGTCGAAAGAAAATACAAGGATGAATTCTACATTAGTCCCGAAAATGCCCCCAAATTTCTTATTAGTAGTAATTATCCAGTGAAAGGTACGGGAGGCTCTACAGATGTACGAAGACGTTGCGAGTTCGAAGTAGCTAGTCATTATGATTGTAATCACCAACCCAGAATTGAGTTTGGTAAACATTTTTTTGATGATTGGAATACTGATGAATGGAACGCATTTGACACATTAATGATGGACTGCGTCCAATTATATTTTCAAAACGGATTAATAATACCAGATTCAATAAACCTGGTAAAAAATAAACTTGTAAATGATACTTGCCCGGAATTTGTGGAATACATGGAAGGTTTAGTCAAGATTGATGCATGGATGGATAAAAGAAAATTTCTTCAAGGATTCATGGACAAATACTCAATCCATAAGGATGTTTCACCGCACCAATTTACGAAATGGCTAAAAGAATTTGCAGGCCATAAGGAGCTGGTGTACGAAGACAAATCTGCTGGCGGAAAATATTCCTTCATTTTACAAACCACTAAAAAGGATGAAGATGAAAAATAAAGGAATAGTTTATAAGGTAACGCATAAAGAAAGCGGCCAATCATATATTGGAGCCACTACAAAAACCCTAGAGCAACGTAAGGAAGACCACCTCCAAAAAGCCCATAAGAGCTCAGGAGGGTACTTTCAAGAGGCAATAGCTACCCAAGGGCAAGAAGCTTTTGATTGGGTCCAGATAGACACCGCAAATTCTATTGACGAATTAGCTCAGAAAGAAAAAGAGTACATCATTCAATATGACAGCAAAAACAAGGGTTTTAACTCTGACGCTGGTGGAGGAATGCAGAAAACGGTATTTCAATATTCTATTGAGGATGGTAGTCTTGTAAATACTTATGATAGCTTACAAAGCGCTGCAGATTCAGTTGGCGTATATAAAAGCAGTATTAGTAGTGCATGCCTCGGAGTTAATAAAACCTGTAAGGGCTACTACTGGTCTTATGTTCATCCTGTTCCGATGATTTTGAAGGACGGTCGTAAGAAAGTGGTGATACAAATGGACCTAAAAGGGGTCCACATAGCTGAGTATGAATCTGTGGCCGAAGCTTCGAGGAAGACAGGGTTATCCCCAACCTGTATTAAACGGTGTTGCAGAGGTGAAAGAAAGCACAGTGGTGGATTTCTATGGAAGTATAAATAATTTGAATTAATCTAATGGAACGGCAGTTTAACGACTGCCTTTTTCTATTTTTAGAAATTAAACAAGATAATACATGTTCGAAAACACATTTAAAAATATAGACGACCTTTTGTACAAGGATGCTGGTGCCGATAGTGAGTTAGATTATATCGGTCAGACCTCTTGGGTCATGTTCCTAAAATATTTGGACGACCTAGAGGAAGACAAAGCTGATGAAGCTGCACTTAAAGGTCAAGACTACCAATACATTTTATTGCCAGAATACCGATGGCCTAATTGGGCATTTCCAAAAGGTCCAGATGGTAAACTGGACCACCATACAGCTATGACAGGTCCAGACCTCATCCAATTCGTGGACCAGAAGCTTTTTCCATATTTGGCGGGTTTCAAACAAACGGCAGCAGATAACCCACAGTCCATAGAATATAAGATTGGTGAGATATTTTCAGAGCTTAAGAATAAGATTCAAAGTGGGTATATCTTACGAGACATTTTAGAGTATGCAGATGCTTTACCGTTCCGCTCTTCAAAGGATAAGCACGAGTTGTCTGACTTGTATGAGTCAAAGATTAAGAACATGGGTAATGCGGGTCGTAATGGTGGCCAATATTACACCCCAAGACCGCTTATTAGGTCCATGATAGAAGTTTTAGACCCACAAATAGGTGAGAAGGTCTATGATGGTGCAGCGGGTTCCTGTGGCTTCCTATGTGAGGCATACGAGTATATGTATGAGCGCATGGAAAAGACCACTGATAATCTTCAAAAATTACAAGAGGGAACTTTTTTTGGTAAGGAGAAAAAGAACTTGGCTTATGTCATCGGTATTATGAATATGATACTACATGGCATAGAGGCACCAAATATTATTCATACCAATACACTGGCTGAGAGCATACGGGATATCCAAGAGAAAAACCGTTACCATGTGATTCTGGCCAATCCGCCATTTGGAGGAAAGGAACGTAAGGAGGTGCAGCAGAATTTTGATATTAAAACAGGTGAAACAGCTTTCCTATTTTTGCAACATTTCATCAAGAATCTTAAAGCTGGTGGTCGTGCTGCTATTGTTATAAAAAATACCTTTTTAAGCAATACCGATAATGCCTCGGTAGCATTGCGACAATACCTATTGGAGAGCTGTAATATGTTTACGGTGTTAGAGCTACCGCAAGGTGCCTTTACCAGTACAGGTGTAAAAACTGTGGTGCTCTTCTTCCAGAAAGGAGAACCGACCAAAAACATCTGGTATTACCAACTTAATCCAGAGCGCAGTTTGGGTAAGACCAATCCGCTAAATGACACCGACCTGAAACAGTTCTTAGACACCTATAAAGACCAACCTGAAAACGAACAGTCATGGAACCTCAAAATGGCAGAGGTGAATACAGATACTTATGACTTAAGTGCTAAAAACCCGAACTTACCAGAAGAGGCACCTTTGAGAAGTCCAGAAGAAATTTTAATTGAAATGGAAGCTCTAGATGTTGAAACTAATTCCATTTTGGAATCCATCAAAGAATTAATATGATGGGAATATGGAAATATAAAAAATTAGGTGATGTCTGTAAAACAGGAGCAGGAGGGACACCATTAAAAAGCCATAAGGAATACTATGAGAATGGAACGATTCCTTGGATTAGAAGTGGCGAAGTTGATAATCGTGAAATAAATGATTGTGAAATTAAAATTACTGAATTAGGGCTGAATAATTCTTCTGCTAAACTATTTCCTTCAGGAACGGTAGTTCTAGCAATGTATGGTGCTACAGCTGGTGAAGTAGGCATCTTAAATATTGAATGTTCAACGAATCAAGCTGTCTGTGGGATTTATCCTAATCCCAATTTTATTCCAGAATTTCTTTATTACTTTTTTCTGAAATTTAAGGAGGAATTAATTGCGCAAGCTGTGGGAAATGCTCAACCAAATATTTCTCAAGCAAAAATTAAGAACACACTCATACCAGTAATATCTGTTGAAGAACAACAACAAATCGTAGATATTTTAGACCAAGCCTTTGAAGCCATAGACCAAGCCAAAGCCAATATTGAGAAAAATATTGAGAATGCTAAAGAGCTGTTTCAATCGAAACTCAACCATATCTTTAGTCAAAAAGGTGAGGGTTGGGAAGAGAAGACTTTAGGTCAACTTTGCATCAAAACAAAAAACATTAAGTGGCAAGACCATAAGAACGAGGAGTATCAGTATGTTGATTTAAGTTCTGTTTCTAGAGAAACTTTAGAAGTAACAGAAACTGCAATAGTGAATGAAAAGAACGCACCAAGCCGAGCAAAAAAAATTATGGAAAAGGGAGATGTAATATTTGCCACTACCAGACCAACATTAAAAAGAGCAACTATTGTTAATGAAAAACTACATGGTCAAATATGCAGTACTGGTTATGTGGTTTTAAGACCAAATGAAAACATAAGTACAGATTGGATATTTTTCTATCTTTTAACTTCGACTTTCATGGATAGAATGGAGTCCTTACAACGGGGTGCTAGTTATCCAGCTGTATCTGATAATGATGTTAAGGGGTCAATATTATCTATTCCAACATCAAAAAACGTTGAAAGTAAATATGTTGGGGTAATGCAAGAAATTAGAGAAGGAACGAATGAACTTATTTTTCAATATCATGAAAAATTAAATTCACTTGAAGAACTCAAAAAATCCATTCTTCAAAAAGCTTTTTCTGGGAAGCTAACTAATAAAATTGTTGAGGTATGAAGTTAAGGCATCACGATTTACTTATTCCAGAAGACGGTTCTGACCCATTTGTTAACTGCAAATTGGATAGGAAGAAATATGCCGATGTATTGATCAATATTGTTGATGATTATGCTGATGGATTCGTTTTAGCAATAAATAACCCTTGGGGCGAGGGTAAAACAACTTTCGTGAAGATGTGGCGACAACATCTCATTAATGAGGGATTTCCAACCCTTTACTTCAATGCATGGGAAAATGACTTTCAACAAGACGTATTGGTAGCATTGATTTCAGAATTGAGTGAGCTAAAAAATAAACCAGAAAAGCAGTTTAAAGATGTTCTAAAAAAGGTAGTTCCTTTAACAGGGAAGTTAATACCAAAAATTTTTAAGCATCTAATAAAAAGATATGGTGGAGATGAGGCTGCACAAGATATTCTTGAATCAGTAGGTGAATATACCGAAGACCAATTAAAAGAACTTACAGATAGTTACAAGGAAAAAAAAGAGAGTGTAAAGAAATTTAGGGATAGCCTACAGGCTTTTGCCAATGAAGCTGGAGGTGACAAACCTTTAATTTTTATAATAGATGAATTAGACCGTTGCAGACCAAACTATGCAGTAGAAATATTAGAGCAAATAAAGCACTTGTTTTCTGTGCCGGGAATTGTGTTTGTCCTTTCAATTGATAAAGTACAGCTTGGTCATGCTGTAAGAGGTGTCTATGGCAGTAATAAAATTGATGCTAATGAGTATTTAAGAAGATTTATTGATTTGGAATATTCCATTCCAGAACCTGATATAGGTTTATATGTTCACCATTTATTAGATTATTTTGGGATTGATCAGTTCTTTAAAGATGAAGAAAGGTTAAAACATAGTGTCTTTAAAAATGATAGAGCAAATTTTATTGGTTTTTCCAAAATTCTGTTTTTCCAAAAAAAGATGACTTTAAGACAAATAGAAAAGTTATATGCCAAGACCAAAATTACCTTAACTTTCTTTGAATATAATAGCTATGTTTTTCCTACTTTCTTTTTAACATTAATTTTTATTCATTCCGAAAGAAAAGAAATTTATCTAAAAATAAAGCACAAAGAATATAATTTACAAGAACTAACCGACGCAATAGATGGGTTGTTTGCAGAAAACCTCAATAGAGATGAGCATAACTCTATCTCTTACATGTTCGCATTGTTTCTAAAGCTTTATTTTAATTTTCTAAGTTATAATGAACCTGACCATATTGAATTATTTGACAATGACCCAGAAACTAAAGAGCCTAAGCTTTCTATTACTACAAGATTAAATAAGATAAATGAAAGGGGCCAAAATTCTTTAGTTGAAGCAATTCAATTCTATGAAAGATTTTATAATTATGATTTGCGTAGTCTTAAAATTGACCATTTCCTAAACAAGGTTGAATTACTCTCCCCAATTTCTAATTGATATGAACGAAGCACAAACAGAATTTGAATATATAGACCCAGCTTTACGCGAAGCAGGATGGGGTGTAGTCGAAGGTGCTCGTGTGTTTAAACAATTTCCTATTACCAATAAAGAAAAGCCTGGTGTACGTAATTATTCGCAGTTACGTGCAGACTATGTCCTTATCTATAAAAATAGAAATTTAGCAGTTATAGAAGCTAAAAAACGGGACTTATATTATACAGAAGGTCTTGGGCAAGCTAAAGACTATGCAGACCGTTTAAATATCAGGTATTCATACGCTACTAATGGACTTCAAATCTATGGTGTAGACATGGATGAGGGTTCTGAGGGAGACGTTAGTAAATACCCTTCGCCAGATGAACTTTGGGAAATGACCTTTCCAACACCAAAAGAAACTTATAAGATTGAGATTGCAAATTGGAAGGAGCGTTTGTTTTCTGTTCCGTTTGAAGATAGGGGTGGCACATGGCAACCACGTTATTATCAAAACAACGCCATTACAAGGGTATTAGAGGCAGTTGCTAATAAAAAGGATAGAATCTTATTGACACTTGCTACAGGGACAGGAAAAACAGCTATATCGTTTCATATTGCATGGAAACTATTTCATGCTAAATGGAACCTAAGACGAGATGGTCAACGCAGTCCTAGAATCTTATTTTTAGCGGATAGGAATATACTTGCCGATCAAGCGTTTAATTCTTTCAATGCCTTTGAAGAAGATGCATTGGTGCGTATTGCACCAGATGAAATTAGAAAACGTGGCAAAGTACCCAAGAATGGGAATATCTTCTTTACCATATTTCAGACCTTTATGTCTGGACCTAACGAAACGCCAAACTTTGGAGAATACCCAAAAGACTTTTTTGATTTTATTATTATTGATGAGTGTCACCGTGGCGGTGCAAATGATGAAAGTTCATGGCGGGCAATTATGGAGTATTTCAGTCCGGCTGTACAGTTAGGTTTAACGGCAACACCAAGAAGAGATGTTAACGGAGATACTTATAAGTATTTTGGTGACCCAGTATATATTTATTCGCTTAAAGAAGGTATTAATGATGGATTCTTAACACCATTTAAGGTTAAGGAGATTACAACTACAATAGACGAATATGAGTTTACTGATGATGACGATGTTGAGACTGGCGAAGTTGAAATAGGACGAACATATAAAGAGGAAGATTTTAACCGAATCATTGAAATTAAAGCTCGAGAAGAGTATAGGGTAAAAACTTTTATGGACATTATTAATCAAAGTCAAAAGTCTTTGGTTTTTTGCGCCACCCAAATTCATGCTGCTGCCATAAGAGATTTGATTAACCAGTATGCAGACGGTAAAAATCCTAACTATTGCCATCGAGTTACCGCAGACGACAACAAGGTTGGTGAAAAGCACTTACGAGACTTTCAGGATAACGAAAAGAGCATACCAACCATATTAACTACATCTAGAAAATTGAGTACAGGTGTAGATGCACCAGAGATACGAAATATTGTCCTACTTCGACCTGTGAAGTCCATGGTGGAATTCAAACAGATTGTAGGCCGAGGCACGCGATTATTTGATGGTAAGGAGTATTTCACAGTATTTGATTTTGTAAATGCTCATGAACATTTTAAGGATCCTGAATGGGATGGGGAGCCATTGGAACCAGAACCTTATGAAAAAGGTAAACGCGGTAAAGGTGATTGTAAAGTATGTGAACAACCAAAACCTTGTGGATGCGTTGAAGAACCACCACCAATCTGTGAGGTCTGTAATAATGACCCATGTGTATGTGACGAGCCACCAAGACAAATGATTAAGGTGAAACTTGCCGACAACAAAGAAAGGGAGATTGATAGTATGATTAAGACCTCTTTCTGGAGTCCGTCAGGTACACCAATTTCAGCAAGAGAATTTATGGAGCAATTGTTTGGTGATTTGCCGACCTTATTCAAGAGTGAGGAAGAACTGAGAAGACTTTGGAGCTTGCCATCTACCCGGAAGAAACTTCTCGAAGAATTGAATGAGAAAGGTTACACACATGCACAGCTAGAAGATTTGCGCATGTTAGTCCATGGCGAGGATAGTGACCTGTATGATGTATTAAATTATGTAGCCTACCACAAGGATTTGGTGCCGAGATTAAATAGAGCGGATAAGGCCAAGATTCAACTCGGAGACTATAACCCCAAACAACAAGACTTTTTAAACTTTGTACTGGAGCAATACGTTAAGGAAGGTGTAGACGAGCTAGATGATTCTAAGCTACCTGATTTGTTAGAATTAAAATATAAAGCTATTGCAGATGCCAAACGCGAATTAGGGGCAATAAAATCTATAAGAGAATCTTTTATTGGGTTTCAAAGTTATTTATATGGTGAACAAGCTATCTAATAAAGTAATTTAAATTTGACTTGGTAAATATAATATTCAATCTATATAAAGTTTTTGGTTTAAAGGTATTGCTCTTTAGTTCAAGATTTTTATCCGTCTCAGTTCTTCAAAAGGTTGTTGGTAGAGTAATGTTGGAAGTGGGCTATACAAGTGGTTTTTTCCGAGATATAAAATTTCAAGGTTTTTACAGAGGCAGAAGTCATAACCATATTCTTGGTAATCAAAAAAACGATGAACTTTCTGAGTTCAGAAATGAACGTGAGTTTATAAACCCTCCTCCACAATACGCAAATATGGGTAGATGTAATGAAAAAGGAGAATCAATGTTTTACTGCACTACAGACTTAATAACTGCTATCGTTGAGTCAAGACCTACAGTAAATGAGTTTGTTACAGTAGCATCCTTTGAGAGCCTGTACCCTGGCAGACAATTTGAACACAGGATTAGTCCAGTTGGCTATCGCTATTTAAAAGAAAATACTCAATTGTCCAAGATGATGGGAATATTGAACCCTAAAAATCGAATACAATTCACAAAGGTTGATGACTTCCTTGACCATTTATTTCACATGAAGATAAAAAAGGATGCTTATTATTATAAGTTAAGTAATGCGGTAGCAAAATGTATGTTAACAGATATTGAAAATGATATTGGCACTAAAATGAGTCAACATGGTTTGGTATATTCTAGTATTTTAAGAAATCATGCAAGTTATAATATTGTTTTAAAGCCTTTTTATGTGAACTACTACAAAATTAAAGTGCTACAAACTTTTAAGATTAATAAGTTCTCCGAACATAGCTTAAAGTTCAGTCTAGTAAGAAGAGGCTATTTAAATGGAGTGAAGAGAGACCCAGCTGAGAATTATAATCTTAGGTGGGAAGAGATTGTGCAAAATAAAAATACTACATTAGAGTACGATTTAATAAATTCAAAATATTATTAATAAGGCATACAATTCGGATACCCATAAAGTTGACAAGTTGGCAAAAGATTGGAAAATAAAGCATTACCGTCCATGGTTCGAGCCCATGTGGGACCACTTTTATTAAAATCCAATCTATTCAATTAGGTTGGATTTTTTATTTTTATTCAATAAAATGTAGCAATGCGAGCATGATGTGCACTAACCAAGCTGTACGCTAAAAGCCAATTTGCCCGAATTTCGAATAATTAGAGGGTGCTAAAACGGATACCTACCTTAACCAAAAAGCTACTTTTCAACAAAGCCCGAATGTGATAACCGTCACATTTGAAAATATCGACTACAATGAAATGTTACCGGTTGGGTATATTGTGGTACTTTATTTACCTCTATACGCATCCACTAACTGCTGCGCTGCATTAAACGGGGAAAGTGTACCCAACATCACTTTTTTCTCT
>CAZUIE010000044.1:0-20583 GCA_964620945.1 uncultured Maribacter sp.
TCACCCGATTTCCCTATAACAACTTCCTTTACCCAGAACATTTAGACCAATACTAACGAATATAGATTGCTGTTAATAAGTGGTTGCTCCTGCACCCATATTTTAATAGCGCATCTTTATTGGATGCTCAACACCCTATTTTTATTAATCTAAATGCAATGGCATCGTATTCCCTTTTTTTAAAAAACACAATTATTAGTTTTTAGATTAAACTTCTTTATTGTAGGTTGAATTTAGGAGTCCTTGTTTAAAATTTTAAGAGCCTAATTGTGTAGTTCATCGATTAATTTAAACCGTTGCTATTTTTCACCACATTATTGCATCCCTTCACAACATAAATTGTTCTAGAAAAGATGTGATGGCATACCTTTAACATGTGTTTAAGCACTAGTGTTGACCCCAAATCGATACGGACTTACGACCAAAGTAAAACCCAAATTTTACGATAATAACTTAGCCAAAAAAAACCCTGCTCTTAAAGCAGGGTTTTTTGTTTATGACTAACCAACTTAATCGTTTAGAAGGCGTAATTTAGGCCAAATAGGAAATATGTTTGCAAATCGTTATCTACACTATCAAAAGTTGCCGTAGCATCATCCACTAAAGCAAAATTTAAAGCTTCTTGTTTATTGTTTCTTAACCCAAACTCCAAACCAAGACCTATACCATTCCATAAAGTATATCCTAGTGAGTTAATCCAGGTATAATTGGAGAGGTCTCCGTTCTCATAACTTTGGAACATAGAGAAATTAGTCTTAAAGTTAACAGCACCTATCTGCCTAGTATAGTCTGCAAGTATTTTTGCTCCTAAAGAAGATTGAAAAACTGCATCGTTATTGCTGAACACAAAGTTATAGTTTAATGGATGAATCACCACGACCAAATCGGTAATTGGCGTCCATGTTGCTCCGACACCAAGATCAAGATAACCTGGATCATTGAAGTTATCTAAAATCGTAGTTCTATACTCGCCTAGACCAGAGATGGCAAACTTATCGTTAATCTTACGACCGTAAAGCGATGAAATTGTAAATACATCGGCGGCTTGTCTAAAACTGTCGTCATCTGTAGCTAAATCTTTGTCATCGAATTTTACCCATGAAAGATTTATATTCCCTGAGTTTCTCCAGAAAAATTTCTCTTGATTCAGATTTGCAAAACCATTAACGGTTATACCAATGTTACCCGTTGAGTTGTTAGGCGAACCTTGCGCATACCAGTTATTAAAGCTACTTAGATTGGCGCCGATGGTTCCAAACGCACCTTTTTTCCATCCTGGAAGGGCATCTATTTTCCCCTGTATGGCGTCTACCCTAGCTTGGATAGCTTTAAGCGAATCTTTCTTAGCACCTAATTGAGATGTGAGTTCCTCTTCTGTTTGAGAGAAACCATAAGCGCAAGTAAACACAAGCGCAATAGTTAAAAAAATATTTTTCATGATGTAGTGTTTATTCTTTTAGAAACGCAAAAGTACTAATAGTCACTATTTCAATAGAGATAAAAGTATTTTATTTTCTTTTGAAAAGCGGTACGGAAGAACAGGCCTCCCCGTACATTATAGACTTCGCTACTGGCATTAATTTTTCGGTAAGTAACAAATACGCATTCGGAGGAACCGGTTTATGACTGCATCCTTTTATAATCACGGGAATATCCGCATAGGCCGTAACATCTAATTCTGATAGAATAGTTTGGTATAAACTAGTTTCCAAATCTACCAAACTGCCTTGTACTATTCTTTTGGCATACGGTTGTAATTTCGTTGTCACCAGCATATATGCCCACCCCGGAATAATCGCATCTGTTGTGCAGGTAAGGGCTACGTAGGCACCTGAGTAGTGTTCCCAATCATGTTCGGCAAGGAATGTTCTAAACTCTTTTTCCCTGAGAATAATACCTTCATAAAGCCAGTCCTTTAGGTCCACTACTTTTCTTTCTCCTTTTGGATAGAAATCCTCCAAATCAAAAGTGACTAGTTTACTTTGGGCTACCTTATTTATAATTTCGTCTGCCATAGTTATGGAGTTAAACTGCTTAGATGTCCGAGATGTCGGAAATGACAATTAAACCTTATTAGAGCATTCCAAGCTCTAATTTCGCCTCATCGCTCATTAAATCCTGGGTCCAAGGAGGATCAAACGTAATTTCTACCTCTGCATCCTTTATGGCATTCAAGGATTTTACCTTTTCCTCTACTTCTACCGGCAAGGTTTCCGCAACGGGGCAATTGGGTGAGGTTAATGTCATCAAAATTTTTACCTCGTTATCCTCGTTTACCAATACATCGTAGATAAGTCCCAATTCATAGATATCTACAGGAATTTCTGGATCGTAAATCGTTTTTAAAACCTTTACTATCTTTTCTCCCAACTCTTCACTATCGGCTGCTGTGTTTATATCGCTCATGTCTTAACTTAATTGTGTTTGGTAGGCTACGGCATATAACTTGATCTGTTTGATCATGCTTACCAAACCGTTGGCCCTTGTGGCGGACAAATGTTCCTTTAATCCTATTTCGTCTATAAAGTCTGTATTGGCATCAATGATGTCCTGCGGTTTTTGATTACTGAACGCACGAATTAAAATTGCTATAATACCTTTTGTAATGATGGCGTCGCTATCTGCAGTAAACACCAGCTTATCTTCTTCTAAATCGGCATGCACCCATACCTTACTTTGGCATCCTTTTATAATGTTATCGTCTGTTTTATATTCCTCGGCAATCAGCGGGAGCGATTTCCCGAGGTCTATCATATATTCATAGCGCTGCATCCAATCTTCGAACATGGCAAACTCCGCCGCAATATCTTCCTGTATCTCTTTAATATTCATCTCCATATTTTATACAAAAATACAATAACAAACGATGGATTTCAATACTTTAAGAGAATGATAACGGGATGGTTATACCAACATGGCGGTAGCACGTTTCACTCCTGCCACTAAAACATCTACTTCTTCCTTGGTATTGTAAAAACTAAAACTAGCGCGAACCGTACCCGGGATTTTATAGAAATCCATTATTGGTTGGGCGCAATGATGCCCCGTACGCACTGCTATTCCCAATTTGTCCAGAATCGTTCCAATGTCATATGGATGCACTCCTTTGATATTGAAAGAAATAACCGATGTTTTCTCTTGCGCGGTGCCGTAGATTTTGAGCCCATCTATTTTTAATAGTTCTTCTGTCGCATATTCCAATAATTCATGTTCATAGACCGCAATCTCATCAAAACCGATCGCGTTCATATAATCCAAGGCAGCACCAAAAGCGATACCACCACTTATATTGGGCGTACCTGCTTCAAATTTATGTGGTAAACCGGCATAGGTAGTTTTTTCAAAAGTTACCTCGGCAATCATTTCTCCGCCTCCTTGATAGGGCGGTAGTTTGTTCAGCCATTCTTCTTTACCGTACAGCATACCTACTCCAGTAGGGCCACATATCTTATGTGCGGAAACGGTATAAAAATCTACATCCAACGCCTGCACATCTGCTACTAGATGCGGAGCGGCCTGTGCGCCATCAATTAACACCGCTGCACCCACGTTATGGGCTTTGGATATTATTTCTTCTATTGGATTGATGGTACCTAAAGCGTTGGAAATATGGTTGCAAAAAACCAATTTGGTCTTCTCAGAAAGTAAGGTGTCATAGACATCCATTAAGAGCTCGCCTTCCTGGTTCATTGGAATAACTTTTAAAACCGCACCTGTGCGCTCACAGAGCATTTGCCACGGCACAATATTGGAATGGTGTTCCATGGCGGAAACCAAGACCTCATCCCCTTTTTTGATAAAGCTAGAAAAACCATTGGCCACGATGTTTATACTGTGGGTCGTACCCGATGTATAAATAATCTCATGGGCGTGCTTGGCATTATAGTGCTTTTGAATTTTCTGACGTGCCTCCTCGTATTTATCTGTTGCCTCCTGCGATAGGGCATGTACGCCTCTGTGGATATTCGCATTGTAGTTGGAATAATACTCCACAATCACATCTATCACTTGTTGCGGTGTTTGTGAGGTGGCGGCATTATCCAAATACACCAAGGGTTTCCCATTGACCTCTCGTTTTAAAATGGGGAAATCTTCTCTTATTTTACTTACATCAAACATAGCAATTCAATTGAATTACAAAGATAGCTACTGTAAGGTAAACTAAAGGCTCTTTCATCGCATTCCTTGCCTTACATCAGAAAAGCCATGGAAGAGACCTCAGAACGAAAGCTTATATTTAAAAACGGAAGCCAAGACCGAATTTTAAGAATCTTAAGACACTGACCTCTTCAAAATCGGTAGGAATTCCTATAAAATCATACTGCCCTTGAACAAATAGTTAAGAATCATAAAAAGAAATCGCTATTAACCGATTAAAACGTTAAGTAAACCAATTTTGTCGAAGCTGTGGTGAAGATTATTATTTAAACATATAATTCACCGACAGTTGAATAGCGGCATTGTAGTTCTGTGCACCTGCCAGTGCATTAAGTCGGTTACGCAGGCCTACATAAAACCGGGGAGAAATTGAAAGATTATCGTTCACTTTATAACCGAGTCCCACGGCGGCACCATAATCCAATTGAAAATCACCAGAAACGGAAGACCTTCTATCTGCATTAACATTAGAATTCTGATCAAGGTCTTTAATCTTCGTGACTTGATTCAATAAAAATCCAAACTGCGGACCAAATTCAACGTCCCAAGAATCGTTGATGGCAAATTTCCCCAAAATAGGGATGGTTATGAAGTTTAACTGCACATTGGTCCTAAAATCATTGTCATCGCCTACTGAACCCCCGTTTTGTATGGAAGCCAAGTCGGTACTGAACTGAAAGCCTTGAGAAGAGTATACTAATTCTGGCTGTAGCTTAAATTTCTCCGAAAAATCGATTTCCAAAAAGATACCGCCATGACCAGAAAAACGAAACTTTAAACCCTGCGTTAAATCGCCTACAATGGAAGAATAATTGAGTCCACCTTTAACCCCAAAACGAGTTTCTTGAGCAGTTCCTGTAAAGCATAAAAACATAAAAAGAGCCGCTATAAAAACGGCTCTTTGATATGCTCTAATTTTAAATCTCATTTTTCTATAAATCAAATCCCAAATTAACCCCTAACTTTTTAGCTATCAGCTTATTTATTCTAGTCTTTAGTTCTGGGATACGTACACTTTCCAAAACGTTATTTGCAAAAGCATACATTAACAAGGCTCGAGCCTCCTTTTTTGGGATTCCCCTAGATTGCAAGTAAAACAACGCTTCTTCGTCCAACTGGCCAATCGTACAGCCATGGGAACATTTTACATCATCGGCAAATATTTCCAATTGAGGTTTTGTATTGATAGTTGCCTTATCGCTTACCAAAATATTATTGTTCTGCTGAAAAGCGTTGGTTTTTTGGGCAATCTTGTCTACGATAATCTTTCCGTTGAACACTCCTGTAGAACTATCTCCATAGATTCCTTTATAATCTTGATGACTTTCGCAATTAGGTTCTATATGATGTACCAAAGTATGGTGGTCTACATGCTGCTTCTCACCTAGTATCGTAACCCCTTTCATAGTAGAGTCCATAAACTCTCCATTTTGGAAGAAATTAAGGTTGTTACGCGTTAGTTTTCCTCCAAAAGAAAAGGTATGCACTTTAACGTGGCTCTTTCCTTTTTGGTCTACGTATGTATTATCTATCAGCGATGCGTTCGCAGTATCATTCTGTATCTTGTAGTAATCTACAATGGCGCTTTCCGCTGCAAATATTTCGGTTACGGAATTCGTAAGCACATCATTGGATGTTAAACTCTGATGCCGCTCTATAATCTGTACTTCCGCATTCTCTTCTACAATAATCAAGTTTCTGGGCTGCAGCATTATAGATGCTTCGTTACCCGTTGCAAAATGTAAAATTTCAACAGGTTTCTTGGGCATTTTGTTCTTAGGGATGTAGATATATGCTCCTTCTCTGCTAAACGCTGTATTTAAAGTCGTTAAGGACTCATCATTAGATGCCACTTTATTAAAATACACATCGATAATCTGCTTATACATGGGTTTGGTCAATGCCGAACTCATTAGACAGATATCTACGCCATCATGTGTTGTTTCCGAAAGATGGGAACTATATACTCCATCTATAAATACAATCTTATAGGTGTCGATCTCATGAATAAAGTACTTTTTAACGTCCTTATACTCAATCGCATTTTCCTGTTTTGGAAAAATACTGAAATCTATTTTCTGTAAGCTGTTCAAGGATGTATATTTCCAAGCCTCTTCCTTTTTAGAAGGAAAACCCTTATGCTCAAAATTCTTTATGGCCTCCGTACGCACATCGTGCACGGGATGCTCTACATCTACGTTGTCCTCAAACGCCATAAAGGAAGAAATCAATTTGTCTTTTAAATCCATTTTTTATAAGTATTTAGTACCAAGCAAATAGTAATAAGTACTTTGTACTCACTACTTTTTACTACTTACTTTTAAACCGCCGCCTCCTGCTTCAACCAATCGTATCCTTTTTCTTCTAATTCCAACGCCAATTCTTTGGTGCCGGATTTTACGATTTTCCCATCATGAATTACGTGTACGAAATCAGGAACTATATAATCCAACAATCGTTGGTAGTGGGTGATTACGATAACAGCGTTATCCTTACTCTTAAGTTTATTAACGCCATTAGCAACAATGCGCAAGGCATCAATATCCAGCCCAGAATCTGTTTCATCCAAAATGGCCACTTTTGGCTCTAACATCGCCATTTGAAAAATTTCGTTGCGTTTTTTCTCGCCTCCTGAAAATCCTTGGTTTAAGGAACGGGACAAAAATTTACGGTCTATTTCCAAAAGCTCCGATTTATCACGAATTAATTTAAGCATCTCGTTCGCTGGCATATCTTCTAAACCTTTCGCTTTCCGGGTTTCGTTGATAGCCGTTTTCATGAAATTTGTCACGGATACGCCTGGTATTTCAACAGGGTACTGAAACGAAAGAAACACCCCTTTATGCGCTCTTTCTTCAGGAGAAACCTCTTCTAAATCTTCGCCTTCCAAACTAACGGAACCTTTAGTTACTTCAAACTCCTCTTTTCCGGCGATTACAGATGCCAAGGTACTTTTACCGGAACCATTAGGACCCATTATGGCGTGCACCTCTCCCGCATTTACTTTTAGGTTAATACCCTTTAAAATTTCTTTATCCTCTACTTGAGCGTGTAAATCCTTAATTATCAACATGTTGTTTTACTTTAAATATTCTGGTGCCTTAGGCATTTTATTAAAATCTTCTTTTTGATGTTGCAAATACACCTTTGCATTTTTTTCTTTTGCAAAAGCTTCAAAAGTATCCATACTGGATAAGGTTTGTTCTACATTATAATTAAAACTGGGAACCCTCTTGTACTCTCTATTTTCATAAAGGTGATACAAATCGCCAGTTAATAGAACAGGCCCGTGATCGGCCAATTCCAAATACAATACCTGATGCCCCGGTGTATGCCCTGGCATTGATTTGATAATGACCGTACCGTCACCAAAAACGTCATGGTCTCCGTTCAATTTAGTAATCTTGGTCAAGTCCTTTATAGCATTGTATAGGTCTGAATTGTTTTTTTGTGTTTCCTCGCTCGTGATAAAGTTATACTCGGATTCCTGCACCAACCAAGTAGCATTTTTCATGGTATTCGCGTGACCGCTATGGTCAAAATGCGTATGGGAAAGAGCTAAGAACTCAATATCATCGGGTGTCATTCCAATAGCCTGTAGCTGGTTCAAAACCGAATCCTGCCTAGAAACTGTAAACGCTCCACTTGGGTCGGTGTACGGGTCCTGCCCTACCAACATTTGCGGAAGACCGGCATCCCACATCAAATTTCCTTTCGGATGAGTAATAATATAAAATGGATCGGAAAACTCCTTGGTCTGGCCTTGATACGTATTATCTTGAGAAAACAATTCTAAGTTATTTACACCAACGGTACCTCCGCTAAACGTGTATAGTTTAACCTCTGATTTTTGTATCTCCTCAATATCAGCCACTTCGGTATTGTCCTTCTTGGCTTCTTTGCAAGAAAAAACTATTAAGGAAATTAAAAAAGTAGATACTATTCTTTTCATTTTTATACAGTCACATTATCATTCCCCCTTTGGGGACTAGGGGGCTTTGTTTTACCCTACAGATCCTTCCAAACTAATTTCTAGCAGTTTTTGAGCTTCTACCGCAAACTCCATGGGCAACTTGTTCAGCACCTCCTTACTAAAACCGTTCACGATCAAGGCTATAGCCTTTTCTGTATCGATGCCTCTCTGGTTACAATAGAAAATCTGGTCTTCCCCAATTTTACTCGTCGTAGCTTCGTGTTCTACTTGTGCCGTTTTATTTTTCGCTTCGATATACGGAAATGTATGTGCACCACATTCATTACCCATCAACAAAGAATCGCATTGTGAAAAGTTCCGTGCATTTTCTGCCCTAGAACCAATCTGTACCAAACCACGATAGCTATTCTGTGATTTTCCTGCGGAAATTCCCTTTGATATAATCGTGCTTCTAGTATTCTTTCCTAAGTGAATCATTTTAGTACCCGTATCTGCCTGCTGATAGTTATTCGTTACAGCGATAGAGTAGAATTCACCAACGGAATTGTTCCCTTTTAAAACACAGGAAGGATATTTCCAAGTTACTGCCGAACCTGTTTCTACCTGCGTCCATGAGATTTTAGAATTATTCTCGCACAAACCTCTTTTAGTTACAAAGTTGTACACTCCGCCTTTACCTTCCTTATTGCCAGGGTACCAGTTTTGAACGGTAGAATATTTAATTTCCGCATCGTCCAAGGCGATTAACTCCACCACTGCCGCATGCAATTGATTCTCATCTCGTGATGGTGCCGTACAGCCTTCTAAGTAACTTACATAACTACTTTCATCTGCAACGACCAAGGTACGCTCAAACTGTCCTGTTCCTCCTTCATTAATTCTAAAATAAGTAGAAAGCTCCATAGGGCAGCGCACTCCTTTTGGTATATAACAAAAAGACCCATCTGTAAAAACAGCAGAATTCAACGCTGCATAGAAGTTGTCTTTTTTAGGGATAACCGTACCCATATATTTTCTTACCAAGTCTGGATGTTTCTGAATCGCTTCGGAAATGGGCATAAATATGATTCCCTTATCTGCCAACGTTTTTTGGAACGTCGTTGCTACCGAAACAGAATCCACTACGATATCCACTGCTACGTTTTGCAACTTCTTTTGCTCATCTACGGAGATACCCAGTTTCCTGTACATTTCCAACAATTCCGGATCAACATCATCCAAACTCTTGTTTGGGTCCGGTGGTTTAGGTGCAGAGTAATAGCTGATCGCTTGAAAATCTGGTTTTTCATAATGTACATTAGCCCATTCCGGCTCTGTCATCTGCTCCCAGATTCGATAGGCATCCAAACGCCATTCTGTCATCCATTCCGGTTCGTCTTTCTTTTTAGAAATAGCCCTAACAATATCCTCGTTCAAGCCTTTAGGAAACGTTTCCGATTTTAGGTCTGTGTAAAACCCGTACTCATACTCCTTTGTTTCCAGCTCCTTCTTTAATTCCTCTTCTGTATATGCCATAATTCTTTAAGTAAAAAGTGAAAAAAGTAATTGATAAAAGAACAACTCAAACGTTATCCTAAAGCACTCCAATCTCACATATTCATTTACGTACTTCCTAAATTATTCCTTGTTTAAAGGGAAAAACTTTCACCGCACCCACAGGTACGTTGGGCATTGGGATTGTTAAATACAAAACCCTTTCCGTTCAATCCTCCGGAATACTCCAAAACAGTACCCACCAAATACAAGAAACTCTTCTTATCTACAACAATACGTACGTTATTGTCCTCAAAAAGCTTATCGGATTCTTCAACTTTGTTATCAAAATCCAGTTCGTAGGATAAACCGCTACAACCGCCACTCTTAACACCAACACGAACGTAATCCTTAGCTGCGTCAAAGCCACCCTCGGTCATGAGGTCTATGACTTTCTTTTTTGCCGTTTCAGATACTTCTATCATCTCTTAATTGGATTTGGTCTAAATAGTTTACAAATATATAGGATAAGTAGTTGAATTCCATAAAACCTAACATTATTATAACATATATTAGCATAGGGTTTTTTTATGGGTACTATAAGGGAAACCGTTACTTCACTTTAATCAGTACAACATCTGATTTTCCTTTGGATACTGTATCTTGGAAATCATCGCCAGAGGTTTCGCCAACTAGTATAATACTGCCATCTGAATTCTCTACAATATCGAAAGCAAAATCCAAACCTGTACCTCCAAAAGATTTTTGCCAAACTAAATTACCAAGGTCATCGGTCTTGATCAACCAAATATCATTTTCCCCATAATTAACGTTCGCATCCTTATCTGAACTTTTTGAGTTTCCTACTATAAAGTACCCTCCATTTTTACTGGCTATTACCGCTTGGGCGGCATCAAATCCAGATCCGCCGTAGGTATGTTCCCAGACCATATTTCCTGCGTGATTTACCTTTACCAGCCAAAAATCAGACTCCCCATTTGAGTTGGAAACATCCCCATCTGTACTAAACGTATTACCTGTTATTACATAGCCTCCATCTAGTGTTTTAGCAATATCGTACGAAATATCTATTCCAGAACCCCCAAAAGAACGTTCCCACAGCAAATTGCCAGGCACATCTACCTTTACCAGCCAAAAATCATAACTGCCTTGGGTATTGCTAATGTCAAAATCGATACTTTCAGAAAATCCTGCCATCACAAAACCACCGTCCTCTGCTTCTACAACAGCGTGCGACCTGTCGTTATTCGTCCCCCCAAAATAGCCCCTCCATTGCAATTCTCCCGTTGCGTCAATTTTAGTGCCCCAAAATTCACCAACTCCATGTCTAGTAAGCGTATTTGACTTCTCCGTATTACCATCTGCCCGTGCCGATGTAATATCCAAAAACCCAGTGAAGAACAATCCGCCATCTTGAGTTTCAATGATATCGTAGGAATGATCATGTCCGGAAAAACCAAAACTTTTTTCCCATTCCAATGTTCCGAATGCATCAACCTTTAAGACCCAATTATCATGAAACCCATTATTTAAAGAACCATCACCATCATCACTCATAGCATATCCAGTTAAGGCAAATCCGCCATCGCTGGTCTGTACCAAGCTTTGTCCTCTATCGTCCTTGCTGCCGCCATAGGTGTTGTTCCACTGCAAATTCCCCTGAGCATCAAACTTTAACAACCAATAATCATTTACGGGAATGGATTTATTTTGAATGTCTCCGTCTATGCTATTGGTAAATCCCAGTACCGCATAACCACCATCCGAGGTAGAAATAATTGCTTGTGCTGTTTCTTCTCCGCTTCCTCCGAAGGTTTTAACCAATTCTACTTCGCCCAAAAAGCTTATTCGAGTCTCATCGAGCAAACTAATACCTTCCTCCTTGGTACAGGAAAATAGGAAAATGCTCAAAAAGAAGAAATAAAACTTCCGCATACTTTAGCCTGATTTTTTAATTATAAACAGCCCTCGGTTGATATCGCTGACCACAATCTTTCCGCTTTCAAAAAAAGGATATATACTCCAAACGCCATCAAACTGTGTATTGTCGCTCTCGGGAAACGTATCAAAAAAACCTACTTCTGAAATCGACTTTTCAGCTATTCCAGAAATATCTAAAACACGGACACCTGCGGTATAATTCGCAAGATAAAATTCCTCACCAAGAACGTAGCCATTATGGTCTATAGCACTGGTTGGACCTAAATATGTATCGTGTAATACCGGGTTGTCCAAATCGGTCACATCGAAAATTAGTGTTCTGGACCTGAATCCAGAATTAATTTCATCCAACTCATCGCCGAGAATAAAATAGCGTTGGTCCTCTGTAAACCAACCTTGATGGGTATATCCTATAAATGGATATTCTACGGTGGAAACGATAAACGGTGCATTTTTTTGAGAAATGTCAACTATGACAACCTGACTTTCATTTGCCCCTACAAATAGTTCTGAACCATTATAATCCATATCAGGACCATCGTAGTCTATCACTTGCGCATCATGCGTATATCCGTTGACCCCCCAACCACCAGCTAAAATAGGTGTTTCTGGATTTTGTAGGTTCAAAAAGTGAACGCCTCCATTGAATACATCGCTACGATTGGTTCCTACGGGGTATGCAAATCCTGTTTCTTCGTTTATCACGATATTGTGAGCATTCCCAATATCCGTAAAGCGATTATCTGCCGAAAACTCTTGAGGAACAGTACTTACATCCCTAAGTTTTTTTAAATCAAAAACTTGAACTCCATGTTCGTTGGCTTCTGCAACTATATATGCATAATCCCTGTATACTTTTATATCTCTCCAAGGACTGTTTACAGTTGCTGTAGGCAGTTTGCCCAGATAAATTAAATTTTCTGTGTCAGAGATATCTACAAATGCAGTACCGTCATCCAAACCCATAAGCGCATATTCTTTTCCAGTAGACGCATCGGTCCAACCCCAAATATCGTTGCCTGAGTCAGACCCAAAATCTTCCAACGAAATTCTTCCCAAAAAATCGTATCCATCACAAGGATATTCTCCTGCCATACCATCTTCACACGGCACAAAAGCACTGGTTGAGCCTACACTATCATCGTTCGTCATGGACACGTTATCGTTAGTAGAGGGTGAGTCGTCATTATTGGAGCAAGCAAATAGTAACGAACCAACAACTAAGGCAAAAAGAAAGTTTTTCATTTACAACGCATCAAGGTATCTCTTGTAAAGATATGAAATACGTAGCTTGACAGATTAAAATATCTTAAGGCTTAATTATCAGAATACAAATAATTTATTTATATTCAACTCTGTTTTTAATTTCTACAAAAATTTCGATACCATTATGCCAAAAAAAACTTCATTTCTTAAGGACGAATCCAGAAGATCGTTTGTGAAAAAATCGAGCATTGCTGCAGCAGGGTTTATGATTGTACCAAGACACGTTTTAGGTGGTCAGGGTTACGTAGCCCCAAGTGATAAATTGAACATCGCCGGTATTGGTGCGGGTGGTAAGGGGAAAAGTGATTTGTCCTCTTTTGCCGAAAGTCCAAATGTTAATATTGTTTCACTTTGTGATGTAGACGATCGCCAGGCTATCGATTCTAGAAAAGCATACACGAAAGCAAGCTATTATCATGATTTTAGAGAAATGTTGGAAAAGGAAGGAAATAATATAGATGCCGTTTCCGTATCAACCCCTGATCACAACCATGCTGTTGCCGCATACCAAGCGATGGCCATGGGAAAACATGTGTATGTGCAAAAGCCTTTGACTCATGATATTTGGGAGGCCCGTATGCTTACCGAAGCGGCAAAAAAGTTTAAAGTCGTTACCCAAATGGGGAATCAAGGCGGTTCTGGAGATGGCGTTCGTAAAATGAAAGAGATTTACAACGCTGGAATCATTGGAGACGTGCATACTGTAAAATGTTGGACCAACCGTGCTATTTGGCCGCAGGCATTGCAAACACCTACTAAAAAAGATAAAATTCCAAAAGGACTCAATTGGGACCTTTGGTTGGGCACTGCAGAAAAGAGAGATTATAACGATGCCTACCTTCCTTTTGACTGGAGGGGTTGGTCCGATTTTGGAACCGGTGCCCTAGGCGATATGGCCTGCCATATTATGGATCCTGTATATCGAATCTTACCAATTCTATACCCAGATACATTTGAATGTAGTATTTCTGATTCGTTCAGTGGAAACTTCGCCTACAGGGATTATCCAAAAAGCTTCCCAAGCTCAAGTAAAATACATCTGAGCTACCCTAGAACAGACGGTAACGGAAAGATAAAAGTAACCTGGATGGATGGTGGACTTTTACCTGAAAGACCTGAAGAACTTGGGGACGATGAGGCATTAGGAAACTGGGATGGTGGTGTCTTGTTCATTGGAGATAAAGGAAAACTATTGGCAGATTGTTATGGTGCCAATCCTAGACTACTACCGTTAAGTCTTAACGAACAATTTGAAGTAGAAGAAACTATTGCCCGTGTACCAGAAGGTCATTACCTGCAATGGGTTAACGCATGCATGGCAGGATATGGAAACGCAGAGACCAGTTCTTCTTTCGATTATGCCGGTCCGTTCACGGAAAGTATCCTTATCGGGAACCTGGCATTAAAAGCGTATTTTGAAATAGATCCTGCTGCTGAAAACAAAAGTTTTTGGGGCGGAGGAAAACAATATTACGGTAGAAAACGTTTGCAATGGGATGCTGAAAACATGAAAGTGACTAATTTTGAACCTGCTAACAAATACGTAAAACGGAACTATAGTAATGGTTATTCTTTAGGGTAAGCATTAATTTAAATGTAATTAATTAAGACCGAAGCATATTGCTTCGGTTTTTTTACATCCAACCATTTGCCGTAACTCCGTACTTTTGCATTATGCTAGAAAACAAGAACAACGAACATACCTCATTGGAAAAATTAGGTGAATTTGGGCTTATCGACCATTTGACCAAAGATTTTAAGGTAACCCAAAAATCAACATTAAAAGGAATTGGCGACGATGCCGCAGTTCTTGATTTTGCTAATAAGAAAACAGTACTCACCACCGATTTACTTATTGAGGGTGTACATTTTGACCTCAGCTATATGCCCTTAAAACATTTGGGGTATAAGTCGGTTATGGTCAATTTGAGCGATGTATATGCCATGAACGCAAAAGCAACTCAAATAACAGTATCCATTGCCGTATCCAACCGGTTTCCATTGGAAGCTTTAGAAGAGTTGTATGCAGGTATCGCAACTGCTTGCAAGGTATTTGGAGTAGATTTGGTAGGTGGCGACACCACTTCTTCTAAGACTGGATTAATGATCAGTATTACGGCACTTGGTGAAGTAGACGAAGCTAAGATTACCTATCGCTCAGGAGCCAAAGCGAACGACTTGTTAGTTGTTAGTGGGGACTTGGGAGCTGCATATATGGGTTTGCAAGTATTGGAGCGTGAAAAAGAAGTGTTTAAAGTAAATCCAAACAACCAACCCGATTTGGAACCATACGCCTATATCGTAGAGCGACAACTAAAGCCAGAGGCAAGAAAAGACATTGTAACGCTTCTTGAACAATTAGACGTGAAACCTACCTCAATGATCGATATAAGTGACGGGCTTTCTTCAGAAATTTTACACCTATGTAAAAACAGTGATGTAGGGTGTAATTTGTTTGAAGATAAAATTCCCTTAGACCCCACGGTCATTTCTAGTTGCGAAGAGTTTAAGGTAGATAGTACAATGATTGCCTTAAGTGGTGGTGAGGATTACGAACTGTTATTTACAGTTGACCAATCGGCTTTTCTTAAATTAAAAGGGAATCCAAATCTATCTATTGTTGGTCATATGACTCAATCGTCGGAAGGAGCGCATCTCATTACAAGAGGAGAAACCAAAATACCGTTGACCGCACAGGGGTGGAATGCTTTTGAAAGTGATTAAATAAAAAATTCCCGAAAACAAGGGCAATCTTTACTTATCCGCTGTGGGGCGTTACGACAGTTAAGATGAAAATTGCTTACTTAATTCGCGGGAATAACTATTAAACTCCCTCTCCGGCCATGGGAATGGAGTTAATACATATTCTACTAGGAAATTAATTAGGCTACTTGTTGTGAAGCGTGGTGTCTCCTTTGGTAAATGTGTTCCAACGTTCTATTGATATCCTGTAATTCAGGAGTCAGTATAGATAGGTTACCACTAACATCTGTGGTTACTTGCTTTTGACAGTGGATACATTTATACTCTTTAATGTGAGAAGTTACCTTTTTAGAGATAGCGTAGTGGTGGCCAAAAATATTACAGAATAATTTTTTCATTTGGTAGGGTTTAAAATTGCATTGGTACGATTTGGGAATCCTTATAATGCTCGGTTTATCAAATTGTTTTATGTAAAAGCCGTTGGTAAATCGGCAACTGTATTAATATTGGCTGAAGGTATATTATTTTAATCATCTGAACCATAATTTGTTGTGATGTGTTCAATTTCTGTTGTCAACTTCCAAAAGTTATAGGTCAGTGATTTTTATTGTACCACTTTCCCATTTTTCAATTATCTTTCCTAGCAATTTTTACTATGCGCGAAACCAAAAAAATACTAGTTACCGCCTTTGCTCTTTTTTCCCTGTTTTTTGGGGCCGGCAATCTTATTTTACCTCCTTTATTGGGTTTTAATTCAGGGAATGTTTGGTGGTTAGTTGCTCTTGGGTTTTGTACTTCTGCAGTAGTGATTCCTATTTTGGGAATACTGGCGCATGCCAAGCTTCAGGGGACCATTTTTGATTTCGGCAAAAAAGTATCGCCCACCTTTTCCTTAGTGTATTCCACTATCATTTATGCTATTTCTATTAGCTTACCGTCACCCAGAACAGCGTCTGTAACCCATGAAATGGGCGTTCAACCTTTTTTTGAAAGTCCATCGTGGCTTACAAGTACGATTTATTTTGCACTGGTGTTTGTTTTTGTAATCAATAGATCTAAAATTTTGAACATCATAGGAAAGCTTTTAACCCCAGCTATCATTACCATACTCCTCCTATTAATCGGCAATGTGTTATTTTCATTTCCATTAGACTTTTCTGAAGTGAACATTGAGAGTCCATTTACAGGAGGGATATTGGAAGGTTACCAAACTTTTGATGCAATTGGCGCCGTAGTGGTTGGTGGAGTCGTCATCATATCAATTAATATGGAGAATAAAGAGGCTTCTTATTCAGATAAGAAAGCTCTTATTCGAAAAGCGGGCTGGATAGCAGGATTAGGTCTCTTCCTCATTTATGCGGGATTGATTCTTTCTGGCAGTCTAATGGATGGCTCATTTAGTGCAGAAGTGACAAGAACCGCTTTACTGAGTGGAATGGCTACCTTAAGCTTAGGAACCATTGGTAATCTTGGTCTTAGCATCTTAGTAAGCTTAGCTTGTTTTACTACTGCGGTTGGAATCGTAACGGGCACTTCAGATTTTGTAAAGTCCCAATTCAAGGATTCCAAAATGGCGTATATACTAACCGCAATTTTAGGATGTATATTAGGGGTGGTAATGGGGCAGTTTAATGTTGCATACATCATTGCGGTTGCCCTACCCGCGCTCATGTTTATTTATCCCATTACCATAATTCTAATTCTTTTAAATGTAGTTCCCGAAAAATATGGCTCTGCTAGAGTTTTCAAGGCCGTTATACTTACAACTATTATTTTTAGTGTTCCAGATTTTTTGAGTAGTATGGGATACGCGGAAACCATTACTGACTTGCAATCATACATCCCTTTGAGTACATTTAGTTTAGGCTGGGTGTTACCGGCTTTGGTTGTTTTTTTGTTAGCGAATATCTTAAAAAATAGAGGGCTATTAAGATAATTGAACCCTAACTAGCCAAACTAAGCGCATATAACCCTAGCCGCAATAATTTACCGGCCTGTCATTTTCATATTATTTTCTGGATAGCGTTCTCCCATCACTTTCAATGTCGCCAAGCCATTAGCTATTTGATTTAACTCACTTTCTTGCAGGATTAATTCCGATGCCCCAATATTTTCAATCAAACGATTCAAATTGGTAGTACCAGGAATAGGAACAATAAATGGCTTCTTGGCCAAAAGCCATGCTAAAGCAATTTGTGCTGGCGTCTTGTTACGTTGGAGTGCGATTGCTTCTAATAAACGAATAAAAGATTGGTTCGCTTCCATTGCCTTGGGAGTAAATCGTGGTAATGCCCTACGAAAATCGCTTTGTAAAAAATTTATATCCTTTTTTATCTTCCCTGTTAAATACCCTCTACCCAGCGGACTAAAAGGAACAAAACCAATACCCAGTTCTTCAAGTACAGGCAATACTTCCCGTTCCGGGCCTCGCGTCCAAATGGAATATTCACTTTGTACTGCGGTTAAAGGTTGTTCTGCATGTGCTATTTTAATGGTGTTGGCATTGACCTCAGATAACCCAAAATATTTTACTTTACCTTCGTTTATCAAATCTTTTATAGTACCGGCAACCTCTTCAACAGGTACCTTTGGGTCCACCCTGTGCTGATAGAACAAATCGATGGCGTCGACTTTGAGTCGTCGCAAAGAAGCTTCGGCCACTGCCCTAATATGTTTAGGTCTGCTATTCAATTCATTCCAATACATGCTATTGTTTGCAGACAGGGCAAAACCGAATTTTGTTGAGATCACTACTTGTCCTTTAAAAGGTAACAAGGCCTCCCCTACAAGTTCTTCATTTATAAATGGCCCGTATTGTTCTGCAGTATCAAAAAGCGTGATACCCATCTCGACGGCTTTTCGGATAAGAGCAATCATTTCTTTTTTATCCTTTCTTTTACCATAGCCAGAGGTCATGCCCCAACATCCCAATCCGAGCTTGGAGACTTCCAAACCCTTTGTTCCTAATTTGCGTTTTTGAATCACGTTTAAATTATATAATTTTTAAGGTATTGATTAAAATATGGTTAGCGAAAACATTCATCTTAAAAGATGTAACCCTTTTGTTATCTTTAAATAAATAGTTATCCCGAAGTTAACCATACTTTTTAAAAACCGACCCTTATGAAATATCTCCTCCTTTTCCTTGCCTTAAGTGTTTCTTTTTTTAGTGTAGCGCAAGTAAAACCAGCTCCCGATCGCAGTCCTAACGAAGGACAAGGTCCTTTTGACAGAATGGTCATTCGCGGCGCTAATCTAATTGATGGCACGGGTGCGCCAACCTATGGCCCCGTAGATATTGTTATCGAAGGAAACAAGATCAAGGGAATTGTTTTGGTAGGTACACCAAAAGTCCCCATAAACCCTAAAAACAGACCTGCAAAAGCCTCAAAGGAAATAGATGCCAACGGCGCTTACGTACTTCCTGGATTTATAAATATTCATACCCATGTCGGGGGCGATTCTAAAGCGCCGGAATCTGAATATGCCTATAAACTTTGGCTGGGCCATGGTGTGACCACGATAAGAGGGGTGCCTGCTGGGGAACTGAATTGGGTAGAAAACGAGAAAAAACGCAGTGCAGCCAATACGATAGTGGCGCCCAGAATTATAAACTTTCAAGTGCCTGGTACCGGAAAGGATTGGACAGGAGAACCTTTGTTAACGGCTGAAAAAGCACGCGAATGGGTTGTTTGGGCAAACAGTAAAGGTGTGGAAGGTATTAAAATATTCAACCTTGATCCAGAAATTTTTCAAGCGGCTATTGATGAAGCCCGAAAACTAAAAATGGGCTCCGTAGCGCATCTATCACAAATGATGGTGAGTAGAGTAAATGCAAGGGACGCAGCTGAAATGGGACTACAGAATCTAACGCATTTCTACGGGCTTTTTGAATCGCTATATAAAGATGAGGACATTCAGCACTGGCCACGAAATTTAGAATACAATAATGAACAGGACCGTTTTACCCAAGTTGCCTACCAATGGGATAAAATTCATCCACGTGGCAGCGATGAATGGAACGAACTGATTGAATTTTTTTTAGAAAAAAACCTAATTTTGGACCCTACTATGACCGCTTACCTTGCCGGCCGCGACGTGATGAAAGCCCGTAATGCGGATTGGATGGACAAGTACGTCCTCCCCTCGTTACATGATTTCTACGAACCCAATAGATTGGACCATGGTTCCTACTTTTACAATTGGACCAGCTGGGAGGAAATAGCTTGGAAAAACTTTTACCGCGTATGGATGTCCTTTTTGAATGATTATAAAAATGCTGGTGGCAGGGTTACAGTGAGCGATGATGCTGCTTTTATTTATAATCTTTACGGTGTTGGGGTCATTGAAGAAATGGAATTACTGCAAGAGGCCGGTTTTCATCCGTTGGAGGTCATCCGAGGCGCTACACTTCATGCTGCGGAAGCCATCTTTGAACCCAAAGGAAAACCTATTGAATTTGGAATAGTAAGACCCGGCCTCTTGGCCGATCTGGTCATCATTGAAGAAAACCCCATAGAAAACCTAAAAGTACTTTACGGCACCGGTTTCCCTAGATTAAATGACCAAACGGGTAAAATGGAACGTGTGGGCGGTGTAAAATATACCATAAAAGACGGGATTGTTTATGATGCCAAACAGCTTTTAAGGGATGTGGAGGCAATGGTAGAGAAGCAAAAGTTAGAGCGAGGAGAAGAGTAATTGACTTAACGGTTTATTTTAAAATTTCATTTAAGTTGCTTGTGGTTAAAAATCTTAGGATTTGTTTATGCATGAATTTAATGCCGTAGAGAAAATAAATTAAGGTTAACCTAGCCAAGGATGCTTAATTTGTAGTTAGTAGATCATAAAAAATTCGTTTACCATAATAAACACGAAGCTATATTTTTTATAAAAAATAATAACCTATTCCTCCTCCATCCCGCTACTCTTTCTGTGTTTAGAAAAATAATAAAACAAATAAGCCATACATACCAAAACTACAAACGGAAGGTAGGTGCCGATCATCACACCAATTTCATACCCACTGTCAGGAGCTTCTTGAATTTTTTTTTCAATATCCGCCGCATCTTGCAATAAAGTTATTA
>CAZUIE010000044.1:20683-23271 GCA_964620945.1 uncultured Maribacter sp.
GGAGCTTCTTGAATTTTTTTTTCAATATCCGCCGCATCTTGCAATAAAGTTATTAAAGGCATAATGTCTAAAATTTAAATTCAATACTTATGGGACAATGATCACTCCCCATGATTTCATCATGGATTTCGGCAGAAGTAACCTTAGGCCAGAGCGATTCACTTACCATAAAATAATCGATTCGCCAACCTACATTTCTACTTCTAGCACCACCTCGCATGCTCCAAAAGGTATATTTATCAAATTTTTTGGGGTGTTTTTCCCTAAAGGTATCTACCAATTTTAATTCTTTCATCATATGAGTTAACCCATCAATTTCAACTTGGGTAAAACCTGAAGTTTTGTTGTAATTGGATTTAGGATTAGCTAAATCGTTTTCGGTATGGGCTACGTTAAAATCACCTGTAACTACCAATGGTTTACTTTTCGATAACGTTTTTAGATATGTGGTAAAATCTTTATCCCATTGTTGCCTGTAATCCAAGCGCTTTAAGCCACTGCCGCTATTGGGAACATACACGTTTACAAAATGGAAACGCTCGTATTCTGCATGGGTAATACGCCCTTCCAAATCGTGTGCAGCTATTCCCATGTCTACGGAAAAGGAAACTGGGGTTTCTTTGGACAATATAGCCGTACCGGAATAACCTTTGCGTTCCGCACTATTACTGTGCAGTTTGTAGCCATCAATTCCTATTAAAGCCTCACTCACTTGGTCGTCCTGTGCCTTGGTTTCTTGGATGCAGAATATATCGGCATCAAAATGAGACACTACATCTGTAAATCCTTTCTTCACCGCAGCACGGATACCGTTTACATTCCAGGAAACTAACTTCATACAATTGATATTGGTTTTTAAAAGTAATACTTGGCTGCCAGCCGATATCCATAATTAGACAATCAACAGACCAATTCATATCCCTACTTGTCCATCGACCGTGCTCAGGAAGATATTGTTTTATGCAACTGTCCTCCAAAACTGCTGACTGTCAGCTATTTTGCCATCAAACTCTCAATCTCATCCGCCTCAATAGGAATATTACCCATCAAATTAAATGGTTCTCCTTTTTCTTGTATCACCACATCATCTTCTAAACGCACTCCAAAACCTTCTTTTGGAATGTAAATTCCTGGCTCCACAGTAAAGACCATATTAGCTTTCATTGGAGTTTTCAACGCTCCGTAATCGTGTGTATTCAAACCAATATGGTGACTAGTGCCATGCATAAAATACTTCTTATACGCTGGCCAATCCGGATTCTCATTCTGGATATCAGATTTATCCAATAATCCTAGTCCCAAAAGCTCAGAGGTCATCAACTTTCCACATTCTTTGTGATATTCCGCCCAAAGTGTGCCTGGCACCAAAAGTTTGGTTGCATCCCTTTTAACCCGAAGAACAGCCTCGTACACCTCCTTTTGACGTTTGGTGAATTTTCCGTTGACCGGAATCGTACGAGTCAAATCACTGGAGTAATTGGCGTATTCCGCAGCAACATCCATCAAAATTAGGTCACCGTCCTTACATTCCTTATTATTCTCCAAATAGTGTAGCACATTGGCATTATTTCCTGCCGCGATAATTGGCGGGTAGGCAAAACCTTTGGAACGATTACGAATAAATTCATGAATCAATTCCGCCTCTATCTCGTGTTCCCAGACCCCTGGTTTTACGAACTTTAGCAACCTTCGAAATCCCTTTTCTGTAATGTTACAGGCGGTCTGCATCAATTCAAGTTCCTCGGGTTCCTTGACACCTCTTATTTCCTGAAGAATTGGATTGCTTTTTGCTACGCGATGCGCAGGGTATTGTGCTTTGGTCTTTTTGATAAAACGATCTTCACGCGTCTCATTGATCACAGCTTGACGATAATGTTCGTTGGTATTGAAATAGATCGTATCGGCCTCAGTCATCAAATCGAAAAATACCTTTTCAAAATCACTTAACCAGTAAATGGTTTCAATTCCAGATACTTCAGTTGCCATTTCTTTGGTCAGTTTGGCACCTTCCCAAACCGCAATATGGTCATTAGTTTCCCGTACGAACAAAATTTCACGGTGTTTTTTATCCATTGCATCTGGAAAAAGCAAGAGTATGGTTTCCTCTTGATCGGCACCACTTAGGTAAAAAATATCACGATGCTGCTCAAAGGGTAGGACGCTATCAGCACTTATGGGATAAATATCATTGGAATTAAAAACTGCAACACTTTTTGGCAGCATTTGCACCATAAATTTCTTGCGGTTTTTTATAAAAAGTGAATTCGGAATTTGCTCGTATTTCATAGGTTGAAAATTTAAAGCACTAAATTAAGGATTCCCTAATTGCTCTGCGAATCTTATGCTAGTTTTTGAGCAGAATGATAACTGTTACTTTTCCTTTCTCAATTTCCATAGCTTAAACTCCACTATGGCGATAATGGTTCCCATCCCAATTAGAAAGACCAAAAGAAAAAAATCGGCCGTACCCATGTATTTGTTCCTATAATTCAAATAACAAAACAGAAATAGTACCATGACCAGTACCAAAAATAGTTGCGAGGCCCATTTGTTGGAAAGCTCCCAATTCCGCTCATTTTTCATGGCCG
>CAZUIE010000045.1:0-3560 GCA_964620945.1 uncultured Maribacter sp.
GATGTATCCTGGTCCGGGAATGAGCCTTCCTGCGACCCTGGTGCGGTTCCGCAAAAAACTATAGACAAAATAGTTATGCGAATTGAATATTTTAGAAGGGCGGCAGGTCTCACCAATTCAATTTTAGAAAATAAAACAAAAAGCGAAAAAGCGCAACATGCAGCTTTGATGATGAAGTCAAATGGCACTTTGAATCATTCCCCTCCCGATAGCTGGAAATGTTATACCGAAGCAGGAAAGTCTGGAGCGGGTAATTCCCTTTTGACACAATCCAAAAATGCTGAAGCAATAGATTCCTACATGCGGGATGCCGGTTCTGCAAATGGACCTGTGGGTCATAGAAGATGGCTGCTTTGGCCAAAACTGCAAGAGATAGGCATAGGAAATACCAATACTACGAACGCCATTTGGGTGTTAGGCAACGCTGGAACACCACCGTCCGACGCTCCTGAATTCATTTCTTGGCCTCCTAAAGGCTACGCTCCCAAGCAGCTTGCCCATCAACGGTGGTCCTTTTCAATCGCAAATGCAGATTTTACCGCTACCAGCGTTAGCATGAAAAATCAAAATAATCAATCGGTAGAACTGACCATTGAGGAACTGAATAACAGTTATGGCGATAGAACCATTGTATGGGTGCCTTCAATCAATACAAATGCGCTAATGGAAGACACCGTCTTCACCGTTAGTATTGAAAATGTAGGAATTGGCAATGCACTGAAAAATTTCGATTATGAAGTAATCCTATTTGATGGTAACGACTAATAATATTTACCTGATGACAGCCCCTAAGCTCTTGTGATTCTTTAGGCAGTAATACACTATAATCAACTTTTAGAAAATAGCGCTCCCTACTTATTATACCAAATTTCTTGGCGGTACATTTCATTTTTTGCCGTCAACTCCCGGTTATGCATTAACACATGGGTGTTGTCTTTCTCCGCCGCACGGTAACCCAACAAATGAAAAAAGGGTTTCGCAAAAAAGCGTGCAACGGTAAGGTTCACCAATAGCGCTTTTTTTTCTGGACTCTGCCACGATATGCCTGGTAGGTACACCAATAGATTGTCCATCTTAATTTTTCTGAAGACTATAGACCAGGCCAAAGCCCATTTAGATATTTTATTGATTAAGAAAAAGCCCTCGCCACCTTGTTCTTGGTATAAAGGCATAAACAACAAGATGGTTTTTTTCGCTATTATTTTCTTTTCATTTTTCCAGGCCAAAAGCGTTCCTTTGGGCACTTTTTGAAAATTCTCAAAACCTGGAAGCATCTTAAACTCATCTGTAGGTTGCAGTACGTGACGATAGGCTACTTCGTAGAAGTCGCTTTTATTCAATGCAGATTCGCTCAATTGGCTATATGCCTGCTCAAAATCGGGAACTTGGTCTTTTTCTAACACACCGGCAAAAACCAAAGAAAGCCAAAAAAAAGCAATATTGTTCACTATGGAAACTTCCTCGTCATGCTGACCAGATTCAAATCCCAATGAGACATAACCCAATTGATTCATACGGCTTAAAAGTGGTCCCGTTAAATACTCCTCTATCCCTAAAATAGTGGGTACAGGAAATTGTTGCGAAAACTTCCTGTTAATCAGTGCATCATTGATGGTAATAAAGGGTAAAGTAGCACTACTGGTCGTATGAAAATCGATAAAATAAAAAGGTGGCGACTGCTTTTTTAAGAGGTCTTCAATAATCTGTTTTAATTCAAGAAGCTCCAAATCCTCAGGTCCAAGTTCGGAATACGGCTTGTTCTTGATCAGCTCTATTTGTGCCTCGGACCAAAGACGGTTCAAATCATGCTCTATATAGCGTTTTTTTTGAAGTAAAGCAGGCGTGTTTCCGCGTATTCCAAAAACTGACCCTTTAATTTCCAGCGGTTCTTGGCGCAAATGCGCAAAAACCTGTTCCAAGGCGGTTACCCCAGCTGGTTCGTTTCCATGAATCCCGCCAAAGAAAACTAAGGTCGGCCCTTTTGATTTGCCTTCCAATTGCCCAATATATCTTGTTTCTTTTGAAACCTGATTTAAAACTTCCATTAAACTTTAAAGGTCTTTTGTAGTTATGATTCCCCTCAATATCTTTCCGGCAACCACCGGAAGACAATTGATCTTATGGGTATCCATGATATGCCTGGCCTCAACAATTGTAGTGTCTTCGGAAACGGTAATCAATTTAGTGCGCATCAAATCGGCCGCTGAGCAATGACGTCTTATGTCATCTTCCGCATAGTGCTTAACATCTGTCCAAGTGAATAATCCGGTTAGTTCGCTCCGTTGGTTAACAATGGGCAGGTGATGAATGTTTTTCCACTCCATCATTTTAAGCACTAAAGCGGCGCTATCATTTTCTTCTGCGGTTACAACCTTTGTATTCATAAACAGACGAACCGTTTTTTCTTCTTCCTTCGGTACGTATTCGTGCCCTCTTGCCAACTGCCATGCATCTACCGTATAGCCTTTTCGTTCGTTCTCATACATACTCGCTGTTAATATACGTACGGCCTCTGGCGTCCTGTGCTTCTTTTTTAAGGCCCTAAAGCTTTCAACCGTCCAACGAGCACCACTTCTTCCATTGATTCTATTCTTTATGACTCCCAAATAGTGTTCAACGTCTTTAGGCGCAACCTTCATCTTATAGAGTCCTTTGTAGGCCATAGGAAGCAGTTCATCTAGCAATAGTTCTTTGTAAGCAATCAGCTTATTATTCCAATAAAACTGCACAGCGCTTCCATATCTTGCAGCATTGTAAAAATTACTTTTGGCATCCCTAAAATCCATTTTTTCATGAATACCGTCATAAGTCTTGGTCCGCCCGCACATAAGACCTACCCAAAACATAAAATTGGCAATTTCGTCATCGGTCGTTGGTCCTGCGGGAAGGTATCGGTTCTCGATCCTCACATGGGGCTTGTTTTCCGTAATACCGTAACAAAGCCTATTCCATTTATAGACCGTACCATTATGTAACTGTAGGGCTTTTAGTTTCGGAATGTTACCACTATCCAGTTCGTTTAGGCTATTCGCGGTCAACTCTGTTGTAATCAAACTGGGAAAGTTTACAAGGCTATCACGATAAAAATCTACAATGGACCCTTGTACCCAATCTTTTCCGAAGCCCACCCGTGCATCGTACTCGTTGGGCAAATAGGCGCTAGCCCTAGTATCAACACTCTGTGTGAAAAGTGCAATACGCGATTCTTGCCATAATTCCCTGCCTATAAGCAAGGGCGAATTAGCACAAACGGAAAGTACCGGACCAGCAATGGCTTGGGCCCAATTATAACTATCGGAAAAATCCTCGGCTTCCAGTTGCAGATGCCCTTGAAAACTGGTGTTACAACCTTCCAAGAGAATGGAATCGTGCCTAAGGTTTAACTCGTCTACCCCTTTTAGGTGTAGGTAAAGATCATCTCCACGCAAATCGCAGATAATACTATTAAGTACCTCGTAGCGCTTTATGGGCGTCATATAATCCATTTTAAGATGCTTTAAATCTATCGTTGGCAATATGCCGGTAAGAATAATTTTTAACCCTTCTTTATCCGCTATTGC
>CAZUIE010000045.1:3660-22446 GCA_964620945.1 uncultured Maribacter sp.
TCGTTGGCAATATGCCGGTAAGAATAATTTTTAACCCTTCTTTATCCGCTATTGCACTTGCAGTTGTCATAAGTTCTTTCAGTTGTGAGTGCAATTCCGAAAAGCAGGTGCCTGTTAAGACTAGAGGGTCTAGATTGGCTTCCAGATTGTATTTTGCAATCTCTGTAGTAAAATGGTCATCGTCAATCGCTTTTAGCACTTCCATTGCCCTATTGGAGGGTTCCCAATTAAGGTCTACCAAACAAAACTCCTGTTCCGCCCCAATGCGAACAACATCATTTGTAAACATGCCTTTTTTTAGCATCGTATCCAAAGCCTCAATATCGCTTAAAAGGTGCTTAATATAGTGCGCCTTAGCTTCACTTCCTGCTAATTTTTCTACTTTAAGTTCTCCCATGTCGCTTAACGTATTGTACTGATTGTGTTTTAATAGTAGCCAACTACCAAATTAAAAATTTCAATAATTAAGGGCAATGACAAATATCATAAAGCCGATCTGTTGATTTTGATGTATTTTTACCTCGCTATGTCGTTTACTTTTTCGAAAAAAGAAAAACTAAAGAGTAAAAAGTTAATCCAACAACTTTTTATTGATGGGAGAAGTATCTCCCAATATCCTATTAAATTAATCTACCTTAAAAGTTCAGATCAACAGGTCTTGATACAGGCTGGTGTAGCCGTACCCAAAAAGAACTTTAAAAGTGCCGTGAAACGCAATCACATCAAACGACTGCTGCGGGAGTCTTATAGATTGAACAAAGGTCTTGTTGACCACAATACGGAGGACACCTTTGCGTTTCTATTTTTATACATTGGTAAGGAAACATTGCCTTTTGATAGTGTGCAGCAAAAAATGATTCTTTTGTTACGTAAATTTAACGAACGTACACAGCGGGACCGCTCTTAACAGAAAGTGTCGTTGAAAAAACCCGTTCGTAACAAGTAATAAGTATAGGCGTTACCGTTCCAGTCTAATACCATAGTTCATAAAATAATAAAGACGCATGAAAAGAATAGTTAAAAAGAGAGTTTTAGTGCCCATCATAGCACTTACATTTCTTATTGTAGGCAGTAGTTTTAAAAGTGACTTTTTTGAAATTGCCAAGCAAATAGAAATCTTTACCACCCTTTTTAAGGAACTAAACATGAACTATGTGGATGAAACAAATCCTGCCGAGTTAATGGATATGGCCATAAAAAACATGTTAGAAGGTTTAGATCCATACACCAAGTTTCTAAACGAACAGGATGTAGAGGCCTATCGCATAAACAATGCCGGCGAATATTCCGGAATAGGAGCCCTTGTGCGTTCCTATAAAGATCGGTTGCTTATCGTTGAACCTTATGAAGGCTATCCAGCGGATGAGGCCGGTCTTAAGTCTGGGGATGAAATTATTCAAATTGGAGATATTAAAGTGGCTGATTTTGAAGACAACGCCAGCGAACTGTTGAAAGGAGCCAATAATACATCTGTCTTTATAACCTATAAACGCCAAGGTAAGATAAGCAGCACCACTATAGAACGGAAAGGGATAGAGGTAGATGCCGTTCCTTTTCATAGTATGGTAGACGATAAAACCGGCTACATAGTGCTCTCTAAGTTCAATGCAAAAGCTTCAGAACAGACCAAATCGGCTTTATTGGACCTTAAGGGAAAGGGTGCGGAAAAGATTGTATTAGATCTTAGGGACAATCCGGGTGGACTCTTGTCGGAAGCAATAAACGTAACCAATCTTTTTGTGCCAGAGGGAGAGCTTATCGTTACAACAAAATCCAAAGTAAAAAAATTCAATCGGGAGTATAAAACAAAAAATAAGGCCATAGATACAGAAATTCCCTTAGTCGTACTCGTGAACGGGAGAAGTGCCTCGGCAAGTGAAATTGTTTCCGGAAGCTTACAAGATCTAGACCGCGCGGTAATAATGGGTGCACGTAGTTTTGGTAAAGGACTTGTACAGCGTCCTTTAAAACTTACCTATGGCACGCAATTAAAAGTGACAATTTCTAGATATTACACAGCATCTGGACGTTGCATACAATCACTGGACTATTGGAACAGGGACGAAGAAGGAAACGCAGTACGTAACACACAATTCAACGATTTTACAACCCGTAACGGCAGAAAAGTTCAAGATGGCGGCGGTGTGCTTCCGGATATTGAAGTGGCTACCACAAAGACCAATGACCTTACCAAAGCCTTACTACAAAACAACGTAATATTCGATTACGCAACCAATTACCATTACAGCAACGAACTAGCCTCCGTTAATAACTTTAAGTTCTCCAACACTGATTTCAACAGTTTTAAGAATTTCGTAAAAGCGAGTGATTTTTCATTTGAAACAAAAGCGGAAGAGGCTATTAAAAAAGCACTTTCTGGAGATGAAAACGATTTCCTGGGTTCAGAAGTGAACGAAAGCTACAAAACCCTGTTGGCCAATATAGAAAAAGGTAAATTGGCGGCGTTGGACAAATACCAAGATCAAATCCAAAAAAACCTGGAGGATGAAATCGTTAAGCGCTATTTCTACCGAAAAGGGCTTTATGCGTACTATCTAAACCATGATGATGCAATAATGGCGGCAACAGAACTATTAGGAAATACAGGAAAATACAACAGTATATTGAAGTAGGTTTGAAAAAATATTAAACATACTATTACTTTTAATCCGTTCCATTATACATCATATTCAATCATGGACAACCATTCAATAAAAATGTTTGTCCAACTGCTTTTTATATTATTTGAAGACTATTTTCTTTGATTTCCAAAGTAACGAGGTCCCCTGTAGTTATGCCTTCTATCGGCGGCAGTATCAACTCCAAAACCGTAGCTAACTGCTCATGGTCTACTTTAGTTTTTGGGTCTGGCATATAAATTAAACCGTCGTACCTCTTGTTGTCGTGAACCAAAGCGGCTTCAAAAAAATAAAAATTTTCGGAGGGTATATGGTCGGACCATGCTATTCCTTCAAAAAAATACTTGGCTTTTCCTATCTTAAAACTATTCGGTGCAATATCTACATTCAACGTACCTAAGTAATAGCCGTTTAAATCTAGACCTCTTTCTTTAAAGTAAGGAGACTGTAACCTTAGTGTTCCTTTAGGGTATCTTGCATCTTTTCCTTTTCCGGAGGCAACCCCGTGACCGGGAATAATCTTTCCTTGGATTTTTTTCATAAATTACAAACTTGCGCCCCCATCAACAGCAAGGGCAGAACCTGTTACAAAAGAAGCTTCATCAGAAGCAAGCCAGCAAATTGTATTCACCACTTCCTCAACAGTGCCTAACCTACCTACAGGATGCATCTCAATTGCCGACTGTCTTTTATCGGCAGTATCAAAAGCCCTATCTGCCATGGGGGTCTCTATAACGGCAGGGCATACCGTATTAACTCTTATATTATCCTTTGCATAATCAAGTGCTGCAGCTTTTGTCATCCCAACGACTCCAAATTTTGAAGCATGATAGGCAATACCCGCCCCTCCGGCTTGAAGTCCTGCTAAAGAAGAAATATTTACAATGGCTCCTCCTCCTGTTTTCAACATCTCGGGAATTTCGTATTTCATGGAAAGCCAAACGCCTTTTAGATTGATGGCAATAACATGATCCCATACATTCTCTTCATAATCAGCAACTTTTATATCAGGAGTGCCTTCTATACCCGCATTGTTTACGGCGATATCCAGCCGACCATAGCTCTCTATGCTTTTTGCTATCAAATTTTTAACATGCTCTGTGTTTGTGATATCCGCTTTTACAAAAATAGCCTCCCCTCCATTCACCTGAATCTCTTTCAACAATTCCTCATTAGCTCCAACAGACCTAGATGCCAAAACAATCTTTGCGCCTTCTGAGGCAAAACGAAGGGCCGCACCTTTTCCTATACCAGAGCTACTGCCCGTTATTAAAACAACTTTATTTAAAAATCTACCTTTCATAACTGCGCTTGTATTATTTTTATTTTGAATCTATTAGCATCTCCTCTATCTCTTCCAAAGATTTGTTTTTTGTCTCCGGCATCATTTTCCAAACAAAAAGTAATTGAAAGATCATGATGAAGGCAAATATGGCAAACGTGGTTCCCCCTCCTAGAGTGCTGGCTATATATGGAAATGTAGCTGCAATTAACGCTGCGAACACCCAATGTGTTCCGCTTCCTAAAGAGTTGCCATAAGACCTAACGCTATTGGGGAAAATTTCGGAGATAAACACCCAAATTACTGCACCTTGACCTACGGCATGAGAAGCAATAAATGCAAAAATTAAAACAGGCACCAACATCGTACCAGTGCCTATTCCTGTATAAAACGCGATAGATATTAGGCCTAAAGTAACGATATACCCAATTGAACATAAATACATGAGAAATTTGCGGCCCATTTTATCAATTAACACCATTCCAATCACAGTGCTTACAAGGTTTGCCAAACCCACACCTACGGAAGACAGTAGGGCCGAACCCTCTTCCATTCCTGTCTCTGCAAAAATTCTTGGAGAATAATATATAATTGCATTAATGCCCGATAATTGATTAAAAAACGCAATAAGAAAAGCCAATATAATAGGCTTATTGAATTTACCGGAGAAGAATACCTTAAGGCTGATATGGTCATTGCTTTCCTGATGCAATTGAATGGATTTTAGCTGCTCTTCTGCTGTCAACGGGTCTATTACCTTTAAAACACCTTTTGCCTCTTCTACCAAACCCCTTTTAACAATTAACCATCTAGGACTTCTAGGAACAAATAATATCATTATAACAAACGCAAAGGCAGGAAAAGCCTCAACACCAAGCATCCATCGCCAATTGTCACCCCCTGCACCGCCAATAAAGTAATTTGACAAATATGCAATCATAATACCAACTACAATGTTAAATTGGAAAAGAGCAGTTAGCTGACCTCTCTTGTTTGCTGGAGAAATTTCAGATATATACATTGGAGCCACAACCGAAGATGCTCCAACGCCCAAACCACCAATAAACCTAAAAAACATCAAGGTGTAAACCTCTGGGGACATTGCTGATCCAACAGCAGAAACAAAGTATAGGATAGAAATCCAAAAAAGGGTTCTTTTTCGTCCAAACCTATCCGCTGGGAATCCACCAAACAGCGCTCCAATAACCGTTCCATATAAAGCCATTGCGACTGTTTGACCAATCATTGTATCGCTTAAGCCCCAGAGTTTTTGTATGGTTTGCTCCGCACCAGATATAACGGCGGTGTCAAAACCAAAAACAAAACCCCCGAAGGCGACAGTAATCGACCAAAAGAGTATTTTTTTTGAATTCATTAGCTAGATGTTGGTTGGTTTTATTTGAAGGCTAGGAAATATACAATATATTCTTCCTAATCAAAAATAAACGAATAGTTCTGGCGCTATTGAAAAACACATCATTGCAAAAATAGATGTCGCTTAGGCAGATAGGCCTTTCATAATTATAGATTTTAGCCCTGTCTTTCTGGTTCGTTAAATTTATTTGCCATTTTTAACAGTAAGTTCTGTATTGCTCACATACATTAAAAAGCGGCAGCCAACAAGAACAGTATAGTGCCTCAAAATACATCCAAAGAAAAAAAACGCTTTGCCTTGTTCGATGAATCTTCTAATATAAAACGTTGGTTCCTTACTATTCCTCACTCAATGTACGGTTGTTTTTAATTTAATAATTACCTTCCACATGTATTTATTAATTTATTGTTTTATGAAAAAAATAGTTTTCCTAGCCGCGCTGATTTTAAATGGTACTATTACACAGGCACAAAAAGATGATAAAAAGGAAGAGATTAAACCAATTCCCAAAGCACAGTCATTTGTAACCAAACATCAAGGTGTTTTTGGTGGTAAAACCATTAACTATACGGCTACAGCAAAAGAAACCTTCCTGACCAATAAGACGGGCGACTCTATTGCTACATTTTGGTCCGTGGCTTATACAAAAACTCCTATGGGCGAGGTGGGTACACGACCTGTAACTTTTATCTTTAATGGCGGACCCGGATCGGCATCTATGTGGTTGCATTTAGGGTTTTTTGGTCCTAAACTGGTTCGAACAGATTCGGACGCAAAAAAAGACGATGGCGCAGCACCCTATAATTTGGTCAATAACCATTATGGTTTATTAGATCTGACCGATTTGGTTTTTATAGATCCTGTAGGTACAGGATATAGCCGTTTGGTGGGCAAAGGAAAGGACACCGATTTTTATGGACTTAAGGAAGATGTGGATTCCTTTGCGCAATTCATTCGCACTTGGGTTACGGAAAACGCGCGTTGGTTCTCCCCAAAATACTTGGCGGGAGAAAGCTACGGTACTACCCGAGCTGCTGCATTAGGTAAGGCCTTGGAGGGTTCCGGTCAGAATATGGCGCTCAACGGTATGATTCTGATTTCACAAGCACTTGATTATGCAGGTTCTACTTCCTCACATCACAACATGACCTCTTATATTACCTATTTACCCAGCATGGCAGCCACTGCCTGGTACCACAAAAAAGCAGGGCAAGGAAAAACCTTAGAAGCCTTTGTGGAAGAAAGTAGAAAATTCACCTACCATACCTATACACCCGCCTTATATAAAGGAAATCTTTTATCCGAAACCGAAAAACAAGCCATTGCGAAGAGACTGGCCTATTTTACGGGGCTTGATGAAAAATACATTCTACAATCCAACCTTAGGATCCTTATGGGCAGGTTTCAAAAGAAGTTATTGGAAGACCAAGGCTTGGCTATTGGTCGGTTAGATGGGAGATTTATGGGCGATGAGGCCGATAAGTTTTCCGAACGTCCACATTTGGGTGATGCGGCCAGTTACCAAATCAGTTCTGCCTATACCGCTTCTTTGAACCATTACTTTGCATCGGAACTTAAAATAAAAATGGACAGGCCCTATATCACTTCCGGTGGCGGTAGCAACTGGCGCTGGAGAACGGTTCCCGATGGTCAATATTGGGAACCGATGCCAGTAAATACAGCACCCCATTTGGGTGAAACCATGCGTAGGAATCCTGCCATGAAGGTTTTGGTAGCCAGCGGTTATTATGATTTAATTACACCTTTTTTTGATGCCGAATACACCTTTGCGCGCAATGGTATTGTAACGGATAAAGTTGAAATGACCTATTACGAGGCGGGACATATGATGTACGCGCATGAGCCCGATTTAATTAAGCTTTCCAAGGATATCCGGGAATTTTTAACAACAGAATAATGCGTAACTTAAAACACTTCTTGTTTTCCTGTTTTACCGTAGGGATGATGATTTCATCATTTGGACAACAAGCGAATGAACCAATTACACAACCCGCTTATACGAGCAAAAATGGTGTGTCTATCCTTATTTTGGGAACAGTGCAAGATGCAGGGTCGCCACATATCGCTTGCGAAAAAGCATGCTGTGCGGTGTTGTTCAAAAATCAAGATACTTCTCGAAAAGTAGTTTCTTTAGGGGTAATCGATTCAAAGGCTCAAAAATCATATCTCTTTGAGGCCACTCCGGATGTGGCGGTACAACTTCGCGATCTGCGTAATCATTCCACATTTAAAACCACCGATATTCCCAGTGGTATTTTCCTCACACATGCCCACATTGGCCATTATACCGGCTTAATGTATTTGGGAAAGGAGGCAACGAACGCCAATGAAGTTCCTGTGTATGCCATGCCAAAAATGAAACACTTCTTAGGAAATAATGGCCCTTGGAGTCAACTCGTCTCCAATCAAAACATCATTCTAAATTCCTTACAAAACAGACAAGAAACCCAGCTTACACCCAATTTAAAAGTAGTGCCGTTTACGGTGCCGCACAGGGATGAATATTCAGAAACCGTAGGGTATAGAATCATTGGCCCAAACAAAAGTGCACTCTTTATTCCAGATATTGATAAATGGGAGAAATGGGACATGGAAATTGTCTCCGAAATCAAGAACGTGGATTATGCTTTTCTAGATGCCACTTTTTATGACGGAGCAGAAATCAATACTAGGGATATTTCGGAAATACCGCATCCGTTTGTGATTGAGAGTATGGCGTTATTTGAAAATCTGTTATCCACGGAAAAAAAGAAAATCCATTTTATACATTTTAACCACACCAATCCCTTATTATACAAAGAGAGTGTACAGTCGGCGACTGTATTAAAAAAAGGGTTTCGAATCGCTTATCAGGGTCAGTCTTTCCAATTGTAAAGTGGCAAGCGTTTAGTTATTCACAGGATTGCCTATGACTTTTTTTACAATCTTAAGTATTCTAAATATAACAACACTCTTGAAAATAATCAAAGCGTTTTTATTAACCCCATTGATGATGATGGCTTATATTCCCCAGCCAGGACTGCGTTTACTTATTAAAAATACTAATATCATTGAAGCAGGTTTAAAAGTGCATACTTTGGCATTTGTAATTGTGGGCACTTTACTCTTCTGTCTAATCATTTTTCGTTATTTCTGGAAGCTCCATTCCAGACTTGAAAATGTCCTCTTTTTGACTGAACTTGATTCATAAACGGCCATGAACAAAAACCTAAAAACCCATATCGAATACCTGCTCTGTATAAAAATAGTGCGCATAACAGCTATTTCTGGAGGAGATATCTCCAGCGCTTTTTTGTTGGAGACAGATACAGAACGCTTTTTTTGTAAAGTTAATTTATCAACGACTGCATTTGATATGTTCCAAGCGGAAAAAGCTGGACTAAACACCATCGCACTAACCAAAAGCATTGCCGTACCCAAAATTTTCGTGTATGAACATTGGGAAACAGGGAGCTTTTTGTTGATGGAATATATAGAGCCAAAAAAACCAGCACCAAAAGACATGGAACTTTTTGGGCATGAACTGGCTGCACTTCATAAATTTTCCATTGCCGAAAAGTTCGGATGGGAAACGGACAATTTTATCGGAACCCTTCCTCAATCAAATAAAACACATGCTGATTGGGCCCACTTCTTTACTTTGGAACGGCTATTACCCCAATTGAAAATAGCACTGGAATCAGGATTACTTTCATTAGCCGAAATTCCATCAAAAACAAAATTATTGAAAACTTGTGGAAGGTTTTTCCCTAAAACCAAGCCATCCCTTTTACATGGCGACTTATGGAGCGGCAACTACCTCATCGCCCAAAATGGCAGCCCTTATTTAATTGACCCTGCCATCTATTGTGGTCATCATGAGGTAGATGTAGCCATGACCCGACTTTTCGGAGGTTTCGACACTTCTTTTTATCAGGCTTATAGAGAACATTTTCCAAAAATAGGGGGTGAAATAGAACGAAATGATATCTACCAATTGTACTTTCTACTAGTACATTTGAATTTGTTCGGCCATTCTTATCGAGATGCCTGCAGAAATAGTATCAAAAAATATTTTACTTAGTACTGTAGAAGGTTTTGCAGTTTGTATAAGCTAAACCTTATAGGCGTACGTCAGACCTGTCGGGCTTTTGCTGAATCACGTCCAGCACAAGAAAAACCAAACAAGTCTCATCGACAAGCCTAATTTCAGAGTGAGTTCAATAGAAGCAAAACCCAGAGAGAGGCACCTAATTGTTACCTTTTTATTACTTTTAAAGCGATTCACTTTGAAAAAAATCAGCCTTGAAAAAATTAACGTCTCCAAGCATTCTTATAGCACTCTTTAGCCTTATAATACTAGCATGTGGTGAAAACAAGAATAAACCGCTTAATGGAAAGGAATATGTTACTTGGTCTTCCTATTTGGGCGATTCTGGCAGAAGCCACTATTCTACCCTATCTCAAATCACAAAAGACAATCTAAAAAATCTAGAGGTTGCTTGGACCTATGAAGCTTCCGATTGGGGCCAAATGCAGATGAACCCATTGGTAGTAGATTCCATTTTATATGGGGTAACTGCAGCTTTGCGTGCAGTAGCCTTGAATGCCGTAACAGGAGTAGAACTATGGACTTTTGGAGACTCCTTACAAAACGCAGGAGCTTCTAGTAGGGGTGTAGCCTATTGGGAACAAGGGGGGGACAAACGTATCCTTTATGTTGCAGGCCCCAATTTATACGCACTCGACGCCCTTACTGGCAGCCCTATAGCTTCTTTTGGCTATAAAGGAAAAATAGACCTGCGGTCGGGTATGCCTGACGCTGCCAAGGATAAGTTCGTTAGTTCCAATACGCCTGGCAGTATTTACAAAGACCTCATTATAATGCCGCTTCGTTTGTCCGAGGGGGAAGATGCTGCGCCTGGAGATATTATGGCGTTTAACGTACTTACCGGGGAGTTGGAATGGGTGTTCCATACCATTCCCCATCCTGGGGAGAACGGTTATGAAACGTGGCAGGATTCTACGGCATATAGAAGCCCCATTGTTGGGGCGGCCAACAATTGGGCCGGAATGGCAGTAGATGAAAAAGCGGGAATTATTTATGTGCCTACTGGCTCTGCGGCGCCAGATTTTTACGGAGGAAATCGTTTAGGACGTAATTTATATGCAAATAGTATTTTGGCCCTAAACGCTGATACGGGAGCGTATATATGGCATTTTCAATTTACCCATCATGATATTTGGGATCGTGACCCCCCTGCTCCGCCCAATCTTTTATTGGTGGAACGAAACGGTAAAAAAATACCCGCCGTGGCACAAGTGACCAAGCAAGGCTATGTTTATGTTTTTGAACGACTCACGGGCGAACCGTTGTTCGATATTACCGAAGTACCAGTTCCGCCCTCCAACATACCTGGCGAAGAAGCATGGCCTACCCAGCCCATTCCAGTAAAACCAAAATCTTTCGCACGAATGTCGCAAAATGTAACTGAAGAAGATATAAGTCCGTTTGCAGAAGACCGCGATTCATTGTTGGCCTATTTCAAATCAGCCGACAAAAGGCAATACGCACCACCCGCGTTAACACCAACCTTGTTGCTTCCAGGTTATGATGGGGCTGCAGAATGGGGCGGTGCCGCAAGCGATCCGGAGGAAGGCATCCTTTATGTGAACTCCAACGAAATGCCTTGGATATTACAACTTCGTGAAGAAAAAGGTACTACTTCAACTATGCCTTTGGGCGCAACTACGTACCAAAAGTATTGTGTGAGTTGCCATCAAACCAATAGAAAAGGTGTCGCAGCGAGCGGTTTCCCTTCTTTGATAGATTTAAAGCTTCGCCAAAACAAGGAAGATGTAGCAAATATCATTACAAAAGGAAAAGGTATGATGACCGGTTTTCCTCAAATTAAAGAAGATGAAATGAAAGCCTTATTACACTTTCTGTGGGATGAGAAGGTACAGAATCAAAAGGCAAACAACCCAAGCAAAACTGAAGTTAAAGGCACAGCTTTAAATACTTCTAACGAAACAAAATACAAACACACGGGATACACAAAGTTCTTGGACAGCAAAGGACTACCGGCCATTGCGCCACCCTGGGGCACCCTGCATGCCATTGATTTAAACACGGGCGATTATAACTGGTCCATTGCTTTGGGCGACACACCGGAACTAGGTGAAAAAGGCAAGGGAACAGGCACGGAAAACTACGGTGGCCCTGTAGTAACCGAAAATGGCTTGTTGTTCATTGGAGCCACTCGAGATAGCTTTTTTCGTGTTTTTGATAAGCATACCGGCGAAAAGCTCTGGGAATACAAACTGCCAGCAGCGGCCTTTGCCACCCCCGCGATGTACGAAGTTAATGGCAAACAGTATATTGCCATCGCCTGTGGGGGGGAGAAGTTAGGAACGGAAAAGGGGAACAAAATAATTGCTTTTACACTAAAATAGTTATTATGAAACCTATTAAAATCTTGGTCGTTGGTTGTGGAAATATGGGTACATCCCATGCAAGAGCCTACCACAAATTAAAACATTTTGAAATTGTTGGTCTTGTCAGCAGAAGACCTGAGAGTCGAGAAAAGCTATCGGCCGAGTTGGGCGTCTATCCCACATTTGGGGATTATACAAGCGCTTTGGCGAAAACCAATCCGGATGCGGTTTCCATAAATACCTACCCTGATACCCATGCCGATTATATTCGAGCTGCTTTAAACACAAACGCACATGTATTCGTGGAAAAACCATTGGCGTTGTCCGTGGAAGATGCCCAAAGCTTGGTTCTCCTAGCGCTTCAAAAAGGCAAGAAAATGGTCGTTGGCTATATTCTAAGGGTGCATCCTGCATGGGCAAAATTCGTAGACCTAGCACGTACCTTAGGCAAGCCCTTAGTGATGCGCATGAACCTGAACCAACAAAGTTCTGGTGCTACTTGGTACACGCACAAACAACTGATGAACTCTATGTCGCCTATTGTGGATTGTGGGGTACATTATGTAGATATTATGTGTTTGATGGCCCAATCTGTTCCTATTAGCGTAAGCGCCATTGGGGCTCGCTTATCTAATGAAATTGATGCCAATATGTATAATTACGGGCAGTTGCAAGTTCGTTTTAAAGATGGTTCCGTGGGCTGGTATGAGGCTGGTTGGGGGCCAATGATTAGCGAAACCGCTTTTTTCGTAAAGGACGTCATAGGCCCAAAAGGGTGTGTTTCTATCATCGATGAAGCCAAAGGAGATTCGGACAGCGTGGACGACCACTCTAAAACGGGAGCTTTAAAATTACATTATAGCACTTTGGATATCAATGGAAAATTCACAAAGCCGGATGAGCTTATTGACACTTCTGATGAACCCGACCATGATGAGCTCTGCCTGTTGGAACAAAAATATTTTCTAAAAACGATTCAAGAGAATTTAGATGTAAGCCTCCATCTGCGTGATGCTATTAATAGCCTAAGGATTGTTTTGGCCGCGGATGAGTCCTTTAGGACGGGAAGGACAGTAGAGTTGTGAGGTGGCTGCTTATTTAAACATGGAAACCCGCCGCAAATCAATCAAATCCTTATCCTCTTCTTTTAGGATACGTTTGGTACGCAAGTATCTATTCATATTATATTCGTCATAATTAGTAGCTTCTTTGTCCGCACTACTTATCCTGACCATGTCAGAGGCGTGAATGAATTCGTTATTGCCAATCCACATACCTACATGAACTACTTTTTCTTTAATAGAATCTGTTGCTTTTTTACCAAAAAAAAGCAAATCGCCAGCTTCCAAGGAATCAAACTTTCCAGAGTCATCAATAGGTTTGCCGATGTGTACTTGTTGTGAGGCGTCCCTTGGAATAATCATTCCGTTTAAAAAATAGATAGTCTTTGTAAATCCACTACAATCCATTCCTTTGGTGGAGGTGCCGCCCCATAAATAAGGAACACCCATAAAACGTCTGGAAGTTTCCACCAAGGCATCGGAACTACTATTGAGGCCAACCAACCAGTCCTCGTATTTCTCTGATTCCTCATGGGCTACATACGCTTGCCTTCCATCGGGAAAGCGAACAATATAAAATTTATCGGCATATTTAAGTACTTCTAAAACGTTTCCTGCTACTAAATCGGATACAATTTCGGTCCTATCCGGACCAGAATAGGCATGGCCATACGTTTTAGTGTAAATCATCTTAGGGTTGGATTCCCAGTTTTTTATCGCTTGCTCTGTAAACAATTCAATACCACCAGCGTCTACCCATGCCAAATATTTGTCAGGTGTTTGTATATAATACCAGCCGCCCTCCTTTTTTAGCACTTTTACAGGGGTTCCTAGAGTAGCCTGTGTGGCCAGTTCTGCACTATGTTTTGGATTGCTTCTGAGGTTGGCAACAGATATGTTGATGATGGCACGTATTTTATCTCCCAACTCCGCCGTTGGTAATATGGTAACACTGTCTAGAAACAAAATATTGTTTGCGGTTAAGGAGTCCCGTAACGCTCTTAGCCCTTTAGGTTGGTCTGTCTGCCCTTTTAGGACATAGACGTCTGCTTTTTTACGTGCTTCTATTTGAAAAACAGCCACCCTTTTATCTGGGGCTACTATTTTTTGTAGCGCATCTATTTGATTTTGAACAGGGTTTTCTAAAGACGTTTCCGTCCTACAACCCAAAATTAACAGTAAAACCAACGCTATGCAACTAAGCCTTAAACACATAATTCTTGTTTTTTGTAAAAGTACATAATCACAATTAGTTCTTTACTTATGGTTTTGAGCCTAGCCTTAAAAAATTCTTACTTTAGCGGTCAATGAATAAACTAAAGGTTATAGAGCTATTTGCCGGAGTAGGCGGATTTAGATTAGGGCTAGAGCAGGCTAAAAACTATGAGGTTGTATGGAGTAACCAATGGGAGCCAAGTACAAAGGCACAGCACGCTTCTTTGGTCTACGAGAAAAAGTTTGGGCCTACGAATCATAGCAATAAAGATATATCGGAAGTAGATACCACAGATATTCCAAATGCTGACATGCTTGTTGGCGGTTTTCCTTGTCAGGATTATTCCGTGGCAACCACATTGCAAAACTCCAAAGGTCTTATAGGAAAGAAAGGCGTCTTATGGTGGAGCATTCATCGCATAGTTTCAGAACAAAAGAACCCACCAAAGTATTTGTTTTTAGAAAATGTAGACCGCCTGTTAAAATCACCCTCCAACCAACGTGGGCGAGATTTTGCGATAATGCTAAAAAGCCTGGATGAACTAGGCTACGCCGTTGAATGGCGTGTTATTAATGCAGCGGATTATGGAATGCCCCAACGAAGACGACGTATCTTTTTTATTGGCTATCATAAGACCACCCAGGTCTATAAAACCTTAGAAAAATCAAAAACAGAAGATTGGATTCATAAGAAAGGAACCTTTGCGGCTGCTTTTCCAATCGGAACTGTATCCTCTATTAAAAATACGTTTTTCATTACAGATGATTTAGTAGAGCTTTCAGAATCCTTTAATGTGGGCCAAAAGCTATCCCCATTTCAAAATAGTGGCGTTTTTATTAGCGGTAAAGTATACACGGAAAAAACGAGCGCCGCCTATGAAGGAAAACGTACGGTCTTAAAAGATATTCTTGAAACGGAGGAAGTACCTGAAGAATTCTATATTTCTCCTAACGATTACCCCAAATGGGACTATTTAAAGGGGGCTAAAAGAGAGGTGCGAACCGCCAAAAGTGGATTTACATACAACTATAGTGAAGGGGGAATGATTTTTCCAGACGCCTTGGATAATGCCTCTAGAACCATTATAACAGGCGAGGGTGGCAAATCACCTTCCCGTTTTAAACATGTTATTCAAGATAACAAACGTTTACGTCGTTTAACTCCGATAGAATTGGAAAGACTAAATATGTTTCCTGACAACCATACGAAATTAGAAGGTATTACTGCTGCTAAACGTGCTTTTTTTATGGGAAATGCATTGGTTGTTGGCGTAGTTGAGCGAATTGGAAACGCCTTATTTAAAAGAATTAATTCCTAGTCCCTTGGTTTTAAAAAGCAATTTTAAGACTGATTTAAAAAAAGAGCGGCGGCTTTCAGTACTTGTAGATCAATATTACACTAAAAACCTAAAACACTATAATTTTAAACGAATAGATGATAGAAAATGCCAGTTTGAGGGTATTGACCTCCTGTTTACCCATAAAGAGACTGGTATTAGCTATGGGATAGACGAAAAAGCCCAACTAGATTACATCAACGACGACTTGCCGACCTTTGCTTTTGAATTGTCATATAAAAAATCAAGTGCCCTAAAAAAAGGATGGTTTTATGATTTATCCAAAAAAACGCAATTTTATTCACTTATTACCGGAATTTATACTGATGCACCCAATACTTTTACAAGCTGCAAAATAACCTTGGTCAACCGAGCGAAACTAATTAGTTATTTAAACCGTAAGGGAGTTACAGAGTTACACCTAAACAATTTGGTTAATAACCACGAAACAAGACATGGAAAACTGAAAATAAAAGAACTTGACCATAGAACTGAAGGCTACCTTTATATATCATCGGACAATAAAGCAGAACAACCTACTAATCTAATTCTGAGATTGAGTTTTTTACTACAAAATGGCTTGGCGAAGCGTCTTGCTTAAATACCTTAATGAACCAGATGGTTTGTTTGTCTTGTGTATATTGGATTTCCTGGCCATATTTTTACTAATTATAGTTGTTTTAAACCTTTGAACGGAAACACAGTTTCAAAAGATAACAACATAAACCGTTAAAATAGACTGTACAGTTTAAAATACAGTTTTGTTAGCTGATTGTATTATCAGACCGGAGACCTAGCCATTATGGCTACATGAGTAAAGTATACCTGAACTCTAAAACGTAAATTTTATAGGTTTACAAAAGTTAAGTTATTGTAAATCAGCACCAGTTATTTGATTTTTTGGTTTTTTATTATTATATTATTCGCTATGGTACAAGTAGACAAAACAGAAAACACAGAGTTTTTAGAAAAATCGATACATCATTTGGAAGCTACCGGTTTTGAAAATATAAAAGCAGATATGGAGGGATACGAAACCCCAAAATCCTTCATTAGAAAGGGAGCCGATTCTAAAGTTACACCGGATATCGTAGCAATGAAAAACGGTAGAAAATATTTTTTCGAAATTAGTTTAAAATCCGAAAAACCACGTTTACTCAAGTCAAAATGGTTATTCTTAGACACCTTAAGCAGAATGCACTCTAATCGTTTCAGGATAATAACCACTAGAGGACATTATAAGTTTACCGATATGATGTTAGAAGATATTAACCTTAGCAACAAAACACCCATTAAAATTTAGAGGTATTTTGAACCTTGTGTTTACAATTAAAAAGAATTGATAATACAAATTGTTTTAGTTATCTATATCTTTTTTAAATGCATGGCTATATGTGGTATACCATCTTCCAAGTATCCATCTCCTGTTTCGTTAAATCCTAAGTTATTGTAAAATGTTTTAAGATAAGTCTGAGCAGAAATTGTAATATCTGTACCCCCTAGTCTTTGTTTTACTACTTGTATAGATGCTTCCATAATTTCTTTGCCATAACCATAACGTCTTTCATCTTTAGCAACGACAACTCTTCCAATGCTGGCTTCTTTAAAATAATACCCTGGTTTAAAAATACGGGTGTAGGCAACAACCTTGCTTTTCTTAGTGCCAATTATGTGTAATGCATTTTGATCTTTACCATCTAAATCTTGATATACACAATCCTGTTCCACAACAAAAACTTCTGAACGTAATTGAAGAATATTATAAAGTTCAGTTGTATTAAGCTCCTCAAAAGTTTTTACAGCTATATCCATCCCTAATCCTGTACAATTATCTGTTTGTTATCGCATTTACCAAATTCCGGTTGAATATTTACATGGTTTATTCCATGGTTATGAAATAATTCTTCTTCTATTTCTTCCAAAATAATATCAAACTGTGAAAGCCGAATATCTTCTTCAAAATCTATATGCGCTTCTAAATGTACTTCGTCCTCGTTTAATTGCCAAATATGTACGTGATGTACATTTTTAATAAATTTCATCTTTTTTACCGCCTCTACAATGAGCTGTAACTGTATACTATTAGGGGTAAACAACATCAATACTCTTGTTGAATTTTTTAAAAGATCATAACCCATGTATATCAAATAAATCGCAATAACCAGCGTTAGTGTCGGATCTACCCAATACCATTTTAAATAAAGCATTAACAATCCACCAACAAAAACTGCAACCGAGGCCATCATATCGGTTAATAGGTGCAAATACGCGGATTTCATGTTCATATTACTTTTCGCATCTTTCTTCAATAACAATACACTAAGACCGTTTCCTGCAATAGCAATTAAAGATAGCCAGATAACAAGAGTGGATTCTATTTCCTGCGGATTCAAAAATCGTTCTATAGCCTCTTTTATCAATATAACGGCCACAACCATTAACGATGCGGCATTAACAAAAGCTGCAATAATCTCTGCGCGCTTATAACCAAATGTCTTATTGGTCGAAGCTTCTTTTTTTGAAAGTACCGTAGCTACATAACTTACCATAAGCGAAAGAACATCACTAAAATTATGGAGAGCATCGGATAAAAGGGAAAGACTTCCAGATAATAACCCACCTATTACCTGTGCTACGGTAATCACAATATTCAGTACAATAGAAATGATAAGATTTCTTCCCTTTAAATCTGGATGTGAATGTCCGTGGTTATGACCAGAATGTGAGTGTCCCATATTATTATTTTTAAAAAATAGAGGTACGATACTTCTAAAATCAGTTAAACCTCATAGGAATAAATTCATAGGAGTTCTACCGAGTTCTTTTAAAAGGCTATTAAAATGAAGAATGAAACCCTTAAATAACTATTGACAAGGTATTTTTTCAATACGTCTTTCGTGTCTTCCACCTTCAAATTCAGTATTTAAAAAAGTAGTAACCATTTCTAATGCTTGTGGTAGTGAAATAAAACGTGCAGGAAGACTTAAAATATTGGCATCGTTATGAGAACGGGCTAATTCTACTATCTCCTTTGTCCAACATAATGCAGAGCGAACTTTTTGATGTTTATTTGCTGTCATAGAAGCGCCATTGCCACTACCACATATAATGATACCAAAATCTACCGTACCTGCTTCCACATCTTCTGCAACGGGATGAACAAAATCTGGATAATCGACACTGTCAGACCCGTCTGTACCATAATTGGTTAATTCTATATTCATAGATTTCAATAAACCAATAATCGCCAATTTATACTCCGTACCTGCATGGTCGTTACCTATAGCTATTTTCATTATAATACATTTTAGTTCAGTGAAATGGGGCAACTATTATCAAATGTACGATTTCCAATAGTTCACCACAAGAAATAGACTATTCACAACAATATATTTACACTCAACTTTTAAGATTGTTAATTAGTACTCCTAAGTTCCGG
>CAZUIE010000046.1:0-22350 GCA_964620945.1 uncultured Maribacter sp.
AAAGTTTGGAGACTTTGGCCATTCGTGTAGATCGGCATTGTGAAAATGCCTTAAAGTTAGCTGAGTTTTTGGAAGGTCACAACAAAGTAAATTGGGTAAAATATCCATTTCTTAAATCACATCCCAAATACGAGATAGCTAAAAAACAGATGAAGGCTGGCGGTTGTGTAGTAGCTTTTGAAGTCAAAGGAGGTTTGAACGCAGGGCAACAATTCTTCGACTCCATAAAAATGTTGTCACTTTCTGCCAATCTGGGAGATAGCAGAAGTATTGTAACGCATCCGGCATCTACGACACATAGTAAATTATCCAAAGTAGAACGGGCAGAGTCAGGTATTACGGATGGTATGGTTCGGGTATCCGTTGGACTAGAACATATTGATGATATTATTGCAGATGTTCGGCAAGCTTTAAATTAAGTGTTTTCCCAGTTTAAAGGATGCGTATAACATAAAATGATTTTCAATAGGCAAGCCTTCCTACGCTAGGATATTCAATTTAGTGCAAGAAAAATAGCTTATTATTTTATTTCCTAAATTCATTAACCAGAAATGTCCACTAGGTTTACTGCATGTCTTTAAGAAATTATGTTATATCTGAAGATATAATGCATATGGTGTACGAAAAGTAAGTAAAAATTATAAGGTTGATTTTATGAAGCACCACTTGGATATGTAGTCCTTACTATTAAAAACAACTATGCTTGAACATTCAGTGATACTTTATGCTTTAAGTACTATATTTAGTAACAAATTACTTCCCCCCTGTCTAAAGCTTTGAACTAGCAGCATAACTATTTATTCCCCCAAAGATTAAGTTGTAGTAGAAATCAGATTGATGGATGAGAGTCAATCCGTAGCCTTTATCACTTTAAACAATATGAAAATAAGTACTAAGCATAGCTTTTCAATATTTATTGTGCTACTCATTACATGGCCATTTCAAACCATATTTTCACAGGAAGAAAAAATAGCCTTCAAAAAATATGGTGTAGCTGAAGGTCTCCCAGAAGAATATGTGGGTAATATGCTACAGGACGACCAAGGTTTCATTTGGTTAACCACCCAAAATGGCTTGGTTAGATACGATGGGTATGATTTTAAAGTGTATAAAGAGTATAAAAACGAAATCGATGGCACCATTCTAAAAATAGGAAACGCCAATAGTGGGCTTGTAAAAACAAAGGAGGGTAAGTTTTGGATGGGTTATTTGGACTCAGATGAAATTTTTTCTTTTGACCCAAGTACCGAAAGAGGTCGTAGGTATAAACCTCAGTTTAAAGATACGCCAAAAATACCTACAACAGATATCCAAATGTTATTTGAGGATGCTCAAAATAATGTCTGGTTCTTAAACCATGCACAAGACACCTCGGCACTTGCCCGTTTTAATACAAAAACCGAAATCGCAAAAGACTATCCTTATGAAGAAGTATTTAGAAACAATGTGATAGGCCTACAGAATCTTTTCTACTCTAAAATTGACAGTAGTGTATGGTACGTAGAATCTTCTGGAAATCTTAAGGTATGGACATCCGAAAATGACGATTTTGAATTGATTGTTCCTTCTGGCGAAAAAATACCGGGTACCGAAATTAAGGATACGCTTATTTCCTTAAATACCTTAAATAGTGAAAACTTTTTATTGATAGGGAAACATGGCCTATATATTTGGGATCCGGTTACAAGACAAAGCATAGCGCAGTACACCACTAACCGAGATAACGAGCATTCTTTGCCTGATACAGAAGTGCAGTTTGCCTTTGCAGATTTTTATGGCCGTTATTGGGTTATGCATGTAACTAATGAAATAACCATCATTGACCCTAAAAACGATAACTATACCCGTTTATCATTTGGTCAAGGTCCTCTAAATTTTAATACCGGCTATAAAAACATTGACCTTATTATTCCCGGCGATCAAAATAAAGAAAAAATAACATTTGGGTTACTGTCTAATTTGTATAGTGGAAATCCTGACCCTGTTCACTATATGATATATGAATTTAGCACCAAATCCTTCACGTACTATGATTCTAAATTTAATGATCAAAATAATTCAAACAGGTCTGGCTTATACCAAAAGTCATTTATGGATAACTCAGGGCTATCTTGGCTATTTTATCGTCCTGGCTTCTACAAACAGTCTCCCAAAACCAGACAAATAGAACTTTTGAAAAGCGACCCAAAAAACCCATTTAGCATTCCTTCCGATACCATCATGCAACTATTTGAAGATAGTAAGAAAAGACTATGGGTAGCAACGGAATCTGGCGTCGCTATAAAAAAACCAAATGGTAACTTCCAACAGATTGGCATCTCTAAGAACGTAGGGCCAATAAGTCTTAGTAATTTCAATAAATTTTTCGAAGATTCTCAAGGCACTCTATGGTTAGGCTCAGATGGGCAAGGTCTTTATCGCTTTGAAGAAGCGAAAGAAACATTTGAAAAAGTAGATTTTATTTCGGAGGTAAGTTATACAAAGGACAAACTTAGTGTTGGGGCACTACTGGAAGATACCGATGGCAGTATATGGGTAACCATTGAAAATCGTGGGATTTATCTGCTAGATAGAAGCACTGGTAAAATAAGGGAAAAATATGAGCTCGCCAATAAGGAAGAACACGGTTTACCTTGCGATCGGGCTGCGTTTTTATTTCTTGATGCGAGTGGTGCTGTTTGGCTTGGCGACCCTCAAGATAATTCTTATGGGATTTTTAAATACCTAAAAAAGGAAAAACGTTTTAAGCACTATGGGTATGATTCCAAAGATTCACTTTCACTGGGGAGTAATGAAATTAGATTCATCACAGACGATGATCTCGGTCGCATGTGGGTAGGAACGGATGGTGGATTAAACCTCTATGATCATGAAGGAGATGTATTTCATCGCAACACCAATTACAATATTCCATCCACCAATTCTTATGCAAAAGCAACTAATGGAAAATTATGGATCAGCACCTACAGCGGGGGCGGTTTGGCACTGGTAGGGCCAGGAGTAAATGACGTTGAGCTCTTTGGAGAATCAAAAGGCCTTTTGCATAATGATATTTATGACAGTTCTGAACTGGTATTCGATGATTTGGGTCAATTATGGTTGCCTACCGCAAGGGGACTTTCTGTTTTTGATACAAAGTCAACATCCTTTAAAAACTATTTTAATAACGACGGCTTTCAAAAATATCCGGAATTTTTTCTGGTAAGCTTAAAAACCCATGATGGTGATATCTGGATGGGTAGCCGACAGGGAAATGGTCTCAACAGAATTCGTCCAAAAGATCTTATAAAAAAAGATAGTACGCCCCCATCGGTCGTAATTACCGCAATGGCAATTAACGGCAATAGTTATGATGCCCCAGATTGGACAATCTTTAAAAAAACAGTGGGGTATACAGATGCCATTAGCCTTAAACACAATCAAAAAGACCTTAGTTTTGAGTTTGTGGCGTTGCACTACCTGCGTTCCGAGGACAATCTGTATTCATGGAAATTAGAAAATTATGATACGGAATGGACACCAGCTTCTAAAGAGCGCCAAGCCAGATACACCAACCTCTCTCCTGGCACCTATACCTTTAGAGTTAAAGGATCAAATGCCGATGGAATTTGGAACGAAGAAGGAGTAAGTATGGAGGTTACTATCCACTCTCCATGGTGGGGTACTTGGTGGGCCTATCTATGTTATATAATTGTTATCGGTAGTAGTATTTATGTCTTTTATAGGTTTAAAATTAATCAAAAGTTACAAAAGGCGGAAGCACTTCGCTTAAAGGAACTAGATGCCGTTAAAACTAAATTGTATACCAATATTACGCACGAATTCCGTACTCCGTTGACTGTAATTCTGGGTATGGCACAGCAAATACTGGAGCATCCAAAGGAGCATTTTAAGGAAGGATTGGATATGATTACCCGTAATGGCCGTAATTTGCTTATGCTTGTCAATCAACTACTGGATCTAAGTAAGTTGGAAAACGGTAAGTTAAACTTGCAGTATAAGCAAGCAGATATTGTGTCCTATCTGAAATATATTACAGAAAGCTTCCACTCTTTGGCTGAGAATAAAGGCATTCAGATTCACTTTCTTACGGATAAAGATGAACTGATTATGGATTTTGACGAAGTGAGATTACAGCAGATAGCTTCCAACCTTATCGCTAACGCAGTCAAATTCACGCCAAATGGAGGCCATATCTATATTTCAGCAGGTTATAAGGACAATCGTTTTATTCTTAAAATCAAAGACACTGGTATTGGTATTGGAAAAGCTGATCTACCTTATGTTTTTGACCGTTTTTATCAATCGGATAGTTCCCATACCCGTCATGGGGAGGGTACAGGTGTTGGATTAGCGCTTACACGTGAGCTGGTAAAGCTCATGGAGGGTACTATTTCGGTAAAAAGTTACAAACGTAAAGGTGCAGAGTTTAAAGTAACCCTACCAATACATCATAATTCAGAATTTGGGGAACCGGGAATAAAAATTTCCGTTTTAGAAACAAATAGCAATAGCGAAGACTCGGTATTAAGTGTGGAAACCAACTTCCCCTTTATGTCAACAGGTAGCACCATCGAAGATAATGGTCTTCAAGAAGCCCCACTAGTATTGATTGCGGACGACAATGACGATGTTCGCACCTATATCGCCTATTGTTTACAAAAAGAGTATGCGATAGTGATTGCGAAAAACGGAAAAGAATGTGAGGAGATGGCCTTTGATATCACTCCAGACCTTATTGTGTTAGATGTCATGATGCCCTTTAAAGATGGGTTTGAAGTATGTAGCACCTTAAAGAGCGATCAACGTACCAGTCACATTCCCATTATTATGCTTACCGCCAAGGCCGATTTGGAAAGCAGATTGGAAGGCTTGGAACAAAAGGCCGATGACTACCTGACCAAGCCCTTTCACAAAAAAGAACTCTTGTTGCGCACCAAGAATCTGCTTGAACTACGCCAATTGTTACAGCAGTATTATCGGTCGTCGCTAGAAACGGGTCTTTCGGTAAGATCCCTAAAAAAGCAGCAAGAGGGCAATACCATAAAAACAGTTTCTACTGAGCGTGTGTCATTAAAAACAGTGGGGCAGTCCGCAACTTATGAAAGCATTCCCTTTGCTAATAGTTTGGACAATGCATTTGTGGCACAAGTGCAAAAAGAAATAGAGGAAAATTTGGACGATACGGATTTTGATGTTGTAAAACTATGCAGGGCAGTTGCCTTGAGCAACTCACAGGTCCACCGCAAACTGTCGGCGTTGACCGGGCTTTCGGCCACCTATTTTATACGCTATGTACGCTTGCTAAAGGCAAAAGAGTTACTGGTACATTCAGGCTTAAAAGTCTCCGCCATTGCCACCGACTGTGGTTTTAAAGATGCCGCCTATTTCAGTCGGGTATTTAAAAAGGAATTTGGTATGGCACCACAACAATGGCGCGATCAAAACTCCATCTAATATTATTTTAAAATTTTGATTGAAAGAATATAGGTAAAGGCGCCTTCCGTCATTTCTCTTGCCTCCGACGAACGAAATTTGATTGAGAGAAAGGCATCAGCGGTTTTTCTCCGCCGCGCTGGATGGAAAAACCATAGGGGTGAAAACGCAAACCTTGGGCATAATCTAGGTAAAAACCAAATTTGACCCTAACATCTTGCAAATAAACAAACAAGACAGTATGCAAATGTAGCTGTTAAGGTCCTCGACTGAGCTCGAAATAAGGTTTAAGTTACCTTTTTAAGCCCTCTGCCCTCAAAAATTATTGAGCTAGCCTCCTTAATGCAATCCCTGTCCTATTTGCGCAATCTAAGTCCAAGGAATAGTTAAGGCAACATCGCAACTTTATCAAATCGCATGTAGTATATGCCTTCCCCCCAACAGCTTCCATTATAGTGATTATTGTAAATCGATTATAAACCTATTAAACCTTGAACCTATGAAAACAATTGAAAAACAATCTGTAAAATTATTTTTAAAATTCGTCTTTTTGGCCATTTTATGTATTGGCTATTCCTGCAGCGATGATGACACGGTACAAGTTCCTGAAGAGGAAACTGAGACTCCTGAAGAGGAAGAACCAGAAGAAGAAACACCTGAACTGGTTACTTACACGGTGAGTGAAATTGGGGCTGCTGCTCCCTTAAAAGGAGCAAACGGCGTGGATATTGGGCCAGATGGTAATCTTTATATTGGTAGTGTGCTCGGTCAACAGATTGCGGTAATGGACAAGCAGAACGGAACCATCTCTGAACGTTTAGGATCGGAGACGCAGGTCGTAGGGGCAGATGATGTTGTTTTTGGACCCGACGGATCTCTTTATTGGACCGATATTTTGATTGGTGAAGTAGGTCGTAGGGAACCAGACGGTACTGTTACCAAGCAATTTGTAGCCCCAGGGGTTAACCCTATTGCGTTTTCTGATGATGGGCGACTATTTGTAGGATTATGTTTTTTGGGGGATGGCTTATATGAACTAGACCCAAGTCTTGAGGAACTTCCACGACCTATTATCGTAGCCACAGAGGCCAATCCATTTCCGCTGGGGTTCTTTAATTCATTTGACTTTGGTTCTGACGGGCGCTTGTACGGCCCCTCGTTTGCGGGTGGGCTTGTGATAAGTGTAGATGTGGATAGAGTTGGTGATCCTGCATCAGACCCTTTTGCCGATGGATCAGCCCAGGTACTTGCCACAGGATTTGTAAATCCTGCAGCTGTAAAATTTGATTCAGAGGGGATGCTTACCGTGCTAGATCAAACCGGAGAGGTATTTAAGATAGATCCTATGACCGGAGCCTCAACATTGTTCACCACTCTAGATCCTGGTCTCGACAATATGGTCTTCGATGCGGATGGAAGCTTATACATGACCAATAATGACCAAGGCTGGGTGGGCGAATTGCTTCCCAATGGAGAACTACGTACTATTAGCCCAGGTGGAATCATTTCTCCGCAAGGCTTAGCTTTTTTAGACGGAGCCGACAATGTCGATAAACTATATGTGGCGGATCATTATTACGTTAGACAGCTCAACGCTACCAACGGGGACCAAGAAAATAATTATAAAGGCTATTTGATACCGCCAAATCCTCCTCAGCCAGCCTTGGTAGTGTCGATGAATCTTTCCGCGGATGGCACTAACCTCATAGTTTGTTCATGGTTCGATGCTAGGGTTCAAGTTTTTAATCCTCAAACATATGAAATAGTAGAAAATTATCCCATGGGCGCCCCTGTAGATGCGGTACGGGTACAGGACGATATTGCCGTTTCGGATGTTGGACTTGGAGGCGTGGTCTGGGCAAGTGATAATGCAATGATACTTCCTATAGACAATGCAACCGTATTTGCCCCGGGCGGTTTGACCACCGATGGGGAAACCCTTTGGGTGGCCGATTGGGGCACGGGTATTGTGTGGCAGATTGGTTTTGAAGGCAAAACGCCTATGGCACCGGTTGCGGTTGCCAGTGACCTAATTAATCCAGAAGGATTGGCCTTAGATATAGATGGCGCTTTGATTGTTGCCGAAACGGGTGCGGCCCGTCTTTCTCGCATTGATTTAGTAACAGGTGAGAAGACGGTAATAGCCGAGGGTCTTGAGTTTGGTGGCCCTGGTCTTGAGGGTACACCTCCGACTTTTTTCTTTGATAGTGTTACTGTTAGCCCATCCGGTGCTATTTATGTAACTGGCGGTGGCGCGAATATTATTTACCGCATTACAAAAGATTAGAGATTAAAAAGAAGTTTTGTCCAACTAGAAAAAGGATATTGATTTAGCTAAAAACCATTTCAAGGTTCATTACTTTGGAGTGGTTTTTTATATCATTTTATCATGCCTTAGGGTTTTCGTTGTCCCGACAATTATTCCTAAATAGCATCAATTGCTTATTTTAGCTAATGATATTCTGTAAAGCCTACCACTATGCTAAAACAATCCTATCTTCTAATCATATTCATTGTTTTACTTTTTATTTCCTGCAAGGACGAAAAGGTGGCAGAAGTGGTAGAGCAAAAACCTCCCAACATCATTTATATTTTGGCTGATGATTTGGGCTATGGTGATATCTCTAGTTTTAATCCATCAGGAAAAATTAAAACACCAAATATCGATGAACTGGCAATTACTGGAATGCGGTTTACAGATGCCCATAGCTCGTCCGCGGTATGTACCCCAACCCGCTATGGAATTCTTACAGGCAGGTATAGCTGGCGGAGTCCTTTAAAAAGTGGTGTAGTTACAGGAAAATCAAAGGCATTGATTCCTGAAAATAGGGCTACTGTTGCATCGCTACTCAAAAAATCAGGCTATCATACCGCATTTATTGGGAAATGGCATTTGGGTTGGAACTGGGCTGAAAAGGATACTATTGACTCTGGTGGTGACGGTTGGAATCCGGAAGATTTTGAAAATCTTGATTTTTCCAAAGACATTAGTCATTCTCCTAATGAGCTAGGATTTGACTATTCATACGGGCTCCCTGCATCCTTAGATATAGCACCTTATGTTTATGTTGAAAATAATAAAATCACTGCTAAGGTAGATAGTGTAACGGTAGATACCGGTAAATACACGTGGTGGCGAGAAGGACCAACAGCTTCAGATTTTATACATGAAGATGTGACCCCTAATTTTTTTCGAAGGTCTATGGACTATATCAAGGGGCAGTCGCAGCAAGAGGCACCTTTTTTTCTGTATCTCGCCTTACCGTCACCTCATACACCTATTTTGCCCACGGCGGACTGGTTGGGGAAAAGCGGTATAAATCCCTATGCAGATTTTATAATGCAGATAGATGATTATATAGGGCAGTTGGTGACTACACTCGAGGAACAAGGGATAACCGAGAACACCATGATTGTATTTACTAGCGATAATGGTCCTTCTCCATTTTCGGATTTTGAAATTTTAGCGCAACATGGGCACGATCCCCGCGCGGGTCTTAGAGGACATAAGGCGGATATTTATGAAGGTGGTCACCGAATCCCATTTATTGTTAAGTGGCCAGCGAAAATAACGCCAAATAAGATTTCAAATGTAACCATCTCCTTGACCGATTTTATGGCAACCTGTGCAGCCATAGTGCAAAATCCCTTAAAGGATAATGAGGGCGAGGATAGCTTTTCCTTACTTGCCTTGTTAGTTGATAAGCAAGTAGGCACTTATAGGCGAGAAGCTACGGTACACCATTCTGTCAACGGTAGTTTTGCAATCAGAAAAGGAAAATACAAACTGATTTTTGTTCCAGGCTCGGGCGGTTGGAGTTATCCCATACCGGGCAAGGACGATGTAAGCGATATGCCTAAATTCCAATTATATAATTTAGATATTGATGCCTCGGAAAATAAAAATTTGGTCTTAGAATATCCTGATGTAGTACAAGAACTAAAAGAATTGATGGTATCGTACATTGAAAACGGAAGAAGCACACCGGGACTACCACAACAGAATTCGTCCTTACATTTAAATGGAGATGAATGGCATCAAATCGATGCTTTTATGAAAGAGTAGTTATATTTTAAAACTATAAGTATCCAAGTCATTATGAAATATTCGTTTCAAGTATTTTTATTTTTTTGCTCCCTAGTTTTAGCTGTTTCCTGTTCTCAAGTAACTCCGCCAGAACCGGTAGGGCCACTCCCGTCGGAAAGGCAATTGGCATGGCAGGAGTTGGGCTACTATGCTTTCATCCATTTTAACATGAACACCTTTACCAATATGGAATGGGGTACGGGCGGCGAAAGTCCATCCCAGTTCAACCCAACGGCAATGGATGTGCGTCAATGGGCAAGAGTAATTAAAGATGCTGGTATGAAAGGAGTGATTATTACCGCAAAACATCACGACGGGTTTTGCCTTTGGCCTACAAGGACCACCGAACATTCGGTAAAAAACTCCCCTTGGAAAAATGGTAATGGAGATGTACTTAAAGATTTGTCCGAAGCTTGCGAGGAGTTTGGTTTAAAACTAGGGGTGTATCTGTCCCCTTGGGATAGAAATGCCGCCAAATATGGAACACCGGAATATGTGGCTGATTTTCATGAACAGCTACGGGAACTATTGACCAATTATGGTGACATATTTGAAGTTTGGTTCGATGGGGCCAATGGTGGATCGGGCTATTATGGTGGTGCCAATGAAACTCGAAAAATAGACAGTAAAACCTATTATGAATGGGATAAGGTCACAGCAATAGTTCGTGAATTGCAACCCGACGCCGTTATTTTTAGTGACGGTGGTCCGGATATCCGATGGGTAGGGACGGAAGAAGGATTTGCCAATGAGACGAACTGGAGCATTATGCGGCGAGACGAAATTTATCCGGGATGGCCTAGGTATGTAGAGCTGCGTTCTGGGCATGAAGATGGAACGCATTGGTTGCCCGCGGAGGTAAATACATCCATTAGGCCTGGGTGGTATTATCATCCTAGGGAAGATCATCAAGTAAAATCGTTAACTCGCTTAGTGGACACCTTTTATGAATCTGTTGGTAGAAATGGTAATTTTTTACTGAACCTGCCCGTCGATGATAGAGGTTTGATTCACGAAATAGATGCGTTACAATTGAAGCGTCTGAAAGAACAAATAGAAGCCGATTTTGCCAAAAAACTCGCTAGCGGAGTTAAGGTTTCGGCGACGAACATTCGGGGAAATAATGATACTTATGCCCCTGAAAATGCAACCGATGGCAACGACGCAAGCTATTGGGCAACCGATGATGGCGTCACAAAAGCATCGCTTACTGTAGACTTTACCGAACCTACTGAAATTAATAGGGTATTATTGCAGGAATATATTCCTTTAGGCCAACGGGTAAAAGAATTTTCCATAGCTGCAAAAGTAGGAGGGGAATGGATTCAAATCGACACCCAAACCACAATCGGATATAAACGGATACTTCGTTTCAATACGGTCAAGGCCACGGCGTTTCGTTTGAATATTACAAATACCAAAGCGGCGCCACTTATTTCCAATTTAGCCTTATACCGTGCACCAAATCTGTTAGTTCCTCCAACCATTAAAAGAAGCAGAAAAGGCATGGTAGCTATTACAGTTCCGGAAACTTCGGTCTCCATATTTTATACACTGGATGGTAGTGAGCCTACCAAGGAATCCCAAAAATATGAAGCACCTTTTATGGTAAGAACACCAACTACCTTAAAAGCAATCGCTTATGATGCCGAAACAGCTACGGCAACAGCAACGGTAATTAGGCATATAGATATTCCAAAGGCAGCTTGGAACGTGGTTTCGATGTCTTCCGGGTCTGAAGAGAACATCCAAAATCTAATGGATGAAGATCCGGATACCTTTTGGGCAACGGATAATAAGACGGTAAGTCCGCAGGAAATTATAATCGATTTAGGAGAGTCGTATTCTGTAAACGGATTTACTTATCTGCCCAGTCAGGAGCGGTATCCTTTCGGTATAATCACCGATTACGCCTTTTATGTAAGTCAGAATGGCAAGCAATGGAACTTGGCGACAAAAGGAGAATTTTCCAATATTGTGAATAGCAGGTTGGAACAAGAAGTACGATTTACTGAGAGAAAAGCAAGATATTTCAAATTAAAAGCTATAAAAACTAATGGTGAAGACCCGCGGGCCTCTTTTGCAGAAATCGGTGTCCTCACGAAAGGGTGAACTGGCTTAATGTATCTTACTTTGTTTAACTTCTTGGAAGATGATTTTAGGTGTAATGTTAACCTACTAGCTAGTATGAGTTGATTAGTGAAATAAAAAGTGGACAAAGAAAATAAGGTATTAAACTAGATAATTGCGCTGTTTTTTAATTTAGTTTTTTATTTGTAATCTAATTGCTGTTTTTTCATTGCCCTGCGGTAGTTCATGGCTACGGCGTCAAAATTGAGGTGCAATTCTTCGGTAAAGTCAAAAGGCACCTGTACTGGTCGTTGAGACTCTACAATACGTTTATCTTGATCAAAGATAACTTGTTCAAAATCCTGTAGTATCGTATCTGATTCATCTAAATTATAGTTACGACCGATGATACAATAACCACGGCATTTGTTATGAGAAATGGGCTGAGAAACGAAAAAATAGACCATACCTTTTTCTCCCCCCCAATCCAATCGTAACACAATAGTATAGGGAAGATGAAGTTCATATCGGCTACGGCGCTCTGGTTTCACTACGTCATCATTTGCAAAAATGGGAAAATCATCTGTATTAGTCGCTTCTGGACGTACAACTGAATAGTGCAATACAGAGTCTTTTACAGTGACTTTGCATTCTGGCACTTTGGGTCTTTCAGGGTCGCCCAATAGCCCGGGATGCACCCATGGGAAATGACCAAAATCCGTAAAATTTTCTACTTGCCTTGAGCTATCGCTCTTCCAATCAAAAGGTCCGGTATTAACCAGTTTCCAGTCGGTATTTTCAAATTCTGGTATATCAGGAAGGTCATAAACAGGATTTTCAAAGGCCACCCAAACCAGACCAAATTTTTCCTGGCAATGATACGTTGGCGTTTTTGCTTTGGAAGGAATCTCAGTATCAGGAGCTTGTGGAATCAGTACACAATCCCCTTTTTTGTTAAACTGCCAAGCATGGTAAGGGCAAACCAGGCAATCGTCTTTTATCCATCCCAATGAAAGTGCCGTTCCACGATGAATACATACGTCGCGCATGGCGTGTACAATTCCATCGGCAGTACGCCAAACTACCACAGCTTCATCCAATAGAAATGTGCCATAGGGTTTTTCTGCGGTTATTTCATTGCTGTAGCCCACAGGGTGCCAACAGCCAAAAAGTTTTTCGGGAAAGATATGATGTTGCTTTTCCAATACAATGAAATTTACATGAACAAATGTTCATGTAAATATATACATTTGTCAATAATTTTCTGTGTAACGCATAATTATTAACTAAGGATGGTAATAAATTTCGTCATATGTTGAAGGAAACCAAAAGGGACAGATTCTTTTCAAAAACCCTTATTTTAATTCATAAAAAGGGGTTTAAAGCGACCACCATACGTGATATTGCTCAAAATCTACACTTTGAAGTGGCTAATGTCTACAATTATATCGATTCAAAACAGTCATTTTTAGAGGAGTCTCTTTTTGGAATACAACAGGAATTCCTTAAGGCAATAGAAATTATTGAAGATTCGGAATTTCATGCCTCTGACAAATTGGAACATCTTATTGGTTCTTATATTCAAATATCATCTAGAAGACCATACGAACAGGCATTGCTTGTAAACGAGTGGCGAAATTTGAACGAGCCCAAGCTACAAGAGTTTGTGAAACGTAGAGAGAATTACGAACAGAAGTTGGAAAGTATTCTTATCGAGGGTATGAGAACGGGTGAGTTTAACAAAATGGATTCTCAAATGGCCACACAGATAATCCTTGCCACATTGCGCTGGTCGTACAAGCAGTTTTTAGACCAACAGCGAAAAACTAATCCTTTAGCTATGAAGGAACAGCTTATTGATTTTATTCGATATGGCATTGTGCTCAAATTATAGCTAATTCCTACTTTTATTAAGAGTTCAATCACTTTTCGCTATCTTAGCTACATGCTCTCCAAGAAAACCAAATACGGACTCAAAGCCCTTTCTTATCTCGGTCTTCAAAAAGATAAAAAACCGGTGCAGATTTCCGAAATAGCAGAGCAGGAGAACATATCCCAAAAATTTTTGGAAAGTATTTTACTTTCGCTTCGGAAAACTGGATTTTTAGGTTCCAAAAAAGGAAAGGGAGGAGGATACTATCTTTTGAAAAACCCGGAAGACATCTTAATGACCGATGTTATGAGGGTGCTTGAAGGCCCTATTTCCATGGTGCCCTGTGTAAGCTTAAATTTTTACGAAAAATGCGACGATTGTCCCACTGAGGAAAAATGTGCCGTTCATAAGCTTATGCTTAAGGTTAGGGATGCTAACTTAGCAGTATACCGCAAGAATACCCTGGCTGATCTACTTATCTAATCGTTCTTAATTCTATTTATTGTACAAAAAGAGCTTGTGAAATTCTCAGTTAACATCTTCAATTCTTAACAATCTATTAAATCTATAGGGTATATCGAAAATAATTATATATCTATCGTAAGGAATTGAATTTATTTCCTACTTTTATTATCCTACTAATTTAATAGGGTATATAAAAGATAAAAACCATGATAGTTGATCAACTGGTTCTTGATAGAAATAATACAAAGACAAAGTACGATTCGGATAAAAAGTCCGAGCGTCCTATCCGTAGTATTGCAAAAGCGATTAGCTGGCGAATTATTGGGACCTTGGATACATTGCTTATTTCCTATTTACTAACGGGAGAGGTAGTTGTTGCCGCCTCTATTGCGTCTATAGATTTTGTCACAAAAATGTTTTTATACTTTTTCCATGAGCGGTTATGGAATAAAATTAATTGGGGTAAATAAACGGTACGCATGGAATTTACACAAAAGGAAATAGATAGATTAAATGTTCAGTTTAAAGGGATACCTCCGGTAGAAATTATTTCTTGGGCGGTAGATCATGCGGAAAAACCTGTGGTTACCACAAACTTCCGGCCTTATGAAGTGGCTATTTTGTATGCCGTATCTCAGGTTATAAATAATATACCTGTAATTTGGTGTGACACTGGATATAATACCCCAAATACTTACAAACATGCCGAGGAACTTATTGCTGCACTGCATTTAAATATCGATTTATATGTGCCCAAACAAACCACGGCACATAGAGATGCTGTTATGGGTATACCCCATATTGATGATGATAAGCATGCTTTATTTACAGAACAAGTAAAACTGGAACCTTTTAAAAGGGCAATGGCCGCACACAAACCGGATGTTTGGTTTACCAACCTTAGAAAAGGACAGACGGCACATAGGGATAGTTTGAATATTCTCAGTTTAAGTAGCGACGGCTTGCTCAAAGTAAGTCCGTTTTATCATTGGAACGATACCCATTTGGATGCTTATTTAAAAGAGCGGAATTTACCTAATGAACACACTTATTTTGACCCCACGAAGGTTTTGGAAAATAGGGAATGCGGCTTACATACATAATTAGCTTTCACATCTTAGCTACTAATAAAATATAAAAATGCAAATAAATAGTACCGCTTTAGAACAGCCAGTAAAATCGCAAAAATTACTTTTGGATAGTACCTCACATATAAATGCCTTGGAAAACGAGGCTATTTATATTTTTCGTGAAGTAGCGGCTCAGTTTGAAAAACCAGTTCTGTTGTTTTCTGGAGGTAAGGATTCCATTACTTTGGTGCGGTTGGCCCAAAAAGCCTTTTGGCCAGCAAAGATTCCTTTTCCTTTAATGCATATAGATACGGGTCATAATTTTCCAAAGACCATTTCTTTTCGAGATAAATTGGTCGAAGAACTGGGCTTGGAATTAATTGTGCGAAACGTGCAAGACTCTATAGACCAAGGAAAGGTGAAAGAAGAATCTGGAAGATACGCTAGTAGAAATTCGTTGCAAACGACTACCCTATTGGATGCTATTGAAGAATTTAAGTTTGATGCCTGTATTGGTGGGGCCCGTAGGGATGAAGAAAAAGCACGGGCTAAGGAGCGAATTTTTTCCGTACGGGATGATTTTGGACAATGGGATGAACGCAATCAGCGTCCTGAGTTATTCGATATGCTAAATGGGCAAATAGAATTAGGGCAAAACGTAAGAGTATTTCCTATCTCTAACTGGACAGAACTAGATGTGTGGTCTTATATAAGAGACGAGAATATTGAAATCCCATCCATCTATTTTGCACATAAACGTAAAACCTTTATCAGAGACGGTATGATTTGGTCCGCGGAGGATAATATTGTTTTTAGGGATGAGAATGAAGTGGTAGAAGAACGATTAGTTCGTTTTAGGACCGTTGGGGACATGTCCTGTACGGCGGCCGTATTGTCCGATGCAGTCAGTATTGATAAAGTGGTGCAGGAAATTCGAGATTCCTCCATATCGGAACGTGGGGCACGTATAGATGATAAGCGCTCTGAGGCAGCCATGGAAAAAAGAAAACAACAAGGATATTTTTAAAATTTTCTTTAGAAAATTTTGCCTTTAGATATAGGCTATTAGCCACTAGTAAAATTTAATAATTAAGAGCCAATAGCTAAAAGCTTAGGGCTTACAGCATAAAAATGGAAATACTAAAAATAGCAACAGCAGGTAGTGTAGATGATGGTAAAAGTACCTTGATAGGCCGACTTTTATACGACACAAAATCGTTGACCTCTGATAAACTGGAGGCCATTGAGAAAAAGAGCAAGCAAAAAGGATATGATTATTTGGATTTTTCCTTGGCCACAGATGGTTTGGTGGCAGAACGCGAACAGGGCATTACGATAGACGTAGCGCATATCTATTTCTCCACACAAAAGAAGAGTTATATTATTGCTGATACGCCTGGCCATGTAGAATATACACGGAACATGGTAACGGGTGCCTCTACTTCCCAAGCGGCAATTATTTTAATTGATGCCAGAAAAGGGGTTATTGAACAGACGAACCGTCATTTTTTCATTAATAATCTGCTACGGGTGAAAGAAGTGGTGGTGGCCATAAACAAAATGGACCTTGTTGATTTTTCTGAAGAACGTTACAATCAAATAAAATCGGACTTTCAGGAATTAATGGCTAAGCGAGATTATGAGGACCAGCGTATCACTTTTATCCCGGTGAGTGCTTTGAAGGGCGATAATGTGGTGCATCAGTCCAAAAACACACCTTGGTATCAAGGCGAAACTTTACTGGAACATTTGGAAGGTTTAGATCTTGCGGCAGTTTCCAATGTGGGAACGCCAAGATTTCCGGTGCAGTATGTCATTCGTCCAAAGACGGACGAACATCATGATTTTAGAGGTTTTGCAGGAAAAGTCTACGGTGGCGAGCTTAGTGTAGGAGATGAGGTAGTGGCATTGCCTTCACAAACCAGGTCTAAAATAAAGGCCATTTATTTTTACGATAAAGAGTATAAAACGGCCTCAAGACGTTCGTCGGTCACCATTACTTTGGAGGACGAAATCAATGTTAGCAGGGGAGACATGTTGGTTAAGTTGGATGATTTGCCTACGATAGACAAACAATTTACGGCAACCGTTTCGTGGATGGATGCTAACAAACTTACGGCAGGCAATAAATACATCGTGCAACATGGGGTCAATAAAGTCTTGGCAAAGGTGGTAGGTGTAGACCACAAAATTGCTCCTGATTATTCTGGTATAGATACGGCGACCGAATCGTTGGGAATGAACGACATTGCCCAAGTAAGTTTTAGATTGAACAAGCCTATTTTCTATGATAAATTTAAAGACCATAGAACCAATGGTTCTTTTATTTTAATCGACACACAAACCAACAGTACGGTAGGCGCTGGGTTTATTGCATAGGGGATTAGGTGGCAAGGGGCGAAAATTGAAAAAACCTGAATAAAATCAAAAAATAACGATAGAATTGAAAGGTTTGTTTAGGAAAATTATACTAATGAAATTTAACCTATTTATTCTATAGGATAAATATATTAATATAAATAATTGAAAGTAAAAGTTAGGGAACTATGAGTCTCATACTACCTACAATACAATACAACAAGAGATATGCAAAGTTTTAGAACAGAAATAGAAAATCCGGTTGTTGAGAAAGATATTTTGGAATTGGAACGTAAAATCCATGAATTCCACGACGGAAAATTAGATGAGGAAAAATTCCGAAGTCTACGTTTGGCCCGTGGTGTCTATGGGCAAAGACAACAAGGCGTTCAGATGATTCGTATTAAACTGCCTTACGGAAAAGTCACCTCCAAACAATTGAAACGTATCTGTGATGTATCCGACGAATATTCTACTGGTCGCTTGCATATTACTACCCGCCAAGATATTCAGATTCATTATGTGGACTTGAACAGAACTCCAGAGTTGTGGGCGCAATTGGAAAAAGATGAGGTTACCCTTAGAGAGGCCTGTGGCAATACGGTACGTAACGTAACCGCAAGTGAAACGGCCGGGATAGATGTAGACGAACCCTTTGATGTATCGCCGTATGCGGATGCGCTTTTCCGATATTTCTTAAGAAATCCTATTAGTCAGGAAATGGGCCGAAAGTTCAAGGTTTCTTTTTCTGCCAGTGATGCCGATACCGGATTATCCTATATGCACGACTTAGGTTTTATTGCCAAAATACAAGACGGGGTCAAAGGTTTTAAAGTAATGCTCGGTGGCGGTTTAGGTTCACAGCCACGCCATGCCGATGTTCTTTTCGAGTTTTTGCCTTCTGATAAAATTATTCCATTGATGGATGGCGTTATTCGTGTTTTTGATAGATACGGGGAGCGTAAGAGTAGAGCCAAGGCCAGAATGAAGTTTTTACTGAAGGATGTAGGTCTGGACGGATTTAAAAAATTGTTGGAAGAGGAACAAAAAGCGGTACCCGTTAGTTCGTTTCCTATTGATGCAGCCTCATATCCTAAAACAACTATTTCAAATAAGACCGCTCCAACTATGGAGATTACGGATACGGCGGCCTATCAAAAGTGGAAGTCCTCCAATATTGTTTCGCAAAAACAAGAAGGTTTTGTAGCTATCGGTATTAAGGTGCTGCTAGGGGATTTTTATACGGATAAAGCACGTTTACTGGCAGATTTGGTGCAAAACTATGCGGCTGGCGAATTACGCTTATCACTCCGTCAAAATATTTTGATTCCCTTTGTAAAAGAAGAATCACTTCCTTTTTTCTACACGGAACTGGCAAAGTTGGGATTTGTAGCCGCCGGTTATAACAAAGCCTTGGATATTACGGCCTGTCCCGGAACGGATACCTGTAATTTAGGAATTGCAAGTAGTACGGGAATTGCGGTAGAATTGGAGCGCATCATTAAAGCGGAGTATCCGCAATACATTTCCAACTCAGATGTTGTGATTAAGATCAGTGGGTGTATGAACGCCTGCGGCCAGCATAATATGGCCAATATTGGTTTTCAGGGCATGTCCATCCGAACAAAAGATAAATTAGTGGCTCCCGCATTACAGGTGCTATTGGGCGGTGGAAATATCGGTAACGGAACAGGACGCTTTGCCGATAAAGTAGTAAAGATACCCAGTAAAAGAGGGCCAGAGGCACTTCGGTTAATTCTAGATGATTTTGATAAAAATGGCAATGGGGTATCCTATTCGGATTATTATCGGGACAGAGGGGAACATTATTTCTATGATTTTCTCAAGCCATTGACCAGCGTTGATGATTTAACACAAGAGGACTTTATCGATTGGGGAAATGAAGAACGTTATGAAAAGGCGATTGGTATTGGCGAATGTGCAGGGGTTGTTATCGATTTAATCGCCACGCTCCTCTTTGAGAGCGAAGAGAAAATACAAAAGGCATCCGAAACCTATAAGGAAGGAAAATGGGCAGCTAGTATTTACCATTCCTACGCATCCATGGTCAACTCGGCAAAAGCTTTATTGACTGCGGAAAAAACCAAGGTAAATACCCATTCAAGTATCATTAAGGATTTTGATGAAAAGTTTGTAGCAACAGGCAGGTTCACTATCGCCGGTGGTTTTGAAGCATTGGTACTTCAATTAAATAAAAATGAACCCACCGCGGCTTTTGCAGCAAGCTATTTAAAAGACGCGAAAGTGTATTTGAGCCAAGTAGAGGGATTTAGAAAATTAGAACTTGAATCTACAACCGTATAGAACTGATGAGAAAACCATTAAACCGAATTAATAAAACCGATCGAGTAAGCGGTTCTAACCTGTTGGGTGGGTTACAGGGGACTGGGCGTCTTACTTTAGTAGGTGCAGGTCCTGGGGATGAAGAGTTGATTACCATAAAAGCGGTTAAAGCCATACAAAACGCAGATGTTGTTTTGTACGATGCTTTGGTCAACGACGCCCTTTTGGAGTATGCAGAAGGTGCGGAGAAAATATTTGTAGGCAAGCGAAAAGGCTGCTATAAATACCAGCAAACGCAGATAAACGAATTGATTGTGCAGCGTGCTTTGCTTGGCAAGCATGTGGTGCGGTTAAAAGGGGGCGACCCTTTTGTTTTTGGCCGCGGCGCGGAAGAGATGGACTATGCTGCAGCATATGGTATTGAGGTAGCGGTGGTGCCGGGTATTTCTTCTTCCCTTTCAGTGCCGGCAAATCAGAATATTCCGGTAACAAAAAGGGGGTCTGCCGAGAGTTTTTGGGTAATTACAGGCACTACAAAAGATCATAAATTATCCAAGGATATTGCCTTGGCGGCCAAGTCTAGCGCAACCGTTGTTATTTTAATGGGGATGTCCAAATTAAAGGAAATCGTTGCCTTGTTTGAGTTGGAAGGAAGAGGGGAAACTCCTGTTGCTATTATTCAAGATGGTACTACGGAAAGAGAAACGATAGGGATTGCAACAATAAATTCCATAGAAAACAAGGTAGCTGAATTAGCACTTTCCAATCCTGCGATTATTATCATAGGCGAAGTGGTAAAACACCGTGAGCAGCTATTGCAGCTCCAAGAAAACTATGTGGAACTTAAGGCGGTCTGAATAACTAGAAGTAATGGAAAGAAATAACTTATACCCTGTTTTTCTAAAAACAGCCAACCTGCACGTATTGATTATTGGCGGTGGAAATGTGGCCGAAGAAAAACTCACGTTTTTGACCAAATCAAGTCCAGATGCAATGGTGACTATGGTTTCCCCTATGTTTAGGAAAGGTACTTTAAAGTTGGTGGAAAAATATCAGGTAACATTAGTACAGGATGTATACCGTGATAGTTATCTAAGAGGTAAACACATGGTAATAGCAACTACCGATGTTCCCGAGGTAAATGTTCAGGTTTACAACGATTGTAGGGCCTTGGATAAATTGGTGAATGTGGCCGATAATCCTCCTTACTGTGATTTTTATATGGGAGGTATCGTAACAAAAGGTAATGTGAAAATAGCGATTTCTACCAACGGTAAATCACCCACCACGGCAAAAAGATTACGCCAGTTTTTTGAAGAGGTCATTCCAGAAGACATCAGTAAAATGGTGCAAAATCTGAACGATTATAGAAAAACGATAAAGGGAGATTTTGAAGAGAAAGTCGATAAAATGAATGAAATCACCGAAAGATTGGTGGAGAAAGTTTAAAAAAACAATAAAATGATTAAGACAGATATACTTATAATTGGTGCCGGACCTACAGGATTATTTACTGTTTTTGAGGCAGGTTTATTAAAATTAAAATGCCATTTAATTGATGCCTTACCGCAGCCGGGCGGACAGTGTTCCGAAATCTATCCAAAGAAACCCATTTACGATATTCCCGCTTTTCCAGAAATTCTTGCGGGAGATTTGGTAACGAACTTGATGGCCCAAATAAAACCTTTTGAACCTGAATTTACTTTTGGCGAAAGGGCGGAAACCTTAGATAGGCAAGAAGATGGTTCTTATATTGTCACTACGAACAAAGGCACCCAACATCATGCCCCAGTAGTGGTTATAGCAGGTGGTTTAGGTTCTTTTGAGCCGCGTAAGCCCCCTATCGAGAATATTACCGATTTTGAAGATAAAGGAGTGGCCTATATCATCAAAGACCCAGAAATATATCGCGACAAAAAAGTAGTCATAGCAGGTGGTGGGGATTCCGCATTGGACTGGGCGATTTTCTTGGCGGATGTTGCCTCGGAAGTATCCTTGGTACACCGGAGAAATGAATTTAGAGGTGCTTTGGATTCGGTCGAAAAAGCATCGGAACTGGCCAAACTTGGAAAGATTAAATTGTTTACCGAGGCACAGGTGAAAAAAATTTACGGTGATGATCAACTCGAAGCTGTAGTAATTAAGCACAATGACGTGGAAAAGGGAGAGACCTATGTAGAAGTCGATAATTTTATACCACTCTTTGGACTATCACCAAAATTGGGACCTATTGGTAATTGGGGATTAGAGATAGAAAAGAATGCGATTAAAGTAAACAATGCCAAAGACTACCAAACCAATATTCCGGGAGTATTTGCGATTGGTGACGTAAACACCTACGAGGGCAAGTTAAAACTTATTTTATCTGGCTTTCACGAGGCAGCGGTTATGTGCCAATACGCCTATCAAATCATCAATCCTAATAAACGTTTTGTGATGAAATACACCACGGTCGGTGGCGTAGAAGGTTTTGATGGCACAAAGAAAGAAGCAAAAAAAGAGGTAGTACAAGCTATCGCTTAAGGAAGTCCCTTTATTTGAATCTGCTCATAATCCCTTGGTTTTATAGCATATCAAGGGATTTTTGGTGTAAAAAAAGAAGAAATTATAGCTTTAATTTGTTTCATAACAAACTGTGCTGTTACTTTGTAATCAGTTCATAAATAGATTGATATTGTTATCAAGAA
>CAZUIE010000047.1:0-22075 GCA_964620945.1 uncultured Maribacter sp.
GTCGGGGTGGCAGGATGCCACGTATCGTTACAAACACTTGATTTTCAGTATTTTAATTACACATATCTAAATCAAATCCCTTTATGGACACTGGATTCATAAGTAACTTCAGAACGTATTGATTATGTGTTATTTACAGTATAAAAGTAAGGAATATTTACTTACGATTTCATTTAGCCGCTTTTAGTTACAAAAAGCACCGTTCCTTATCTTTAATCAAACAATTTTGAAACTCCTATTTCATAAATTGTAACAGAGTAAGGGTAAATTTTTGCCTTTTTTGTAACAAAGTCAGGGTAAAATGTGGTGTTGACATAACGTTAGGTATTTGGAAAACAGTTTTTAGTAAGCAATTCACTTGCGCCTATTTTTTTAATGAATATAGGTGTATGCGCTCATTTTTCTCAAACTGCACCTGTTTTTCATGGAAAAAGCTACCTGAAAAAGATGTTATTGTAAAGTACAGTTCAGTTCGGTTCAGTAATCAATGTACTTCCGCTATATATCAAAAGTCCTTAGAGCAAAAGTAATGTTAGCAAGTATTTCAATCATGATTTTCATCCATACTACAAAATAGCTGTATCGGAAGACAAATCAACCTATCGCCTTTCTAAGGCAGGATATTCTAGAAACTTTTTACTTCAAAAATAATATTGGTTTAAAAAAATTCATATACATAAACTTAAAGTTTATATATAGAGATAAAAATAAACCATACCTTTGAAATAGTTTAAAAATTATTATAATTATTAACTATGGGTTTAGAAAAAGAACAAAAAATAAACTCTCTTTTAAAAGTACAGCCATCGGGCATCGTGTACTTAACTTCATGGCTAACGCAAAATGGATTTTCTAACCAACTACTTGACAAGTATAAAAACAGTAACTGGTTAACATCCGTAGGAACCGGTGCAATGATACGTTCAGGTGATAATGTAGGTTATGAAGGTGCTATCTACGCACTTCAGCAACAAGCGGGGCTCTTTGTACACCCAGCAGGAAAGACTGCCCTTTCCTTACTCGGAAAAGCACATTACTTAGAACTATCACCAAGAAAAGTAGTAGTTTTTGGAGGAAAAGATGAAAAGTTACCCACTTGGTGCAAAACCCACGACTGGGGTGTACAATTGGATTACTACAGTTCTTCATTTCTTCCTGCCAACATAGGCCTTGTTGAAGTAGAACTAAAAACATTCTCAATACAAGTTTCAAGTGCGGCAAGGGCAATTCTAGAGTGTCTGTTCTTAGCACCAAAAAATCAGGAATTAGTAGAGTGTTATCAATTAATGGAAGGACTAAACAACCTTAGACCCAATCTTGTTCAAAACCTATTGGAGACCTGTACCTCCATAAAGGTAAAACGCCTGTTTCTATTCTTAGCAGAAAAAGCGAACCATAGTTGGGTAAAACATCTAAACATCGAAAAAATAGATTTAGGAAGTGGCAAACGAAGTATCGTAAAAAAAGGCGTTTACAATCCGAAATATAAAATCACGGTACCCTCAGAATTAGCAAATGGCGAATTATAAATCACAAGTTTCATTATTGCTAAGCGTACTTCCTGAAGTTGCGAAGGAAACCTGTTTTACACTCCATGGAGGAACCGCTATTAATCTTTTTGTACGGAATATGCCACGTCTTTCTGTGGATATCGATTTGACCTATATTCCTGTGGAGGATAGGGCAACATCTTTTTCGAATATCTCAATAGCATTATTGCGAATCAAAGCTACTATTGAAGCAGTAGTTCCCAACGTTCAGGTAATCCATAAAGAAAAAGAACTCAAACTTTTGATTGCAAACAGACAAGCACAAATAAAACTCGAAGTAAGTCAAGCCATGCGTGGCATTGTTGCACCAGCATCAGAAATGGAACTTTGTGAGAAAGCACAAAATGAGTTTGATGCGTTCTGCTCCATTCCAGTAATTTCCTTAGGTCAATTGTATGGAGGTAAAATTTGTGCAGCTCTTGACCGCCAGCACCCCAGAGATTTATTTGATGTAAAAAACCTATTACAGAATGAAGGGTTTACAAATGAAGTAAAAACAGGGTTTCTATTTTGCCTTTTGGGGAGTAAGCGACCTATTAATGAAATGTTGTACCCAAATTTACAAGACCAACGTGCAGCAATGGCAAATCAATTCGACGGAATGAGTGATGAAGCTTTTACCTATGAAGATTTTGAAGCTACCCGGAATTTGATTATTCAAACTATCAATGAGCATCTAACCGAGATTGACAAACAATTTCTATTAAGCTTTGAAAACGGCACTCCCGATTGGAGTTTATACAATTTTGAAGATTACCCAGCTGTACAATGGAAACTTCAAAACTTGCGAAAACTAAAAGAAAAAAATGCTGAAAAACACAGCGCACAGTTTAATAAATTGAAAATTAAATTTTCAAGAAATCCCTAAATAGCTATAGAGTTTAGCTGTTTCTTGTTCATTATATTTCGGGTATTTATCAATACTTACTTTCGCCTTTCTTATAATTAGGTGGTTTAACTACGTTCATATAATCCCAAATTTGGAATACACTACGCACTGGAAAATGGGATTGTGTATGTACATGCAGTTATGATGCATATGAAAAGTAAATCAAGAGAACAATTACTCGCCCACCAGCCTAGTCCCTATTTGAAATAGCCGCATAGAACAAAGGACAACTCTGACGAAGCTGCCCTTAGCATTATATCCAATAACCTTAATATTAATGAGCGAATTTTTGGTTTTAAGAATTGTCTTGAACCGCAGCGTCCGGTGCGTTACTCTTTACAGATGAAATACCGTTTTCCATAGCAGAAGTACCTGAATACATTTCACTACTCCCAATTACTTGACCATTAGAAGCCTTCAGATTAAAATAAGGACTACCATCTTTGGCTGTCTTTCTCTCATATTTGCTATCGTCCTGAGAATTCGTTCTAACCGAAGAAATTCCATTCTCGCAAGATGGCTTTGTCGTATAAGCTTCACTACTAAGAATCACTTGGCCATTTGAGGCCTTCAAATTAAATCTGAACTGCCCAGATTTGTCTTTTTTAATTTCAAATTTACCCATGCTATAGATTTTAAGTTCACATAAATTTAGAGATTTATTAGATAGCAATGCATTGGAAAAGTAAAACGTACTTTTTCTTCCTTCTCCCTATCCACAAAAATTGCCCGTTAGGGCATCAACTTCTGTTGAAAGCATACATCAATTATGATTTAAATTATATAGATAATGCCAATCAATACTAATATCCCCCAAATCTTACCATAACTTACCTGCGCACGGATCCTGTTGGATTTCTTTAGTGTTCCGGTAGATAAGCGTAAAGAAGAAATCCGATAGGGCGCACCCCTACCTTAGATTTGAAACGCTCTCTAACTAACCAGGTTTTTAATAAATTATAGGAGAATTAACCAATATTCTTGATTCATTTGGCACAAAACTACCTTTTCCCAGAAAGGAAAACAATAGGTCAAGGCTGAGTTGTATGTCATCCATTTTTCAGATTAATGAATGCAAAAAAATATACCAATCTACTATTTTGAACGAATAAATCAGGTCTTAATCATATTAGCAAATAAAAGAATTAATAACCTACTTATATTTGAAAAAAAATTAAAATGAAAAAATTTAAATTTCTATACTTGCTCTTAATTTTTCTTTCTCTATTTAATTGTTCAAAAGACCAAACTTCCGAATTAAATACGGCTACAAATCAACCACAAGCGCGAGAAGAACAATCAAAAGAACCAGATACGAGTACTGTAACTTATTTTACGGCAGAAGTTTCTCAAGAAAAAGATACGGAGATGACCGATGATTATCTTATTATACACGATAATAATGGTAAGCTGATAGACTTCCAATCGTTTGAAAAGGGAGATTCAATTAAGTTTAATGCGGACCAAGATAGCATAAGCATGACGTTCACCGTTACACAACTAACTATATTTAATAAAGACGAACCTAGAATCTTTGATCTGATTTCATATTCGGAAATAAACCGCAATAGTACTTGGAAAATCAGACCAAATTTTATTGATTTTAACAGTGATCAGAGTTTGACAGCTACTGGTTCCTTTAGAGTGGGCATAAGCGGTACTGAGTTAGCTGTTCCTTCCGCCTTTAAACTTACGCCAAGAGATAATGCTGGCATATCGAATTATTTTGGGAATAACCTAGAATCAGAAACAATATGGAGTACGTTCGTTAATCCTCAGATTTATGAAAATACCCAAGACTTCAGAATTACAAGTTATAATGATGCGGGAAGTTCAAAAGTCTTCATATTGGAAGATGTAATGAACAATGATTCATTTGAAATTGATTATGAAGATTTTACCGATTTTGACTCCTTTATTGATTTTTCAGGTTCTTCTTTAGGAAATACAAACATTGAATTTAGTGGCTATTCTAACCGAGATATTGATGTCAATTATTCGACCCAGTCCGGCAATTTGTTCCGGTTTAGACAACGGAGTCCAGGTATCGATTTAGACCCCGCATCTATCCAAATTGGATATCTAGATGAGGAATATACTTTTTATTCCTTCTTTGTTAATTACTTCTACGATTATGGATACGTAAGGAAATATTTTGGATCAACACCACCAAAGAGCATACGTATTTTAGATAAGCCTAATGTTAGCATAACAAATTCTTCTTTTGACAATTTTAGTTTTACTTTGGATTTAGACTACCTTAGAAGTTCTAGCGCTTGGAGGTACCTGAGGAACTCCGAATATGGCCAAATAACTTGGACCGTGCATGCAGCAGCCAATTCTTACCCAAAAATAAGAGAATTTCCTGAAGAGTTATTGGAAAAGTACCCTATAAGCAATATTGACTCTTTGGAATATGTTAATACTTCTTTTATGTTGGATTCCTTTTCTTATCCGGAGTTTATTGAAAAAACATTTGTTACTCAGGATATCGAAACCACCGTTAGAAACGAAGAAATCATTATTCTAGGTGGACAATAATTAACCGATCTATACTAATTATAGAAAGTTGAATCAATGGTTATAAAACAGTATAAGAAGAATAAGGGACAAAATAGAAGCAAAAACAGGATAGGTCGCAACCCTACTCTCGATTTGGAACACTATCCTTTTTTTTGGCCCACCTTTCAAAATCCTTATAGATTATAGGATGTTCATTAAAATACTCTCTTGCCCTACCAAAGCCTTCTACCCTAGCCTCCTTTACCGCATCCTGTATTTTCAACTCATAATTTATAAAATAATAGCCTAGATAACCAAAAGCAATGGTGTTAATACTTAAGTAGACATAGAGCAATGCAACTTCCCATTTAGGAGTCCATCTAGACTTTTCAATTTTCTTCAAGACTTCCTCCGTTCGTTTTTCATAGGATGTCACCGTTACCTTTTGCGCGTTGAAGAAATCCTTTAGAAGGGACTCCAACCTTGTGGTATCCGTCTGTATTTTTTGTTTGTTAAACCGTTCTGAAAGTTCTTCCAGTTTACCGATGGAATTGTTGAACCCAGCTATTTCCTGCGTAAGCACTTCCATAATTTCGTCCATTTTTGCCATAATCCTATAGTTCCATTCCTAATCCTATTGTTTTTTTAATGCTCATTTTAATGACCTTTTTAGCAAGGGTCAACGCCAGGTTTGGTGCTACGCTTACGGTCTTGCCCAAAAGGTTCAATGTGTTCTCTTTCGTTATTCGTTGTGTAACCGCTTTATCGAATTCGATTCGTTGCGCTATTCTTCCCATCGACATTGAACGGTGTACTTCACTTCCTTTCATCTTATGCCCTTTATACTCGAACCGGAATCCCTGAAGTTGGTTCTGTCTGTTGATACTGGGAATAACTTCCACTTGCTGTTGTTTCATGTTTTTGATATACTGGTCAAAGTCCTTCGGTTTCATTTCCGCGATAACCTTTTCATGCATTTGCCTTATTTCGGCTCGTATCTGTTTGTCCCTATCCAGTTTCTGTTGCTGCACCTCCCTTACGGTAGTCATTTCCAGTTGCCGTGCGACCCTTTCCGCTGCCAGTTGGCTCCGCTTGCCAATAAAATTATCCTTGTAGGCGCTACCATCGAACCCGATGCGGTTCACATATAAATGAATGTGTACATGGCCTTTGTCCCGATGCACGAATGCAATCGCCTGTCGCTGCTGTAATTTCATTTCCTTGACGAATCGTTCCGTGATTTCCCTGAGTTCCCTTTGCCTCAATTCCTTCCCGTCTTCTATGGTAGGGCTTAGCACAAAACTCAGGGTGTTCTTTTTACATCTGTGGTTCTGTGATTGTATGATCTTGAATTCCTCGGTAATCTCCTTGGGATTATCACCTGAAAGATATTCGCGATAGACCACTTCGGCCTCTTTTTCCTGATCCCATCCATAGCCCATGGAAGCTCCAGTATGCGATATTGATTTTCCCAAGCCTATCATTGTTTAAAACTTAATAGATGTAGCCGTATTTCGTTCGCCAATTGCACCACCTCCTCGGCCAGTTTAGGGTTTCGTTTTCGGTACATGTTTCCGATACGCTTAAAGTTGATTTCATATGTCGTCAGCATCTTGTACATTTCAATTTGTTCTTGTGTCAGGCGTTCAATAATTCGATCGTCGAAGGCGGCACGACGACAATACTCGCTGATGGAGAGTCCGCTCTTATCGGCCTTGACCCTGAGCAGTTTCTTCTCATAAATGGAACATCGAAATTGTACGAACTCCTTTTTCATTCTTGGTTTTATACTCTATTCTAAATCACCTTTATTAACAATTCCCATTACAGTAGCTAATACCTTAACCTGAATTAAAAACTGGATTACCTTTTCCTATTCTTTTGCGACCAACGGGAGCAAAAGCGAGATTTGTCATGACAATGACACATCTCGAATTCCTACTCAAAAGCATTATTACGCTGTATTCCGTTTTGCTTGTTTTCCTCCCCATCCACATACTTCCTACTATAAGTTTACTATCCCTGATCGGTATATTTTTAGTAAACTGTTATTTCTTCTTTCTAGAAAGTTGTTTATCGAATTTCCTATCCAAATACTCATCCGATAAGTTCGGTGCACCCAACAACCAGGCGTCGATTATATCCTTATCGAAGAACTTCTGGCGGATGTGTTTGTTACCGCCCATGGGAATCAACCGTAACTGGGTCAGTTTGTATATCTTACTTTTTGAGAGCCCCGTATAGGCTACAAGGTCATCTACGTTCATTACTTTCTTTTGATGCGATAGTAGCCCTTTTATATCCTTTAGGAGTGCTATCATGTCGTTCTCGGTTTCCATAGGTACATGCTTTAAACAGTAGCCAAAAATGTGGCTACCTGTGTTACAAATGTGTGATGCAATGTAAATGGATGAAAACAGATGGAAGGGCAAAAAGGGGAAATGTACCCCATAACTTTTTCAATTATCCCCTAAAAAAGCGAAGAACGAGTCGATAAGTTTCTCGAATTCCCTTCCTGGAGGATAGTCACTATACTTTTTTGAAAGTGTCCTAGAAGATATCAGGTTTCCCTTATGGTACACTTTTGCGGATTTCTCAAAAGTTTTCAAGCGAAGACCTTGTTTGAATTGCTTGAACTTTTCTAATATATATTTCAACTGGGGTACGGTGCACTTAAAATAGAGAGCGGACTCGTGTTCGTCAAAGTCGAGAATGAGGACATTATAAAAATCCGTAAAACTTGTCAGGTCTTCGTCCAAGAATTCATATTTGGTCAGTGAACCGTATATCCTTCTTAGGATACGTTCGTTGAAATCCATATTGAAACCGACCAATTTCATGGAAGGGTTCCTATACCGATTTCGCAGCTTGACCCGGTAAGCGTTCATTATGGAACTTATGAAAACTACAATGACAAAAAAAACCACCGGAACGAGCGCAAGCCAAAATTTTCCATAATCCCGATAAAGATCAACAGCCATGTAGATAAACATGATACCAAAAAGGATTATACTTAGTATAAAACTGTTGTTCCCCCTTTTTACAAAGGAGGTATAGTCCTCGTTGACCTTGGCTTTCTTATCATACAAGGCTACCATCCAACTGGCGATATGGTCGATTAACTTTTTCAATTCCCCTAGAGCTTGATTTCAAGATAGTTAAAAGAACCCGGGCACTTTTATCTTTTCGATGTCAGGGGGTATAAACGGGACAGACGAAACCCAGGTTTTTGTGGGTGGGGAGAGGAAAGGTCAAGCGGCCTTTTCGCCGCTTGTTCTTTCGCGCGGTTCCGAGGGGGTCGGAAAAACTGGAACGGAAAGACTCCCCAAGCGGACCGGCAGAGCGTGTCCGCATGGGAAGGATTGGAGTGGAAGGGTTTTTTGACTTCCGCAGGAGTATAGAGCCGAAATACCAGCCATATTACCAAAATCAAAGTAGACAATAGATATAAGTTGTTGTTATTAAAACAACAATTCTGACAAAAGATTTCTAAATGCTCTATAAACTCTCAATATCGTTAACATTTAATTTCATGAAAAAAATATCGAATTTTGAATACTAAGGTTTAACTATATTTAAACAGTTCTTTAAAACTAAAAAATATCCTTTCCGCAACACTTAAATCCTCTGTTATAATTTCAGCGTTTCCTAACATCTCCTGCTCGAAACCTATGTCCAAATCATAAGATGTAAGTGTTTTCTTTGGAAGTGCTACGGAAATTATATAGTTCCCTTGTGCATCGGGGGAAATTGAGATATTCTTTACCACTCCTATCAGCATTCCATATTGTTGGTACGGATAATTATCCACTTTAATCAATACTTTCTGTCCAGTTGTCACCTTTCCTGCATTTTGAGATGGAATTGAAAGCACCCCTAGTATATTTGGATTGGTTGTGGGTAATACGGAAAAAATAATATCACCACTGTTCACGTACTGATTAACGCCCCAATATTCTCCGAAGCTTACGATTCCTTTAGTTGAAGAGGAAAGTACATAATTTCTTTCCCAGTCTCCAATCGCCCTTTTCAAAGCATTGAATGATTGAGATAAATTCCTCAAGAATCTTGTATCATCTTCCTGACTGTTGATAGCCGTAGTTTTAAGTTGCCGATTTGCCAAGGAAATGGCTTCACGCATTTGTGATATGGAAATTGCCATCTCACTTAAATTTCTTTGGATTTGAATGGATTCCAATTCCTTTGCCTCAAATTCCTGCTGAGAAATTACACCCTTGGCATAAAGTTGTTTATAGCGGTCAAAATCAACTTGCTTTATCTTGGATTCCTGTTCCAGCAGTAATTTTTGATTGATTTGGTCAACCAATCGTATTTTGATTTCCGTCAATGATTCTTTATTTCCTCTAAGTTGGTTTCTATAGGGCTCAAGCTCTTGCAACAGCGAGTAGTCAACATAACTCTTTTCAAAATTACTATAGGCGTTTTCGATATCGCCTAATAAAAGATATGCGCTCTGTTGAATTGGAAATTCAAAATTCTTTAGCTTAAAATCCAAGGTATCCATTATCCCCTTCAAGTATTGAACATCATCAAAATCTGCGTTATTCTCAATAATAGCAAGAGTCTCACCAATATCTACCGTATCTCTATCAGCGACAAATATTTTGTCAAGTTGTCCAGTATATCTAGCTATGACTTTTTCCGTTGGCTCCTCTGTAGTTATTAAGACCTTGGCAGATACAAAGTCTGGATAGCTGACTATGAATGAAAGTGCGACCACGATTATAGTGAAGATAAAAATAAGGGTAATACCCCAACGCACTATCCAAGATGGTGGGTTTGTCAAGATTTCCTGTACTTCCTCAGATCTTAAGTTTAAATCGGTTTGTGTCGAGATTTCAGGCATCAGTTTTACTTTTTATTGACTCCAACTGTAGTTGATTTTTTACCAAATTGTAATATATCCCACCTTTCGCTATTAAGGAATTATGATTGCCCACCTCCTTTATCTTTCCTGCATCCAGAACAACAATTTGATGTGCATTTTTAACCGTACTAAGTCTGTGGGCAATTACAATAGCCGTTCGATTGGTAAAGAAAGAATCTAAATTGTTCATTATTATTCGCTCGTTCTTAGCGTCCAACGCAGATGTTGCTTCATCGAAAAACAAGAAATGAGGATTTTTATAAACGGCGCGTGCTATAAACAAGCGCTGTTTCTGTCCAGTGCTAACCCCAATTCCTTCATTACCAATTTTTGTGTTGAAGCCTAATGGCAATGATTTTATGAAATCATAAATATTCGCCACTCTTACAGCTTTTAAAAGAAGTTCTTCGTCTATACTGTCTGATCCAACTGCAATATTTCCAGCTATTGTGTCATTAAATATATAACCCTCTTGCATGACCACTCCACAATTATACCTCCATGTTTTAGGTGATATGTCCGAGAGATTAATGTCGCCGTAACTAATGGTGCCCATTTCAGGTTCATAGAACTTTAAAAGTATTTTCATAAGGGTTGTTTTGCCACTTCCACTGGCACCGACAATAGCTGTGGTCTTATTAGGTGGAATTAACATAGTTAACCCTTTTAGAACATTTTCATCACTACCGGCATATCTGAAGGTCAAATCCTTAATACTAATACCAAGATTTAAATCTATCCTTGAAGTGTACATTCTTCCTTGTCTCTCCTCATCTTCCTTATCATGAATTTCTCCAAGTCTTTCTAAGCTAATCTTTGCATCTTGTGCCGCCCTGATAAAGCTAACTAATTGGGTGATTGGAGCATTTAACTGACCGATGATATATTGAATGGATAGCATCATACCCAAGGTAATGGAGCCTTCAATGACCAATACTGCAGACATGAAAGTTATAAATATGTTCTTAGCTTCGTTAATGAAAGATGAGCCTACTTCCTGTGTCTGTTCCAAAGCAAGATTTTGCATATTAACCTTAAACAAACGAGCCTGCACGAATTCCCATCCCCAACGCTTTTGTTTTTCAGCATTGTGCATTTTTATCTCTTGCATGCCACTTATTAATTCGATTACCGTACTCTGTTCCATGCTAAGTTGAGCAAATCGTTTGTGGTCTAATTCTTTTCTTCTTTTTAGGAAAAATAAAATCCAACCAACATAAATAAGGCTTCCAATTGAAAATATTAAAAAAATAGAGAAATCATAATATATAAGAACTGCTCCGAAGACGATTAAATTTGCCAATGAAAACAAAGTACTCAAAGTTGACCCAGTTAGCAACTTTTCAATACGCGAATGGTCACTTATTCGTTGCATTATGTCACCAGTCATTCTAGTGTCAAAATAGGCAATAGGAAGATTCATTAATTTAATGAAAAAATCAGAAACAAGAGAAATGTTAATGCGAGTACTTAGGTGTAGTAAAATCCAGCTACGAAATACCTCTACACTGGTGCGGCCTAAAAAAAGCATTATTTGTGCCAAAAGAATGAGATAAATAAAATTGATATCCTGGTTTTGAATACCGACATCGACAATGCTCTGGGTCAAAAAAGGAAAAATTAATTGTAGTAGGCTACCTACAACAAGTCCAATGCATAATTGTATTATGAGACCTTTATATTTAAACAAATATTGGTAAAGAAAAAGAAACGATCTCTTATCCATATTCTCCCATTCCAACGTTCTAAACTTAGGGGTCACATCCAGAAGAAGTGCAATTCCTTCTTTTGAGGCTTCAGTCGCATTATTACCTATCCAATTGGTTATAAACTCTTGCTTAGTATAAGTAATAAGTCCATAAGCTGGATCGGATATATGAACTATATCATTTTTTATTTTGTAAACAACCACAAAATGTACCTTATTCCAATGGACTATTAAAGGTAACGGAGCCTCTTTAAGCTTAATGAAATTCATTTTTAAGCTAAGAGATTTGAAACCTATAGCTTCCGCTGCATCACTTATTTTCATTAAATTACTACCTACACGGGTCGTTTCTGAAAGATTCCTGATTTCGCGCAGTGAGATAAGTTTGCCATAATGCTTTGAAATAATACGCAAACAGGTAGGACCGCAATCTTTTGAGTCAGGTTGACGATAGAATGGAAATAATTTCTTCAAAAATGAATCAATTAAAATGAGTTCTAGATACGGCTCCGGTTTGAAGTTGTAAACAGCGTCATGCCGTAGAAAAAGAATACTGGTATATCAGCTATAATAAGTTGATATACCAGTATTAGATAGTTAATAGCAATAATCTACGCTACTACCCTGCGCCCCGGCGCAATAAGAGGCTGCATTAGAACAGCTTGAAAAATTGTACACTACTTGACTCCATGAAGCTGTGCACTTTAATGTTGCTCCACCAAGAACTTTCTTTTGTTCGTTCTTGCTTAACTCAATACCTAGATTCAACTTTTTCATAAGAAATTAATTAAAAGGTTAATACTAAATTAAAATTCAGTCATAAGTTAGCGAATTAACGTTAATAACTATAAGCAAATTCTTACAAATATAGAAATATTAACATATAATGCATCATGGCATTATTAAAGAGAAGACTAGAAAAGTATATCCTAGTCAATCAAAAACAAAGTTATAGGTCAACGAAACAAGAGGACTGTTCAGTATGGAAAGCTCAAAAGCACCTAGGGGACTATCCCCAAAAATTTCACCGTTCTCGCCACCGTTCCTTTGGGTGTAGTATATGCTGTAGGGGTTTCTTCTTGCGTATAGATTATACACGGTAAAGGTCCAATCACCGGACCATCTCTTGGTTTTACTTTTAACGCCCCTGATATTCCAAGAAAAATCGAGTCGATGATAGGTAGGCAGCCGGGCATTGTTCCGCTCCAAAAAAAGCGGTGTATCTATACCTTCGATTTCTACAACACCATTGGGAGCGGTATAAGGTCTACCTGTCTGAGCCGTGAAATTAAAACTTAGGGTGTTGTAGGGATTGGACTCTAAATTAATAGTAGCGTTGAATACATGCGTTCTATCGAAATCGGAGGCATACCATTCATTGTTATTGATTCTATCCCCTGGCTTCTCAATTTGCGAGCGTAAACGACTTCTTGACCACGTATAGTTCATCCAACCATTGATAGTGCCCTCTGGTTTTCTTAAGCTGAATTCAGCTCCATACGCCTGTCCTTCGCCTTGTACCAGATCCCGGTTTATGGTTTCGCTCAAAAAGAATTCGGCCCCGGGCTTATAGGTCAAAATATTATCCACCTCCCTATAATATCCTTCGAGACCAAGCTGAATGGCATTGTTGTTTAAATTCTTATATATTCCGAAACCATAGCTATCACTTACCTGTGGCAGTACCGTAGGATCGGAGGTCTTCCATCGAGATGTGGGCACGGGCGTGGTATTGTTATAAATGTTCTGTAGGTATTGGTTCAGTCTGGCGTAGCTGGCCTTCAACGAAGTAGTTTCGCCTAGTTTCAGGTTTAGTCCCAGTCTTGGTTCCAGGCCGTTGTAGGTTTTTACTCCCGCGCCTTTTTCAAATTGCGTTGTACCCAACAACTCCCCACTGAAATCATCGAACGTATTTTGTGTATAGGGTCCGACAAGTACGAAGTGGTTGAAACGAAGTCCTGCGGAAATTGAAAGTCGTTCAATCGGTGTCCAATTGACATTACCATAGCCTGCGAATTCATAGCTAATTTCATTTTCCAAGGAAATCGGGAGTACGTTTTCGGCCGATCCGGGGTCAAGCGCACCCGGGCCAATATTGTAACGGTTGACCTGCCCTCCAAGATAATACTCCATAGTAGGACTCCGCTTCTTTGAAAATTCCGAAATGAGACTTAGATAATTAATTTTTGAGCTGTACTCCACCTCATTATCGCTATCACGCTCTGGAAATATAATTTTGGGACTGTAGTCACTTGCGACCACTATAGTCCTTAGATTGGAATTGTCCTTAAAACTATGGGACCAGTTAACAGTTCCGTTAAGGGTCATGAAATCGTATTGGTTGCTCTCGGCATTTATATTCTCAACAGGTGTCACCAGATCCAATTGGTAAAAATCCTTGGAAAAGAATCCGGTAAAGGTTACTTGGTCGTTCTCCGTAGGAAGATAAAGGAGTTTCACTGTGCTATCGTAGAACCTGGCCTTGGTATTCTTTAAACGCTCTGAAAAAATGGGTAATAAAAAATCGGTCACGCCGGCCCTTACTCCGGCCAGTAGCATTAATTTATCCTTAATAATGGGGGTTTCTATATTCAAACGACTGGATACCAGACCTATGCCGCCACTAAGCTTCAACTTATCCACGTAGGGATTCTTGACCTTGACATCTAACACGGAGGTCGCCCTTCCCCCGTACCGGGATGGAATGTTGGCCCTGTAGAGATCGGATGATGAGATGACATCGGGAGTGAATACGGAAAATAGTCCGAACAGATGGGTAGGATTAAAAATAGGGGCATAGTCATAAAGAATGAGATTCTGATCTAGGGAACCTCCACGCACGGTAAGACCATTACTGATTTCTCCAGCATTGTTCACCCCAGGGAGGAGGGTCATTGCTCTAAGTACATCAAATTCGCCTACTGCCGATGGAATCTTTTTTAGTTCTTTTGATGTTAGCCTTAAAACACCCATTTGGGGCAGGGTAAGGTTTTCGTTCTGGGTCCTTGCCTTGACGATGACCTCTGAAAGCATTTCTTGTTGCTCCTTAAGTTCAATTTCTAAGAATATATTCTTGTTAAGTTCAATTTCACGAACCTCGGTCGCAAAACCGATATAGGTGATGGTAACGCGATAGTTATCGGATGGCAGGGAAATAGCGAACAGGCCCTCATTGTCGGTAAGCCCGCCACAGGAACATGGGTCTATAGCAATCTGGGTATTGGCCAATGGTCTGCCCATAGCTGTTATTTCAAGAGAAAGATCAAACCTTTGGGATTGGCATGCATATCCGTAAAACAGGAACAACACTACTATAATGCGGAAATTCTTATTCATTTATATAATGTTGCTTATAATCAATTTTCCCTTCAATTTTCAATCCACCCTTCGGGTTCAATACTAGTTCTAAATCTACTCTCTATACAGGGGGCAGAAGTAACGGGTGAAGCAAACTCTTCGAAACTAAATTGTGGAGGAGGATCAATCTCATCTTCCACAATATCCGTCCGTTCAATAAAAATAGACTTGACGGTATTGGAAGCCGCCGTGAATCGGCCTAGAACCACCTCTTTATCATCCATTGTATTGAATACGTTGCCTATTACGGCAGAAGGAGGCGGCGCATCAAAATTACCGTTATTATCGATAATATCCTGTAATCTTCTATAGTACTGGTAGGCATCAAAGGATAGTGATAACTGTTCTAACGATACAACGATATTTTCATTCGTATATAACGGAATCTCTGCCGCAGGATACTTCTCGACGAATGTACCATTCGTAAATTTATCATCTAGAATTTCAATAGATTCATTGTAGCGAATGGTCCAGCAGGGAGTTTCGCAACCGTAAGTATAATATGGAGGTCTTGGATTAACTCCAGGAGGAAGAGGAAACACAGTTGGTGGATTTGTTTCACATTCACCATTTCTAAAAATAGCATTGTCGCAAACTTCACATAAAATTAGTTTCTCATAAGAACGAAATCGCCAGAGATAATAATTCTTATTTATTGCCGGTTCATCGAAACTGACAACTACCTTATGCCCTGGCACAAATTTACCAGAATCCTCCCTGAAGAACAGCTCTTTTTCAAATGTCGCAGATATCTCTTTTATGGGTACTTGATTGACAACTGTTTCTGGCAAGGACTTATAGGTGCTACCGTCAATTAAAGTGACATTCAATTCCCAAGTTTCCCCTGTGTTGACAACAAAGTCATCTGGTGCAACATAGGTATCTGTTTGTTCTTGTAAAGCCACTGATTCCCCCGAGTCAAGATTGTCAAAAGTGACTATAGCCCCTTTTTGAAATATGTTTCTGTAGATTTCGAATTCATTACTGCTCCTTTGAATATTGATAAACGAAGAGCCAATGGTTGAGCTTGCTTGCCCCTCAATTATAATTAAACCTTCCTCAAATTGAAATTCAGGTGCGACAGGGTCGATACAGCTAAGATTAATCAAAAAAAGGCAGAAATAATATGAAAATAGAATTCTTAATCTACAAAAATTATACATTCGTCAAGATTGTTACTTGATTTTTATTTCTAAATATAACCATAACAAATCAGACTTTGGAAAATATAACATAATTAGACCCGATTTTTCCATAAAGCTATTTGAAGATTTGCACTAGAAAATTTTTTCTAGAAGATTTACGATAATTAATACAAGAGAAGTACATAACTAAATTTATTTTAAAATAAATTTAGTTATGTACGCCATCTTACAATCAATAACAGGATATCAGGTAGGTGACACCTGGTTCAATTGATGCGCAATAAGAGGCGGCATCTTGACAATGCACCCATGGGTTATTTGCTCCATTGGAACAAATGGCTCCTCCGCCAAGAACTTTTTTCTGTTCGTTCTTGGTCAATTCTACACCTAAATTAAGCTTGCTCATAATATATAAATTTTAAGTTAGCTTGAATCTATAAAATTATTTATATTCTTACAAAATTAATATGTTAAAACTTACATTTAATGTTTCTTTTTCTGTAAATAATTGATTATTAAAAATTAATCTTACTCAATACCTTCACCAGTTCAAAAAGTAAATACTTAAATTACCGAGATTTTAATAGAGGTAGATAAGTTAAATTATGAAAACAACAACTAACGGATATACTAAATACGGGTACAAATTACCTGCTCTTGCAAATGAGAAAATTTCGAAAGGTATGATTAGAAGATTAAACCTCATGTTTAAATGCCATTTTAGCAAGTTTTTCAAACGTAGCTCTAATTCCTAGATGAGATTCTAATGATAAAAGAAGCAAAAATTGTATTAAACTCAACGTATTCAAGCAAAGAACGCTCAAGTTTTTGTTTAATCGCAAGATTTTTCGGCGAACACATTATGGCTACGGGACAAAAAAAACGAAAAATGAATGAAAAGAGATTATAACTGCCTAAAACCAAGGCGGGTTTTAATGTTAGAAAAAGTTTAAATCATTTGTAATACTATCAAAACAATATCAAGACCACTAGTTCAGGTTAATTTTAATAATATTAGCATAAGCTAATCGTTTAATGACATCAAATACTAATTGCTGGTATGAATGGTTGTAAATTGTAATATCCTCTTCAAAAAATCTACAAACTTTATGCAATGTTTGTTTTATAGTACTCTCATTATCAATACATTTTAAAACAGTACTATCAATACCATCATGATAAGTTTCGTGTATTTCAAGATTAATAAGGTTGTAGCTCAAGGTAACACAATAGCTAGCTTCTTTTGTTATGAAAATTTCTTCTAACTTTTGATGATTAGATGTTTCAAAAATTGATTTCCAATTCCATTTCAAATCTAAAATTTTAACTCCTTTTACCAACTCAATCTCATAATTCATCCAATCTTGCGTTAGCTTTAAGTTCGAAGTTTCTTTATATCTATCAAACTCATCTATATGTATTGCTTCACGTTTAACCTCGTCAAAAAGCAAAAGAAGTAATTTATTGTTGAGACCATCAAGTTTGAATATCTCTTTGAGTTGTTGCGGAGCATTTTTATTCTTTACCGTTTTCAACAGTTCATCATAAGAATTGACAGCGACGTTGAAACATGTTTCAAGTGCTTTGATTGATCTTTTATAATGCAAAAAAAAATCAGGTTTTCCCAATTTCAAAATGTCATTATCAATTACTTTTTGAGGGTTTTCAGAATTTTGAACATTTGTATAGTTATTAAATTTAATGAAATCATACAATCGCATACGTAGTGGTATGTGATGTGCCTTCATTATATTTAAGATTCGATAATAATAATCAGGAAATTCTAAATGCAAGCGTCGGGCTAGATGATCTAATATAAAAGGTAGCCTTTTACAGCCGCCCACAAGGTGTACCATTTCAACATTTGGCACGTCTGCAAAACGAATATAATCTTGATACAATGGATCTTCTACTGGCGCGCTCATAAAGTATGCTGTTGGCACACTTTCGCTCAGAGATAGGTAATACAGAGAAATCTGCTCGATTAAAAAATTAAGTCCTCCCGTATTTACCGTATTTAATTTTGTGGAATTTGTTTCAATAAAGTTAAAAGCTTCCGTACAGTATCTTTTAATAAAATCAATATTCGAACCTCCAATAATGCCTGCATTACTTGCAAAAATACTTTTATGACTGTGTACCCCTTTTAAATGCTCGGGTATGTAATCAAAGTGTTGTTGCACTTCTTCTAAAATTTCTTGATTGAAAAAAAGATTTTGTTCAAGATTAGATGCTATGAGTTCAGCATCTAGTAAAGATTTAGGGAAACGTTTCCAAAGAAACACGTCACCGTCTATATGGATAAAAGGTTCTTCCTGTATCCCGTAAGTATAAATTTTAGCAAGTGAAAAGAGTTTTGGGTGTATTTCAACAGATTCATCAAATGTCACATGAACTTTAGTATATGGTAACATCAAAATATCAATCAATATTTTTTTACCTACTTCGTCAGTATAAAGTTCCACTTCATCATAATGTCTTCTTAAGAGCAGGCAACTATAAGCCCAAGACATCCAATGATACTCAGCAGAAAGCCATCCACCTTTTATTTCTAAAGGAGACTCATAAGCTGTTGCGCCACTCCAAAAAGTTTGAATGATTCTCATTATAATGATTTATCGCACATTAATGTACGAATATTATTATATTTTTATGTAAGAATTAAACAACTATAACTATCCAATACTGCCCAATATGGAGTTTTATCGAATCGCCTACGACTTTCTCACGCTATCGGGTATCAATTTGAGCCTGGATTATTTTCGAGAACGTCTTGAATCCCACCCACAGTATCCCTCATTAATATCTCTTACCGATATTCTAGACGAATTTACTGTTGAGAACTATGCTTTGAGTATAAGCAAAGAAAAAGAATGGAGACGACTGGATTTTCCTTTCCTTGCTCATATCATCTCAGGTAATGGACTAGTAGATTTCGAAATAATAACAGAAATCCCAAACGAATCTGAGTTCTTAAACAAATGGACCGGTATTGTACTTCTACTTGGGAATCAGAAGACTATTAAACACAAGGAACATAATGACAAATACAAAGAAGAGAAATTAGAAAAAAGTATAACACTCAGTATAACTCTGGTCTTACTATGTGTATTAGTGGTAAATCAACTACTCAATTTTGAAACTGTAGTGTTTATTCACTTTATGTTATCATTAATTGGGTTTGGATTATCATATCTAATCATTAGTAATAGTCTAGGGCTAAAAAGTAATATAGGTGATCTATTTTGCAAGATTGAAGAAGTTGGATGCAACAAAGTCTTAAATTCTCGACTTGGAAAATTTGGAGGAAATACTGGGTTAGGAGACATCGTTGCAGTTTTTTTTGCGAGTATTATTATTTATTTGTCCTTTACGAATGACCTTGTAGCAGCAGAGAGCCTTTTGCTGTTACTTGTTGTTCTAACACCGGCTCTGGTATTCACTCCTATTTCTATTATTTACCAGTGGCAATTGAAATCTTGGTGTAGATTATGTTTAGCGGTCGTATTATTGATTTGGATACAATACGCTAGCCTACTTTGGTATTTTTTCGTTTCTGGAACGTATAGTCTAAATATTTCTCGGATATCACCTGAGACTTATGTTCTATTCGGTGTAAGCTTATCCCTAGCAGCAATTTGGCTTATTATCAAACCATTGATAATTCAAAATAAGGAAGTTTTATCTCAGAGAATACGCATTAGGAAATGGAGGCAAAATCCAGATTGGTTCAACGCCCTTTTGCCCCTACATAAACAAATTGACGATTCATATTGGGAGAAGGAAATTAAGTATGGAAACCCTAATGGTGTGTTACAAATAATTGTGGTAAGCAATCCATATTGTGAGTTTTGTTCCATAGCACATTCTGAATTGAATACCATTCTAGAGAAGCATCCAAATGATATCGGTGTTCGAATCAGGTTCGCGATTAAGTCATTTGATATTGAGGATGAGAATTACAAAGCGGTATTTCAAATTCTTAGGTGTTATGAAAATTTTGTTTGGAAAAACAAATCAGATATGCATAATCTAGATATAAAGAATATCATTGACCATTGGTATCAATATAAAAACCTTTCGAAATGGAAATTTGACCTCCATGATAGGACGAACTACGAAGACATAGACAAGTTAGTTAAGAAGTCTATAAATTGGTCTAATAATATGGGTATAACTCAAACACCAGCTTTTTTCATCAATGGTTATGAAATGCCTAACCCTCATACCTTCAAAGACCTATTTTTATTTGTTTCTGATTATATCGATATTTTGAAAACCAAAGAAAAGTCAGCTCTGTGAAAATGAATAATTAAAGTAAACATATGTTGTACCTATGCTGCACCCACTAAAACAAAGCCAGTCAATCTCTTGAATGGCTTGTTTTCATTAGACCCCGATTGGGCTCGAACTAAGGACTCCCTGATTAAAAGTGGTTGTAACTTTATAATTCGATAGAGTAGCAATATACCCTGAGAGTGCTTTTCTGCTAAAATGTGGTTTTCATAAAGTCCTTTACTACTATGAATTAGAAAACTTAAAGCAGAATCTTCGAGGTGCCTTGCTTAACAGTCCTTTGTTTCATTGTATGCATCAAATTCTGCATATCCTCCCCCACTTTCTTTTCCACAACCCGTGCATAAATTTGAGTAGTAGATAATTTGGTATGGCCCAAAAGCTTCGAAACCGTTTCAATGGGCACTCCATTTGAAAGTGTAATCGCTGTAGCAAAAGTATGTCGGGCTACGTGAAAAGTTATTTTTTTACGAATTCCACAGGCGTTCGCAATATCCTTTAAGGTTCGATTAATCATAGGGTTACTATAAAGGGGTAGCAATCTGCCATTCTCGAACAAATCAGTATTATCTTTATACTTATAAACAATTTCCTTTGCCCTTGGTAATAGCGGAATCTTTAGAGGTTCATCAGTCTTTGTTCTTTTGGTATAGAGCCAATCGTTGCCGTCCATACCTTTTACTAAATGGTCGACTTTTAATTCTTGTACGTCAATAAAAGATAGCCCTGTGTAACAGGCGAAAATGAATAAGTCTTTGATATGTTGAGTACTTGCCGCTTTAAATGTGGTTTCATCTATTACATTCAACTCGCGTTCTGTCAAAAATTGGCGTTCCACTTTTTCAAATCGTAATTTGAAATTGATAAAAGGGTCTTTTTCAAGCCACTCCAACTTTACGGCCAATCTTGACATCTTCTTAAGACGCTCCATGTGTTTCATTGTACCGTTGTTGGCACAGCCCATTCTTGTCTTTGGTTTATACTTTCGTATGTATTGCTCAAAATCAACAATGAAACCGTAGTTCAGTTTCTTAAGGGGCAAGTCCTCGATACCCATTTCCTCTTTCAAGAATTCTTTTATACAGCGTTCGGTGCTATAGTAGTTTTTCATCGTACCTTTTCTAAGTACGGTAATCATAGCTGTATTATGATATATTATCAAATCTAATAGTGTTTTCCCCCTTTCATCCTCACCTAAATATCTTGCCTTTATTCCCGCAGAAGTAATGTCGACTTCCTCTTGTAAAAGTTGTCGATGTGCTTCATGAAGTCCTGTAAAAACTTGGTCTAAATACTTGTTTAATGAGATAACGTACTTGGAAAATCCCTTCCCTCTTTTGCGTTTTTCGTCCCAAAGGGACACCTGCAATTCCCGATTTAAACTGAATTCGGCTCTTTTACCGTCTACGGTTATACGTGCATAGAGTTTTAATTTACCTGTCTCTTTATTGAGTTTTCGAGTGACAAATACCACCGATAATCTACTGTTTTCTAACATGTTACATAGCTTTAAATTAGTAAATAAATAGTAAAAAACACAAAGTCAATTACCTTCAAAAGCTACTTCAATGTACAAAAAATACTATTGTTTGTAATTCCCGATTTGGACACCAGAGCGGTATTTTTATATGGTTTCATGAGGTTTCATCTGAACCCCTTAAAAACATAAAACGTTGCAAATCAGGTGATTTGCAACGTCATGCAACTAGATGAAACTAGTTAAGTCGGGGTGGCAGGATT
>CAZUIE010000048.1:0-21658 GCA_964620945.1 uncultured Maribacter sp.
GAGACTTAATCAATCAAGATGTTGATTATACATTGAGCGATCATTTAGTTTTAGGACTTCAACATTATTTCACTCCGTCTTCTAGTATTTCCTTGGAAGGTTTTTATAAGCGGTACGAGGATTATCCAGTATCCGTAAGAGACGGCGTTTCCCTTGCGAATAAAGGTGGTGGGTTCGAGGTATTGGGTAGTGAGCCCATAGAAACAGTGGGAAAGGGTAGAAGCTATGGTGCAGAATTGCAATTTCAGCAAAAATTGTCAAATAACTTTTATGGTATTTTTGCCTATACCTGGTTTTATAGTGAGTTTACAGGATTTGACACCAGTAACTATATCCCATCTGTCTGGGATAGCAGGCATTTGGTGTCTTTTGTAGGAGGCTATAAATTTAATCGCAATTGGGAATTGAGTTCCCGTTATCGTTTTGCAGGAAGAACTCCTTTTGTACCGGCAGATTTAGATGCAACCTTGGCTAACTATCCTGAGGTTATTTTAGACTATTCCCGACTTGGAGAAAATAAACTGGAAATCTTTAGTGCCCTAGATGTGCGTTTAGATAAAAAATGGAATTTTGAAAAATTTGCCTTGAATCTTTTTATAGAAGCACAAAACATTTTAGGGCAAAATAATCCAAGTCCTCCAGAGTATGGCTTAAACAGAGATGCCAGCGGAACGGTGGTGCAACCAAGAGCGCTCGCGATTATAGAACAGGACCCAGGATCCGTGATTCCAGGTATTGGGGTGGTAATCGATTTTTAGTCTAAATAAGTATATTCTTCATTGTATTGTTTGGTAAAGTTGCGCTATTTTAATTAGTATAATTTTTAATGGGCATCTCGTATGCTAATAAATATGGACTTCTCGGGCACACAGGTTATTAAAACGAAAATTTACCTTACTGAAATTGTTTCGACGCTGTTCAGTGCTACTTTTCTAACTTGAGGGATAGTTATCGCTAAGTTTTCAACCTTAGTTGTTTAAGTTCATCGAATTTTTCTAACTTTGAGTATATGAACAAGTTGTTTTCTATTATGTTGTCTACTGTATTCCTGCTGCAAAGCTTTGGAATGCACATAGATGATTTGGTACAAATAGATGAGTTTATTGAGCATGCTCAGTTCCACAGTGAGCAATATGGGGATAATGTTTTGGTTTTTATTTCCAAACATTACGGGGAACTTAAAGCAGCACACGACCATGAGCATCAGGAGGAAAAACAAGAACACGAGCAACTTCCTTTTCAACATCATTCCAATACGATTTCCGTTATGGATTTGGCTATTAGCACCATTTTTATGGAGTATGCGATCGTTGATGTTTTTGAACGCAGAACTTTTAATTTTCACTATCAACCTCCTTTTTCTTCGCTACATTCAGAAGGAATTCTTCAGCCACCACGGCTAGCATAATTCAATTACGAACATTTCTTTTTTAATTCTAAGCCTATCATTTCGCTTAGGCTGTTCACGTTATTTATATTATGCAAAATGCTTACTTATATTATTAATTTCAGTTTACGAAACAAGTTTTTAATACTCTTGTTTACCGTTTTCATTATAGGCTTTGGGTTGTATTCCCTGTCTCAAATTCCAATTGGTGCAGTACCCGATGTTACGAACAACCAAGTTCAGGTCATTACCACTTCTAGGAATTTGGCTACCGAGGATATGGAGCAGTTTATTACCTATCCGGTAGAATTGGAAATGGCAAATCTTCCTGGCGTAAAGGAGATTCGTTCTATTTCAAAATTTGGATTGTCGGTCGTCACCATCGTTTTTGAAGACGATATGGGTACCTATCTACCAAGGCAACTCATTGCCGAAAAAATTAAGTCTGCAAGTGAGAAAATCCCAGAAGGATTTGGATCTCCAGAAATGGGTCCTATTACCACAGGTTTAGGAGAAATATACCAATACATTCTGGATGTTAAGCCAGAGTATAAAAATCAATATAATGCGGAAGATTTACGAACCATACAGGATTGGATTGTAAAGCGCCAGTTATCTGGAATTCCAGGCGTAGTGGAAGTTAATACATGGGGTGGTTTCTTAAAACAATATGAAGTAGCTATAAATACAGGAAAGCTAAATGCCATGGATATTTCGGCACATGATGTATTTAATGCCTTAGAGCAAAATAACAGTGTTTCTGGCGGTGGCTATATTGAGAAGGTAAATCAGGCATTTTTCATCCGGGGAGAAGGATTGGTTTCTTCTTTAGAAGATATAGCTAATATTGTGGTAACTAACAGAAACGGCGTTCCTATTTTTATTAGGGATGTGGCAACCGTAGGTTTTGGAAGCGCTACTAGATTTGGTGCTATAACCGGAAATGGAGAGGGCGAAAAAGTGTTAGGACAGGTCATGATGCTGAAAGACGCGAATTCTAAAAAGGTAATAGATGCGGTAAAATTACGGGTAGCAGAAATCTCAAAATCACTTCCTGAGGGCGTATATATAAATGCATTTTTAGATAGAAGCGAGCTGATAGGTAAAACCACATTCACGGTCTCAGAGAACTTGATCTTAGGTTGTTTGATTGTGATTTTTGTGGTGGTATTACTCTTGGGCAACTGGCGATCTGGGCTTTTGGTAGCCTCCGTTATTCCGATAAGTTTCCTCTTTGCTATTTCCCTAATGTATATTTTTGGTGTGGATGCAAATTTAATGAGCCTTGGGGCCATTGATTTTGGTATTATTATAGATGGTGCGGTAATCGTGGTGGAGTTCATAGCGTTTAATATCGCTAGAAAGCGTGATGAAATTTTGGCCCTTGGGAAAGTAGAACAACAAAAATTTAAGGATACCCTGGTATTCTCAGGAGCATCAAAAATGATGAATTCTGCGATTTTTGGTCAGATTATTATCTTAATTGTATTCATACCCATTCTTACCTTGAGCGGAGTAGAAGGTAAAATGTTCAGGCCCATGGCGCTCACCTTTTGTTTTACACTTTTAGGTGCCATGGTATTGGGATTTACATTTATACCTGTAGCCGCTTCTTTGTTTTTAAGGCCATCCAAAAGAACAGATAAAAATATTGCGGTACGCCTTATGAAATGGATACAAATGGGCTATGAACCTATTATTGATTGGGCTTTACGGAGCAAGAAATTGGTATTTACCCTTGCAACGGTTCTTCTTGGAGCAGCTATTTATATGTATAGCTTTATGGGTGCAGAGTTCGTACCAACCTTGGATGAAGGGGATTTTGTAATTCAACCGGTGCTAAAAACAGGAACTTCTTTAACGAATACCATAGAAATTACCACTAAAATAGAAGCTATTCTTTTACAACAGTTTCCTGAAGTAAAGCAGGTCGTTACCCGAATTGGTGCGGCAGAAGTACCAACGGATCCCATGTCTATGGAGGAAAGTGACGTTATTATTACCTTAAAGCCCAAAGGTGAATGGACATCGGCCAAATCTAAAGATGAATTGGCGGATAAGTTTAAAAACGCCTTGGCAGTGATTCCCGGAATGGAAGTTGAATTTACACAACCAATAGAAATGCGGTTTAATGAATTGATTACTGGGGTGCGGGCAGATATTGCAATTAAGGTTTTTGGTGAGGATTTAGAGATTCTTGCAAAAAAAGGGAGCGAGATAGGCGATTTAATTGCAGCCGTGCCCGGTGCAGCAGACATCACCGTTGAAAAAGTGGATGGTCTACCGGAAATGAACGTGCAGTATGATCGTGCCAAAATTGCTAGATATGGGCTAACTATACAGGAACTAAATGATATGATTTCCATGGGTTTTGCCGGTAAAAAGGCGGGTAGTGTTTTTGAAGGAGAGAAACGGTTTGATTTGGTCGTTCGGTTGGACAAGGATAATCGGAATGATATTAATAACCTTAGAAATTTGTACGTAGACCTCCCGAACGGCGGCAAGATACCGCTCTCAGAATTAGCGCTTATCGACTATAAGACAGGGGCAGCTAAGATTTCTAGGGACGATACTAGACGAAGGATTGTAGTTGGAGTTAACGTTCGAGGTCGGGATCTGCAATCTGTTGTGGAAGATGTTCAACAACTCGTTAATGAGAATATAAAACTGCCAGTAGGTTATACAATTAGTTATGGTGGGCAGTTCGAGAATCTGGAGAGTGCAAAATCCCGATTGCTAGTCGCTGTTCCTATTGCCATGCTTCTCATCTTTATGTTACTGTATTTCGCCCTATCATCCGTTACCGAAGCCTTAATGATTTACTCCGCTATACCATTAGCGGCGGTGGGTGGGGTGTTTTTATTAGGGTTGCGGGATATGCCTTTTAGTATATCTGCAGGGGTAGGGTTCATTGCCCTTTTTGGTGTCGTTGTCCTTAACGGTATCATTCTTATCGAACATTTTAAGGAGCTAAAAGGACAGGCCTTCGATAGCATAGAGGCGCTGGTAAAACAAGGTACCTTAGATCGCCTACGGGCAGTAATGTTAACAGCTTCCTCTACGGCTTTGGGCTTTTTGCCCATGGCGATTTCTACCAACGCAGGAGCAGAAGTACAACGTCCTTTGGCCACAGTGGTTATTGGGGGTCTTATCAGTGCAACGTTACTTACTTTAGTGGTGCTACCTGTATTATATGCGTATTTAAATAGAAAAAGGTTGCAATATAATGCGAATGGAAAAGTTTCAGGCATCATTGCCACGTTGATACTGATGCTTTGCACCCTACCAAGCATGGCGCAGGAGGGTCCCAAAAATCTAAATCAACTTATTCCTATGGCTTTGGAGAACAATGCGGGATTATCGGCAAGTGGTTTGCAAGTAAATCGTTCCGATGCCTTAGTAGAAACTGCCTTTACTTTTGATAAAACCCAAGTCTATTATCAATTTGATGAAAATAACCTTACCCTTAGCGATGCTCCTTTACGCGTGTTTGGCGTTCAGCAGGATTTTCGTTTTCCCACCGTTTATTTTTCAGAACGAAAACTAAACAAGGCCAAGGTTGCTATTTCTGAAAACACATACGAGATTCAGAAAAAAGGACTGGTAAGAAGGTTGACAGCTGCATATTATGATTTTCAAGTGGCCCGGGAAAAGGAACGTGTTTATAAGCGTTTGGACAGTATGTACGCCAATTTTGCTAAGGTTGCCGCTAGACGCTTTGAATTGGGAGAAACCAATTATTTGGAAAAAATTACGGCAGCGTCCAAACAAAAACAGGTGTATCTATCCTACAACGCCAGTAAAAAGGAAGTGGAAACGAGTTATACCATTTTACTAAAAACAATACAGACCGAAGATAGTATTGCTATAGCAGACGAGCCGATGCTAAAGGTTGTGTTAACCGATATGGTTGTTGGAAACAGTCCGGAAATAGATTACTACCAAAACCGGATAGCGGTATCCCAAGCCGAAAAGCGCCTAGAAAAGCAACAATTGTTACCTGATATAGGTGTAGAGTACTTTAGGGGTACAACCGCTACTACCAATGAGAGTTTATCGGGTTATCAGCTAGGATTAAAGATTCCCTTGCTTTTTGGAGGAACGGCTTCACGAATAAAAGCGGCGGGGTTTGCAGCGGATATTGCCGTTGCCGAATCCAAAGAATATTCCGTTCAGCTGAAGGCCAAGATGCAAACCTTGCAGACGGAACTCTCACAATTACAAGAAACACTGGACTATTATGAAAATGAAGGGGCAACCTTATCCGAGGAAATCCTAAAAACGGCTCAAGGCAGTTTCAGGAACGGGGAAATCAACTTTTATCAGTATATCCAAAGTTTGGAAAGTGCTTATGAGATTACCCTAGATTACTTGGATAAGCTCAAGCAATACAATCAGACTGCCATTGCCATCAATTACCTAACCTTATAAACATCGAATTATGACTCGTTCTATATCCAAAATAATATACTTAAGTCTTATCACAGTTCTTACAGCCTGTGGGGACAAAAGTCAATCCTCCTATACTGAAAATACGGCATCGGATCAAGGTTTAATCCAAGTAACCTCAGCACAATTTGAAGCGAACAACATGCAACTGGGTACCTTGGTAGAAAAGCAATTTCCAATTACCATCTCCGTCAACGGAATGATTGATGTGCCACCCGAAAATAGAGCTGTGGTTACCGCAACTAAGGGCGGTTATATAAGAACTACTCCTTTCTTGGTTGGCGATAGGGTTAGCAAGGGTCAGGTATTGCTTACCATTGAAAATCCTGAATTTGTAACCTTGCAGCAGGAGTATTTGGAAGTACATCAGCAATTGACGTATTTAAAGTCGGAAAACGACCGACAGCAAACTATGCGTGAGGAAAATATTACCTCTCAAAAAAGCTTTTTAATGGCAGAGAGTGCCTATAAATCTGCATTAGCCAAACACACCGGGCTTGCGAGACAACTAGAAATGCTTAATATTTCACCTGCAAAAGTAGCACAGGGACGTATTAGCTCCATAGTTCCTGTTACTGCGCCAATTTCAGGTAGTATTACAAAAGTAAATGTTAGCAAGGGGAGTTATGTATCACCGGCTACCCCCATTTTAGAAATTATAGATAACGAACATATACACTTAGAGCTTTCGGTTTTTGAAAAGGACATCATGAAGATAAAAAAAGAACAGGAAATCGATTTTAAAATTCCAGAGGCATCTAATACAAGCTTTAAAGCCGATGTTTATCTAGTAGGAACCTCCATGGAGGAAAACCGTACTATAAAAGTACATGGACATTTAAGGGATGAATCCGAGAATAATTTTCTAACGGGCATGTTCGTGGATGCTCAAATAATTACCAGTAACGAGACCAGTAAGGCCTTGCCTGCCGAAGCCGTAGTTTTGGTAGAGGATGTTCCGTATGTATTGGTACTGGAAAAGAAAGAAGGGGAAATCCTTTATTTTCGTTCCCAAGAAGTAGCCATGAAGGCCACCGGAAATGATTATATCTCTATTGATAGTAAAACTGCTTTTGCTGCGGATACTCAGTTTTTGGTTAAAGGTGCCTTTGGGTTGTTGGGGATGTAAACTAGATAGCTGATTTGTACTATTTGTTGTAATGCGGTAATTGCCTTTTATGTTTAGCTACTATAAAGAATTAACGCAACACCGATTATAATTCCGGCTAAGGGAATCAATTTTTTACGTTTATTCTGTTCCTTAAAAATAAGGCCGCCTATGACAACAGCAATAATTATCTGACTCCTTTTGATGGCCGATAACAGCATGATCAGCGCATCCGGATCTTGTAACGCTTTAAAATAAAAGTAATCGGCAAATACCAATAATATGCCTACGGCAGGTATGGACCAACGCCAAATAAAGGCATTTCGTTTATGTGAATAAGGAAACCACGTGATGCTTAGAATAACCAATAGAATAAGCACCGTATACCAGCTAAACCAAAATTGAAGTGTTTGTGGATTTAGTTGGAGACTCTGAATTAAAAACTTATCATAGAGTCCGCTTGAAGCTCCTAAAAATGTAGCCGCTATTATAGCGAATATCCATTTGTTGCTTTTGAAGATGATGCCTTCTTTCTTACCGATACGGGAATAAAGTAAAACAGAAAAAATAATAAGAAAAAACCCCACCCATTGCCAGCTCGTGGGCTGCTCCTTATAAATTAAAATAGCGCCTATGAAGGTAAAAAAAGGACCGGCGGACCGTATAGGGGTTACAATAGTTATAGGTAAATGTTTTAAAGCTTGATATGCCAACACCCATGAGCCTGTCATTAACACAGACTTTATGAAGATATACCCATGGTATGGCCAGGGTATTCTTGTAATCGTTAGTCCAATACTATTCATATATTCAGGCGCATAAAAGGAACCGAAATAGAGCGGTAAGAGCACTAGGAAACCAGAAGAAATGGTTCCCAAAAGCACGGGGAATACCTCATTTCCACGTACAGCATGTTTCTTACATAAGTTATGTAGTCCTAAAAATAATGCTGCTAAAAGCCCCAAATACATCCACATGGCCGCGAAGATAGTTTTTCAAGAAATTACCTTGTGAAAAAAAATTATTTATGAAGGTACTTCTGAAAGATTTAGCCCTTCACGATTTTGGCGCGTTCCATGAAATAGGATTCAAAGCGCTTTAATTTTGGATGCATATTTTCGGAGTATAATACATACTGACATTTAAGAATACTCTGTGCTACTGAAAGTAAGGCACTAGATTCCATTTTTTGAATTAAAAAATCTGCATCGTCTACACTAAAAAGCTTTAGTTGTGATGTGCTTACACCATTCAACAAAAACAATTTATTCATGGTCTTTGGTGTAGAGATCAAAATATCTACACCTTCAAATATTTCTGATTTTTGAATATCGATATGCAATTCCTCATAACCAACGTATACCCTAATATTACTATACTTGGTGAATGTTAAAAAGACGTCGTATAGTTCTAGCGCTTTCGATTTATTTTCCACGATCACCACTGCTCTAGGGGCATTTCCTTCTGCCCTAAAACCTATTTTTTGTAATGTCGTGAGAATAAGTGTGGTTGTCTTTCCCTCATGCTTTGCTGCTACACAATACGTATTCGCACCGCTTTTGATTACGGGGATAGCTTTTTTTTGGAATGACATGGGCTCAGCAATAGCTAATCTTTCCATGGCTTCACGAAGTTCAGGATGCAATTTTTTAAAAGGCATAATTTTTAATACTCTGGGTCGTTGCTTAAATGCTGTTTGATGGTAATGTGCAAAGATACTAAGTTGATATGGATGTAGACCTTTGATTTCAATATAGGCTTTTACAGGTTTAGGTGCTAAGTTTCAAGTTACTTCAATGATTGAAGGTGATACCTGCTCCACATTTCCAAACTTTGATACCAGTTCGCTAGCAGTAAAATCCAGAACATATCCTAAGCGTAAATAGGCATAAAAGTCCTGAATTTTAGCTATTTTTAGGAACAACTAAAAACTGGAATATCTTATGAAAAAACTGTATCTATCTTGTATTCTCTTCATGTTCAGCGTTATGATTTTTGCGCAAGAGGATACTAATATTTTGGAAAGAATGGAAGAAATTGCCATTATCGACCAAAAAGTAATGATGCCCATGCGTGATGGAGTTCGATTGGCCACGGATATTTATCGTCCTAAAACAGATGAAAAAGTACCCATTATTTTCTCTAGGACTCCCTATAATTTTAACTCTTGGGGTGATGGGGAACAAAAAACAAGAACCGTCCAACGAGCCTATGAAGCTGTAAAAAGGGGATATGCCTATGTAGTACAAAACGAACGTGGACGGTATTTTTCCGAGGGAGAATGGGATATTTTAGGTGTGCCGTTAACAGACGGTTACGATGCCTTTAGTTGGATGAAGGACCAAGAATGGTCTAATGGAAAAATAGGAACCTACGGATGTTCAAGTACCGCAGAATGGCAAATGGCTGTAGCTGCTTTAGATCATCCATCGCATGCCGCAATGGTACCTCAAGGTTTTGGTGCCGGTGTAGGTAGGGTTGGCGATATTATGGAACAGGGCAATTGGTATAGGGGAGGAGCAGAACAACTTTTGTTTTTTTCTTGGTTGTATGGGGTGGAACACGATAAATTTAAACCAAGAATACCGGAGGGAGCTACGCAGGAGGATTTGATCCGTATCTCTAGATTTTATGATTTGGCACCCGAAAATCCACCTATAGACATGGCGGAGGCCTTAACACATCTGCCTATTCAGGATATGTTGAAGAACATGAACGGTAAAAAAGAGATTTTTGACAAAATGGTACGGCGTAAACCCAATAATCCGGATTGGTTTACAGGAGGTATTTATCATGACGATATGGAAATTCCCATGCCTAGTTTCTGGTTTGCGTCTTGGTATGATGTAAGTATCACACCTAATCTTAGTCTTTTTAACCATGTTCATAACAATGCGAAAGATGCAGAGGTGAGAGATAACCAATACTTGGTTATTGCACCAACACTGCACTGTGCTTATACAAGAGCTACCGAGAATACAATAGTTGGTGAGCGAAGTGTGGGCGATGCCCGTTTGAACTATGATGAGCAGATATATGCTTGGTGGGATCTTTGGCTAAAAGGTGAAGCCAACGATTTCAAGGAAAAGACACCTCGTGTGCAATATTACACGATGGGTAGCAACAAATGGCAAGCTGCGGAACAATGGCCTCCAAAGGATTCTAAAATGATTACCTACTATTTGAATAGTGACGGAAACGCCAATACTTTGAATGGAGATGGAACATTGTCTACTAAAAGGCCATCTAAGGATAATCCGGATACGATTGTATATGACCCTATGAATCCAGTTACCTCTTATGGAGGTAATGTTTGTTGTACCGGAAATGCGGTAAAAGGCGGAGCTTTTGACCAACAAGTAATGGAGGAGCGTGAGGATATTTTAGTCTATACGACAGACGTGCTGAAAGAAGGTGTTGAAGTAACTGGTTTTATTGAATCTACTTTATTTTTGTCCTCTGATGCAAAGGATACGGATGTAACCTTGAAAATTATTGATGTGTATCCGGACGGTCGTGCTTACAATTTGGATGAAACCATACAGCGTGTTCGTTACCGAGAAGGGTACGATGAGGAGGTATTTATGGAAGACGGTAAAGTATATAAAGTCGACTTAACACCAATGGCTACGAGTAACTATTTTGAAAAAGGTCACCGTATTCGTATTGAAGTGTCCAGCAGTAACTTTCCAAGATTTGCCCGTAATTTAAATACTGGAGGCAATAATTACGATGAATCCGTGGGTGTGGTAGCTACCAACAACATTCATCATTCCAAAGCATATCCGTCCCAAATTAAATTGCCCATTAAGAAATAGTTATTGGAGTAATTACTTAAAAGCCTTGTTTTCACCAGCGTGTTAGCAAGGCTTTTAAATTATTAAAGGATTGTTATAGTTTAAGAACTTTAATGGTGCTGCAATACGCTATACCTATAGCTATGTATTTCTTAATAAACCAAGACATTTAAATTCTAAGAAAATTTAATCGAATAGATCGGAAGACAAATAGCGGTCCCCTCGATCGCAGATAATAGATACGATTACACCCTTCTCCAGTCTTTCTGCAAGGCGAAGCGCTACGGTTGTAGCACCCCCACTACTCATCCCAGAGAATATACCTTCTTCTTTTGCCAAACGTTTGGCCATGATTCGCGCATCGTTTTCGCTTACTTCCATTACCGTATCTACTTTTTTAGGGTCAAATATTTTAGGTAAATATTCCTTTGGCCATTTACGGATACCTGGAATTTTAGAATCGTCCGTGGGCTGTACCCCTACAATCTGAATATTAGGGTTCTGTTCTTTTAGATAAGTGGAAGTTCCCATTATGGTTCCTGTAGTACCCATAGAACTTACAAAATGGGTGACACCACCTTGTGTATCTCTCCAAATTTCGGGCCCTGTTGTCTTATAATGTGCTTTCCAATTGTCCGGATTCGCAAATTGATTAAGTAAAATATATCCATCGTTTATCACTTTTGCCTCTGCATAATCCCTAGCACCTTCTATACCTATATCTGCTGGGGTAAGGGTTACTTTTGCCCCATAGGCACGCATAGTTTGCACACGTTCTTTCGTAGAATTTTCTGGCATTACCAATTCAATATCCAAACCGTACACCCCTGCAATCATCGCCAGCGCTATTCCGGTATTTCCACTCGTTGCCTCTATAAGTTTATCCGTATTTTTAATACTGCCAGATTCCAGTCCGCTTTTAATCATGTTTAAGGCAGCACGATCTTTTACGCTGCCGCCTGGGTTGTGTCCTTCCAATTTAAAAAGTAAGGTAACATCGGGATTTGTATTTAGAACACGTGAGGCTACCAAGGGCGTATTGCCAATTAAATCTATTAAGGTATTAGGCATTGGAAAGGGTTTTTATCTTTATTTCCGCAGTATGAAAAACAGTTGAATCCGCAGGAACCGATTCGGTTAACCAAGCATTTCCTCCAATAATACTATTGGCACCAATTACAGTATTGCCCCCTAGAATAGTAGCATTGGCATATACCGTAACATTATCCTCTATTGTAGGGTGTCGCTTGGTTTTTTGTAAATGCTTTGCCACATAGAGTCCGCCTAGTGTTACGCCCTGGTAAATTTTTACATGGTCTTTAATAATAGCAGTTTCACCAATCACAACACCGGTACCATGGTCAATATGAAAAGAATTTCCAATTTGCGCACCCGGGTTTATATCTACTCCAGTCTGCCTATGTGCATATTCTGTCATAAGTCTAGGAACTAATGGAAAACCGATAGCATACAGTTCGTGTGCCAGCCTATAAATCGCAATGGCGTAAAAACCGGGATAAGCCATGTAAACTTCTTCTATAGATAAGGAAGCAGGATCACAGTTAACTGTAGCCTCCGCATCTTTATTTAGTTTTTCTAAAATTTTGGGAAGTTTATTTACATAATTATCCCATACCTTTTTACAAGGCTTTTCACTTTCCCAACAGGCTAGTGCTACCAATTCGTCGAACATAAGTTCCAAAACGCTTAGATTGTTTTCTACGGGTGTCTCAATATCAAATAGCATGTAAAACAGCGTATCCGTGAAAGCTTCCGTTTGTCTTTTCAATCGAAATCTCAAATTAGGCTGCTTCTTGTGCTCTTTTATCTTATCTATAATAGATTTATGTTCCATGCTTTTGGTTTGAATTTCAAAATTAACCATTAAATCAAAAGCGGGTTATGACAATTGGTTAACTTTAGCTTAAAATAATAACCCTTAAGTCGCATGTTACAGCCCGTAATTACTAAAAACACCTTACAATTTTTAAACGAAATCAAAAAAAATAATAACAGGGATTGGTTTATGGAGCATAAGTCTACATTTAAGAAGCATGAAACTGAAGTTAAAACCTTTTTAAATTCGCTAACCGATCTGGTTCGTGCCCATGATGACATTGAAAAACTCAAGGTTTTTCGTATTTATAGGGATATTCGCTTTTCAAAGGACAAGACACCCTATAAATACAACTTTTCCGGTTCTCTATCCCGTGCGGGAAAAGAGCGCCGTGGTGGTTATTACATTCACATCCAACCCCAGGGTAGTTTTATTGCAACGGGATTCTGGAATCCAGAAAAAGAGGATTTGCTAAGAATACGAAAAGAATGGGAGGTCGATGCCTCAGATTTGCGCAATATCCTAAATGACTCCAAATTTAAAAGTGTTTGGGGTGATTTAGCCGGAGAAGAGCTAAAGACCGCACCCAAAGGTTTTGACAAGGAAGACCCCAATATTGACCTTATTCGCAAGAAACAGTTCATTTTTGTCAAAAACTTTTCTGATACCGAAGTTATATCACCACAGTTCGCCGAAACTATAAACGAATGCTTTATAGCTATACGCCCTTATTTTGACTTAATGAGCAACATTCTTACCACCAATCTTAACGGAGAATCCCTATTGGACTAAGCTGGGTTCTTCAAAAAACTGTAATTGATCTTGCAGTCGTTTTACAGCCATGCTCATTATTCTTTTATTTAAGGCCGATGAATTCTCAGCGTATATCTTGTATTCTTCTAAAGTAAATTGTCCTAAAATCATACCTTTTAAGGTATTGCGGTATTTGATATCCTTTTGAATGGCGTTGGAAATATAGTTTAATCGGTCCTCCTTTTTAAGCTCATGAAATCTGTTTTTACCTCTGATGATATACCTTTGGAACGATGCCAATAATAAATCGTTCTGTAATTTGAGGATAGGGCGTAGTGTTTTGTTCTGAAAAAGTTCCTCTTCACTCATATTCGGTCCTATTTTAGCCGAACCAACTACAGGTCTTATTTCCAAAAGTTTCAGCGATCTATCAGTCATAGTTATGTTTTTTATAAAGATACCCAATAGTGTGCGCGTGTTCTTTTTAATTACATTAAGTTTTAAAGTGATTATAAACAATGGAATAGCTGTTTATATCATATAATTTTGGAAAATACTAAAATCTATAACTATTACAGATACAAAATAAAGCTTAGGTATAAATTTAAGATGTTTAAATCGACAAAAAGTAAGTCCTTGAATTAGTGAATCATCACTAAACCAACAGCTAATTTTAGGTTTTGGCAAATGTATGAAGTTTGATATCAGATGATAGCCTTAGCTTAGTTTTTAGGTCTAGTTTTGTATTGTTTAAATAAATTAATTATGAAATTTCACACTAGAAAACTGGTAAAACCTGAAGACCTAAATTCCAATGGAACCCTGTTTGGGGGAAAGGTACTAGCTTGGATAGACGAGGAAGCGGCCCTGTATACCATAGTGCAATTAGAAAATGCAAAGATTGTTACTAAATACATCTCAGAAATTAATTTTATGAGTGCCGCTAAGCAGGGTGATGTGGTCGAAATAGGTATTGAGGTGGTCAAATTCGGAAAAACTTCTTTGACATTAAACTGCGAAGTTCGCAATAAAATGAACCATGAAACTATTATAACCGTTGACAATATCATCATGGTAAATCTAGGCGATAACGGAAAACCTACACCTCATGGGAAAACGAAGATAGAATACGTTAAGGACCGTTTGGCTGCTGTATAGGACCTCTAACCTTGTGCTAAAGTAGTAGCCAAATTCTGGACCTCATCTAGAACTCTAAGTAAATTGCCACTCCAGAGTTTCTGAATTTCTTCCTCCGTATATCCTCTTTTAACCAGTTCCAAGGTTACATTAAAGGTTTCGGATGCATCTGACCATCCTTCTATACCGCCACCACCATCAAAATCTGAACTGATACCAACATGGTCAATACCGATGAGCTTGACCATATAGTCTATATGATCTACAAAATCCGATACAGAAACTCCTTCAGGGGCATCTGGCATTTTTGTAGCAAGATCTTTTCCAATCTGGATTACTTTAGGGTAGTTTTCCATGAAGGTTGCTCGTTGCTCGTCCGTTAAGCTACCGAACTGTGACCTTTCAAACCATTCAACATCTAAGGAATCTGCTACTTTTTGATAAATTCCTTTCATATAGGCAGCTTTAGCCTCATGTTTTTCGGTATTTAAATAAGAACTAAAAGCAACGGTCTGCACAACCCCACCGTTTTCCTTCATCAACATTAGTTGTTCGTCGTCTAAGTTTCTACTATGGTCGCAAAGTGCTCGAGCAGAGGAGTGCGAAGCTATAATTGGCGCTTTGGACAAGGCTATCATTTGCTTCATGGCTTCTTTAGAGGGGTGGGAAACATCTATCATGATGCCTAATCTGTTCATTTCCGCAACTGCTTTTTTTCCCAAATCGCTGAGTCCGTTATGTAGCCAAACAGAATCTTTTTCTCCGGTATTGGAATCACAGAATTGACTATGGCCGTTGTGGGAAAGTGAAATATAACGGGCGCCTAAATCATGATATTGTTTAAAACCCGAAAGGTCTTCTCCAATGGGATAGGCATTTTCTACTCCTATCATAGCTACTTTTTTCCCAGCCGCAACGATACGTCTGACATCATCGGAAGTATACGCAAGTTCAATTTTATCAGGGGCATATTCTTCACCTAACCTTTGGATGGCTGCAAATTTATCCATCGCATTTTCTTTAGCTTTCGCATACCCTTCGGCATTTAACGAATCCTGGCCTGTATACACAATAAGCCATGCCACATCTAACCCGCCTTCTTCCATTTTTGGAAGGTTTATTTGTGTTTCTAAACGCTGGGTATAGTTAATGGAATCTGTAAAATTTTTAGTATTGATATCGTCGTGCGTATCTAAGGTTATCGTTTTTTCGTGGATTCTTTTTGCTCGTTCCTCAGTAGTTTCAGTTGCGTTGTTTTTCTTTTCATTACAGGAAACAAGGGTTATTGCGATAATTATGTAGCCAAATACTTTCATGCGTGTTTTTTTTAGACCTACAAATATGACGGTTTCACAACAAAAAAAGAAGCATAGCAAACAATTAATTGTCTACCGCACCTTAAAATGGGAATTTTAGCTCCAATTACGGAACAAAATCCACGAAACAAAGGAATTGATAACCATGTCCAAACTAAAAACTAAAGATTTATTAAGTCAACTTTCCGATTTAGAAGCGTCCTTAAACGGATTTTCCTTTGAAGAGCTGAATGTAGAAGAGGCAAAGAGCTTAAAGAGCTCTTTTAATAGATTTAAATACCAGCTTAACCATAAAATATTTGGAACGGATGAAACGCAGGATGGTATTCAACCGCAGCGAATGAACACTAGTACGCAACAAGTCGGCGAAGATAAAAAGCTGATTGCGTATGTAAGTCATGAAATACGTACTCCTTTAAACGGAATTATAGGTTTCGCCAATTTACTAAGGGAAGATAATCTAAACCTATCACAGGAGAAAAAGGTGGATGCAATACAATCGGCCTCTAATAACCTTATGGAAGTCATTAATGAAGTTTTGGAATATTCTAAACTTACAACTGGACTTGAAGATTTTGAGGCAGTTGATTTTAATGTTCATGGCGTCATAAAAGATGTTATGTTTCTGTGCCAAACGCTCATCGTTGATAAAACGGTAAACCTGAAAATTGATATAGCTCCCAAAGTTCCTAAGGTGCTTGTGGGCGACCCGTCCAAACTTTCTCAAATTTTACTCAACCTAATAGGTAATGCCATCAAATTCGTTGACAGAGGGCATATTACGCTTTCAGTAGATTTAAAAGCACAGGAAAATGACATCTATTTGTTGCATTTTTCTGTTCAGGATACGGGTATTGGTATACCACAAAACCAGCTAGGGCATATATTCGAAAGCTTTAAACAAGCCGAAAAGGATACGTTTAGACGGTATGGTGGATCGGGTTTGGGATTAAGCATCGTGAAAGAACTTGTAGAAAAACTAGGAGGGAGAATTAATGTACTAAGTAAGGTGGGCGTAGGCACCACGTTTAACTTTAATATTCCTTTTCACAAAGGTAGTCCTAGTAACATTCCCCAAAACAGACCAAAATCCATTAGTACCGCAAAAGGTAAGGAATTGTTAGGTGGTACCAAGATTTTGATTTTTGAAGATAATGAGCTTAATCGCCATTTAATAAGTGAGCAACTAAATAAATGGGACTGTATTACGTACGTTACCGAAAACGGGAGCGAAGGGCTGCAAATTTTGAAAACCAAGGCTATAGACATTGTATTAATGGATCTTAAGATGCCAGAAATGAGCGGTTTTGAAATTTCTAAAGCTATACGTGCCTTAAACGATAATGAGATAAGTCAGGTTCCCATTATTGCGTTTAGTGCAGATTTTACCGCACAAGATCAGGAACGTTGTTACGAATCCGGCATCAACGATTTTTTATTAAAACCATATACGTTAAACGAGCTGATGATCAAACTACTAAAAAGAAAAAAAGAGCGAAACCTTACACAGGCAAGCCTTAAGCTTCTAACACAAGAAACAATATCTATAACCGATAAAGGCAATGAAAAAATTGATTTAGATAAACTTTTGAAGGAATGTTATGGCGAATTAGATATGCTGCAAGAGCTTGTACGACTTTTTAAGCAAAATATCTTCGAGTTCATTGGAGCTGTGAAAATCGCAATGACAAATCTGGCCTTTGAAGAAATTTATTTGGCTGCCCATAAAATAAAGGCAGGTTTGACCCTTATGAACACCAATGATTTGAAACGAATTGTTGTTTCGATTGAAGAACACGCTAAAAAGTCCGATATGGAAAATGTGAAACTTCTTTTTAATCAATTCTTAGAAGAGTTTCCCTTAAATGAGGCGCTTTTAGATCAAGAATTAGCAAAACTAAAACAACGATAGTATATGGATGGGAAGACGGTTCTTTTGGCCGATGATGATGAACTCTTAGCCTCTTTGTTGCATTTTAGGTTAAAGAAAGCCGGATATTCGGTTGACCATGTTTTGGACGGAAAAGAGGTTAAGGAATATTTGTCCCATACTATGCCAGATATTATTGTAAGCGATATTATGATGCCCTATTTCTCTGGTATAGAGCTAATTAATTATGTTAGAAAAGAGCTCCAATCTAAAATACCCATTCTAATTATTTCTTCTGCTGGCAATGAAGAAAATGTGCTTAGTGCCTTTGAGCTAGGTGCAAATGATTTTATTTCCAAACCCGTAAGTCCATCAGAGTTATTGGTAAGAATAACAAGAGAAGTAAACAAAACCCATATTTGATTTTTAACCTTAGTAAATACACGCAAAAAGCTTTGATTAGCACCCCAAAAATCCCAACGGACTTTTTATGGGCGCTTTCCCTGTTTTTTGTATTGATAGCAGTTGTGTATTTCGGTTCGGTTTTCTTTTTTCGGAATAAGCTTTCTAGACATGACAAAGATGTTAAGGCAAAACGAAAAGTGTTCTCGCCAATGATTTGTGAATTTTTGTTTTTTGAGGAAGATGGAGAAAAGAAGGAGAAAATGAACTACATCGATTTAAAAATTCAGATACGAGAACTTATAAAAAATAGATTCGATAGAGAAGTCCTTACAGAGGTACTAATGGATTTAAGAACGGATGTTACCGGTAAAACGAGAACCGAATTATTTCATATCTATCAGGATCTAGAACTTCACAAAGATGCTTATGAAAAGTTGAATAGTTGGCGTTGGGAAATGATATCCAAAGGTATTTATGAACTTACCCAAATGGAAGTTAAGGACTCATATAGTTTAATTACCCGTTTCATCAATGACAAAAGAAAAACGATTAGAAAACAGGCAGAGATAGCTACAGTTAGCCTCAAAGAAGAAGGTATTAACTATTTCTTGGATCACACTAAATATAAAATATCGGAATGGCAGCAAATTAAGCTATTGGATGTTGTTCGGAATAAAACGGATTACCAACCACCGGCATTTAGGCTTTGGCTTACTTCTAAAAATAACGATGTGGTACTTTTTTCCCTTAGGCTTATTAAATACTATAACCAAAATGATGCAAGCGCATCCCTGATTCAATTGCTACGGCATAAAAGTGATGCAATTAAAAAAGAAGTAATTTTCTGTATCCGTGATTTTAATGTCATCGAAGCGGTACCAACGTTAAAAATAATATTCTGGAAATGTACAGATGATGTTAAAATGTTTGTACTAGAGGCCCTATCGCATCTCGGGTCAGAAGATGATATTGGGTTTCTTGAAGATATAATGACAAAGGAAATGGCTTTTACCGTAAAGGGAAAAGCCATAAGTGCTTTAAATACAATACGTCCAGAAGGGATGCTTCCTACACAAGATATTGTTCCCACAAATGAATTTGACAATACAGCACCCGTACATGTAGTTGAATTGACTTCATCTATTGAACAAACACTACCTATTAACCAAAAGGAAAAAAAAGTGGAAAATAAAGAGACTCTCGCATCTGCCAAAATGGTAATTAAGGATTCCCAGGACCTTGATAATGCTTCGTTGGAAATAGTACAGAATGAGATTTCATTTTTACCTATTGTAACCGAAAATGTAACTGATACAGGTTCAAAATCAATTGAAAATGTAACAACGTCAAGAGCAAACCAAGCGGATTTAATGGATTTAACCGTTTCTTTTGAAGAGGTACTCCCATTAAGCGTAGCAGATACATTGCATTATAATTTTCTTCCTATAGTTACCGCAGAAAATATATTGGATAGACAAGAAATAGTCAATGACTTACCCGTGTGTTTTGAGGAAATAGAGGTGGTGAAAGAATTGAAATCTGAACAGGAAGGAACGTTCGAATATGAAACCAACGAAATTCTTGTGCAGTTTGAGGAGCTGATAGCTCCTAAAAAACCTATTTTGGAAACTGACTTGCCAAAAAAGCATTCTAAAATTGACCAAGTATTCAGCAATCAAAAATCTAAATTCAGTTTTGCTGATGCCATAACCACATCGGACCTTTCCAATATAAATGTGGTTTATGATATTTTGAATGAAGCTAATGATTCAAGTTTAGAAGACGGACCAGATGAAATTGATTGGTACAACGCTTTTGATTTGCCAAAATTAGAGCAATCACGGGAACTTAGCCGAGAAATTGACAGTGGAGACGAAATGGTGACAGCACTAACAAGTATTCCAAAACCTTTGTTTTATGACGATACTGCGTTAAATACTATGGCTTTGTTAGAGGATATTGCAGAGCTTGGAGACCATAGAGAAATACCACATTTGAAAATGTTGTTACAACATGAGACGAATGCAGCGGTTAAAATAAGAATTAATGAGCTATTGGCTTTTTTTACTATCACCGATGATTTAGAGGTTGATTTTGAACCTTCAAGTAAGGAAGAGCGTCAGAGCATATTTCATAATATTATTGAAGTAAGTGACTTAGAGTCAAAAATAATTTTGCTTAATGAAATTGGTGAAATAGGTGATGCACAGGAAATTGGACTATTGGAAAACCTATTGTTAAGTAAAGAAAGAAAATTACAGCGAGCAGCAAAACGAGCCTTGGAAAAGATAGTATCTAGGCAAACCATCACTACTAAAATTGAGGTTTTAGAGGATGCAACTATTTTGAAGGAGGAGAACGAGATCGCTGATGCCTCAAAAAACGATTATCCATTTACTGTAGATTTTGAGGCTATCAGCCCTATTGAAACGACCAAAAAAGTACAAGACCACATACAAAATCCAACGTATGGAAATACCTTGTTTGATCATTTGTGCGCCATGTCAACTAAAATATACGAAAAGTAATAGTGAGCAGCGGGACTTTCAATATCATCCTAGAATATATAAACATTGTTTTTTTTGTGTTTACGCTCGTCCTATTACTCTTATTCATAGGTATGGGCTATTTTTCAACACGAAATTCCATCCACTATAGAAATAAAAATAGTTTTGGGGATATGTCCAAGCTTATGGCCTCACCTATGGCGCCAAGTATTACCATAGTTGCTCCGGCATATAATGAAGGTCTTACCATTGTCGAAAATATACGTTCATTAATGTCTCTGCGATATGTTAATTATGAGGTAATGGTAGTCAATGATGGAAGTAAGGACGATACGCTTCAAAAAATGATCGATGCCTACGATCTAGTAAAAATAAAACAGGAAATAGATCCTAATTGGAAATCTAAGACCATACGAGGAATATACAAGTCTCCTCACAAAGCATTTTCTAAGCTAACTGTTATAGACAAGGAAAATGGAGGAAAATCCGATGCTTTAAACACTGGTATGGCCTTGTCAACCAACCAATATGTTGGTTGTATCGATGTAGATTGTCTATTACTGCCCGATGCGCTTTTGCATGTGGTCAAATCGTTTTTCCAACGTTCAGAGAAAAGGGTTATCGCAGTCGGTGGGGTGATTCGTGTAGCAAATTCCTGTATTATTCAGGGTGGACAATTAGAAGAAATAAAACTCCCTTCAAACTGGCTGGCTAGGTTCCAATTATTAGAATACACCCGATCATTTATACTGGGACGTATGGCGTGGGGAAGAATAGATAGTCTGTTGATTATTTCGGGAGCATTCGGTTTTTTTGATCGGGAAATTGCATTAGCCGTAGGCGGTTATGATACCAATACAGTAGGGGAAGATATGGAGATTGTTTTCAAAATGAGGCGTTACATGCATGAGAGAAAGCTGCCATATACCATTGAATACATTCCAGATCCACTTTGTTGGACAGAAGTACCCGAAGATCCAAAAATATTAATTAACCAACGAGATCGCTGGGCACGGGGAAACTTAGAAACATTATTTAAACATAAGGATATGTTTTTTAACCCCAAGTTTGGTCGGTTGGGTATGTTAAGCT
>CAZUIE010000049.1:0-1156 GCA_964620945.1 uncultured Maribacter sp.
TCTTGTTATTTAATAATACTGTTGCCTGACCTGCCCAATCGTCACGTTGTGCCCTGCCTGGAAACGAACCGGTAATTGAATCCAATAAATTATATTCCTTCTCGGTCATCCTGGCAACCTGAGCAAATGTATAAATACCAATTTTATTTAAGGTAGCTTCCATTTGGGGTCCTATGCCCTTAACCTTTTTCAGATCATCAGCTGAGTGCTTTGTAGCATCAAATGTCCCAATACTACTGAGGAGCTCCGAAACCCCCTGCTTATCACCTGTAGTTTGCACAACTTCTCCCATCAATACATCATCCGTTATAGGCTCTTTCACCGCCACGTTATCAGATGCAATCTGATATAATGGCTTACCTGAATCCCTTAATGTTTTATACTTTTCCCCAGAAGCTTTGAGTATGGATTTTACTTCGGCCTGAGCAATTACAGGGAATGTTCTTGCGTACAATAAAAATAGTACAAAGAAAAATCCAATGGTACCTATGAAAATTCCAATATCGACAAAGGTCGGTGAAAACATAGTCCATGAGGATGGCAAATAATCCCTATGTAATGATGTTACAATAATTACAAAACGCTCGAACCACATTCCTATATTTACAACAATCGAAATAAAGAAGGAGAACATGATACTTGTCCTTAGTTTTTTAAACCACATAAACTGTGGAGAAAACACATTACATGTCATCATGGACCAATATGCCCACCAGTAAGGCCCAGTAGCCCTGTTGAGAAAAGCATACTGTTCATATTCCACTCCGGAATACCAGGCCATGAACAATTCCGTAATGTAGGCACAACCTACGATGGAACCCGTAAGCATGATTACAATATTCATTAACTCAATATGCTGAACCGTAATGTAAGCTTCTAAATGACATACCTTTCGCATAATAATCAACAAGGTGTTCACCATCGCAAAACCAGAGAAAATTGCTCCTGCAACAAAGTAAGGTGGGAAGATGGTAGTGTGCCATCCCGGTATTACTGAAGTTGCAAAGTCAAAAGATACAATAGTGTGAACAGAAAGTACCAAAGGCGTAGCCAAACCAGCCAACACCAATGAAACCTCTTCAAAACGTTGCCAATCCTTTGCTCTACCGCTCCATCCAAAACTTAATAGACTATAAATTTTCTTTTGAAACGGTAA
>CAZUIE010000049.1:1256-12711 GCA_964620945.1 uncultured Maribacter sp.
GCCATTCTCCACTTTTGACGGAACAATAATAGTACGGCCGAAATTAAAGTACCGGCATGACCGATACCTACCCACCATACAAAGTTGGTAATATCCCAAGCCCAATTCACTGTTTTATTCAATCCCCAAGTACCTATACCTGTAGATATTGTGTAAATAATACACCCTACTCCCCATAAAAACGCAACCAATGCAATGGAAAAAACAATCCACCAATGCTTGTTAGCCCTTCCCTCAACGGGAGCAGCAATATCCACGGTTACATCATGGTAGCCTTTGTTACCGAGTACAAGTGGTTTTCGTATAGGAGCTTCGTAATGCGACGCCATAGACTTCTGTTATAATTACTTTCTTGTATTGTTATGCTTCGTTGGTATTTCTAACTTTTACGTGATAGAATACGTTAGGTTTTGTTCCTACATATTCTAAAAGATGGTACATTCTATCACTTTCTTTAAGTTCGGCAACTTCACTCTCTTTGTCATTGATGTCCCCAAAAACAATAGCACCGTTGCTACACGCCATAGAACAAGCAGTTTGAAACTCACCGTCTTCTATAACCCTTCCGTCACGTTTCGCATCTAAGATAGTTTTCTGTGTTTTCTGAATACACATAGAACATTTTTCTATAACACCTCTAGATCGGACATTTACATCTGGGTTCAATACCATCTTACCCAAATCATTGTTCATATGAAAATCGAACTCATCGTTGTTATTGTACAAGAACCAATTGAAACGCCTTACCTTGTAAGGACAGTTATTCGCACAATATCTTGTACCTACACATCTATTATATGCCATTTGATTCTGACCCTGACGCCCGTGTGATGTTGCAGCAACCGGACAAACGGTTTCACATGGTGCATGGTTACAGTGCTGACACATTACGGGCTGGAAGACTACTTGCGGATTAATTGAAGGGTCTTCCAATTCACCAAATCCACCAAGAGAGCCATTTCCGCCAGAAAGACCGTCAAAACCTTCCTTTTTGTTGATATCGCTATCAAATGAATCCTCAGAAGAATAATACCTGTCGATACGCAACCAGTGCATATCCCTAGACTTTCTCACTTCTGCCTTACCTACCACAGGAACATTGTTCTCTGCATGACAAGCAATAACGCAAGCCCCGCATCCTGTACAAGCATTTAAGTCAATAGACATATTAAAATGATGTCCGATAGACCTATCAAAACTATCCCAAAGATCAACGGAAGATGCTGGCACTTCTTGGTGATCTAAAGACACCTGTGGAACTTCATTCCACTCTGCATGATCTTTTGTATTAAATATTTCAAGCGTAGTTTCCTTGATGATATCGTTACGGCCCATAAGGGTTTTATGCAACTGCACACAAGCAAACTCATGGTTGCCTGCTGCTTTCTCGATTTTAACTGACTGATTGGCGCTCATTCCCTGGTACAAAACAAAGGCATTAACCCCTGTCTGCATCTCATCCTTCATTCCAACCTTCTTGCCATAACCGAATGACAATCCAACAGAACCATTCGCTTGCCCTGGCTGAACAACGACCGGAACACCTTCCAAAACAACACCATTAACAGTAAGGTTAACATAATTACCATCCATACCACCGTCGGCAACATTTACATTTTCGACTCCAATACTTTCAGCATCGGCTTTAGAAATGGTAACATAGTTATCCCAAGCAACTCTCGTAATTGGATCAGGAAATTCCTGCAGCCATGGATTACTGGCCTGCTGACCATCTCCCATACTAACTTTGGAATACAAGGTAAGCTCCAGACCGTCACTGCTAGCATTTACTAAACTTCGTAATGCAGAAGTCAATGGCATGGCCGCCGCACTTTCTGCACTATCATCAGATTCTGAAGAATCCGTAAAATCATTACCAACAGTTAATGTAGAAGAGCTAAACACACCATCTTGAAGTGTTTGACCCCAATCGGCACCATCTAAAATGGCATTCGTCCAAGTATCTTTTATGTAATCATAGTAGGTTTTATCACTACCCATCCAATCCAAAATAGCAGTTTGTAACTGTTTTGTATCGAATAACTGCTGAATTGTAGGCTGCATTAAGGTAAAATGACCTTTCTTTATCTCAACATCTCCCCAGGACTCCAAGTAATGGTTAGAAGCTCCTACATATTGAACAACCTCAGTTGTTTCGTTCCAGTTCTGTGAAAAAGCCAAAGTAAGATCTACCTTATCCAGACCCTCCTTAAAGTCGGCCATATTTGGCAATGAATACATAGGATTAACTCCGTCCATAATCAAAGCCGAAACTTTTCCCGCCTTCATATCGGAGATAAGCGTGTTTACGGCAGTCACACTACCCTGGCGAACATATCTAGGGGCAGCAGCGTCAAAGGACGTACTTGCCAACATTTTATTTATAGCCAGAACAACCATCTGGGCATTCACGTCATCAAGTCCGGATACCACTACAGCACCAGAACCTACCTTTTTAACTTCTGTAGCCAACTCATCAACTATCCCTTCATATTCAGAAGTATTACCACCTACGGAAACACCACTGAGCTTTCCATATAACTTGGCTAAAACTACTTTTTGTGCCGTTGGTGTTAGCGGAATTCTCTTATCGGCATTCGCCCCAGTTAAGCTCATATTAGCCTCTAATTGAACATGCCTGGACATTTTTCCATTTTTAGGAATTCGACCTCTTGAATATCCACTATCGAAACCACCGCCTTGCCAATCGGAAAGGAAATCCGCTCCAAAAGAAACGATGAGCTGTGCTTTTTCAAAATCGTAATCTGCCAATGCTCGCTCACCATAAGCATTCTCAAAAGCTGTCAACGCAGCATCTTCAGAAATTGCATCATAAGTCACATGGCTAACATTTTCATTAGCACCAGTTAATTCGGACATCAATCTATTAGTAGAAGGACTAGCATAGGTTTGGGTTAAAAACACAATTTTTTTACCAGCTCCAGCACTACTCATTTTCGCCTTTACAGCTGCATTTAAAACATCCCACTCAACAGGCTCTCCATTAGCCATTGGTCCTTGCAACCTCGTACTATCATACAACGAAAGTACAGAGGCCTGTATTCTGGCATTGGCCCCACCATTTACCTTGGCAAGTGTATTATTTTCTACCTTAATAGGCCTGCCTTCTCTTGTTTTTATTAAAATACTGGCAAAATCAAAACCGTTTGCAATCGAAGTAGCATAGTAATTAGAAATCCCAGGAACAATGTTCTCCGGTTGCACCACATAGGGTATTGATTTGATAACAGGACCTTCGCAAGCCGCCAAAGAAGCTGCTGCAGTACTAAAACCGACGTACTTTAGAAAATCCCTTCTATTGGTATTTGTAGTAGACAAAGTCTCCTTGTCTCCTAAAAAATCCCCTACCGGAATTTCTCCAACAAACTCGTTTTGTCTTAGCGCCTCAACAATGGAATCGTTAGGATCTAACTCCGCTTCGTTTTTCCAATACTTTTTGTTTGATGACATACGTATATCTGTAATTAACTTCTTTAACTTATTAATAATGGCACTTTCCACATTCCAAGCCTCCCATTTGGGCTGCCGTTAGGTTCTCAACCCCATACTTTTTAGAAAGCTCCGCGTGAATCTTCTCATAGTATTCATTACCCTCAACCTTAACATTGGTTTCTCGGTGACAATCGATACACCAACCCATAGTCAACGGCGAATATTGGTACATAATCTCCATTTCCTCCACAGGACCGTGACATGTGGTGCAGTCCACACCAGCAACCGAAACATGTTGGGAATGGTTAAAATATGCGAAATCAGGTAAATTATGGATTCTCACCCATTCTACTGGCTGACTTTCACCAGTATACTTCTGATTTTCTTCATCCCATCCTACAGCCTTGTATAATTTCTTAATCTCTTTCGTATAAAACTCATTCGTATACCCATTAGCTAAATCCTCGGCAGTAGGACCTTCAGGATTACCTTTATACTCATATATCGATTTATGGCAATTCATACACACATTCAGCGAAGGAATTCCAGAGTGTTTTGAAACTCTTGCTGATGAATGGCAATACTGACATTCTATTTTATTTGCTCCAGCATGAATTTTATGCGAGTAATGTATGGGCTGTATAGGAGCATAACCTTGATCCACCCCTACTTGCATCATCCACCCGTAAGCAAAATAAGCACTACCCAACAGCAAAAATATCGCAGTAACCAATACCAAAAACTGATTTTGGGCAAAAGCCTTCCAAATAGGCGTTCTTTTCTCAGCCTTTTCTTTTTCTAACACCACCCCATTAGCGTTTGCAATTCGCCTAAGCGTTACGTTAACCAAGACCAACATAACCACCAACAATGCAAAAACAAGAAGCAAAGCTCCCAGGATAACCTCATTTGATATACCGCCCGAAGTAGTGCCAGAACCAGCTACTGCAGTAGCATCAGCTGCCGCAACTACCGGAGCAGGTGGAGGCGCAGCCGTGTAGGCCAAGATATTATCAATATCAGCATTAGATAGCGTAGGGAATGCCGTCATTGCAGCCTGATTGTACTCCTCATAAATCTTTACGGCATAAGCATCGCCGGACTTAATCATGCCCGCACTATTCTTAATCCAAGTATACAACCACTCCTTATCCAAACCTTCCTCTTCGGCCAAACGCGTCTCCACATTTGCTAGAGCTGGACCAGTCATTTTACGATTAAGCGCATGACAAGCAGCACAATTTTGATTAAACAAAGCTTTTCCGGCTACAGGATCTCCAGATTCTTCAACAGCCGCATCCTGAGCAGTAAGCGCAACCGAAAAAAGGAGGGAAAATACTAAACTAAAGACAGAGGCTTTAGAAAACTGATTTAGGTATGTCACCTTTTTCATATATTTAAAATGTTTCAATCGGATTCTTGGCATGGTTATGGACATTGCTTGATTCTACAACCATTTAAACGCCTGAACTGGATGCAAAAATACGACATTGACTTTATTTGAAAAAACGTTAATCTATTTATAATTTACAATTTATAATTGTTCTAAATAAACATTCTGGAGCGCTACTTAACCCTCAAAAAAATTACCTTTGCAACCTTCACTTAATCATTATATTATAGCTATGAAACAATTATTTTATGTCCTATTCTGCTTGACTATTAGTCACTTCACCCTCGCACAAGAAGGTCAAATTCGTATTGAACAGGATGAAAAGATAGCGCAATTATTAAATTTGTACAAAACAGCGCTAAAAACTTCAGAGTTCTACAGAATACAGGTTGGATTTGGTTCTTATACTCAAGCTGAAAGTATTAAGGCGGATGTAGAGGAAGATTTTCCAAACCTTCCTTCTAACATTGATTTTGACTCGCCTACCTACCGTGTTAGAGTGGGTAAGTTTAAAACAAAAATGGAAGCCGAACGAAAATTTAACGAGGTTAGGGAAAAATACCCAAATGCCATGTTGTTAAAACCAAAAAAATCGGCCAAATAGCCGATTTTTTTATCATTTCAATTCTTATTTAGATTTAAGCTTCTTCTTCACTGCCACTTCTTGGAAACCTTCAATAACATCTCCGATTTGTATGTCATTGTAATTCTTTATTTGGATTCCGCAATCATACCCTTTGGCAACTTCCTTAACATCATCCTTAAAGCGTTTTAAAGAGGCGAATTCGCCCGTGTAAATAACTACTCCATCCCTAATCAAACGAATGTTAGTATTTCTAAACAACTTACCGGTAGTTACCATACAACCTGCAATGGTTCCCACTTTAGATATCTTAAACGTTTCTCTTATTTCTGCCGTACCGGTAATCTCTTCCTTCATTTCAGGCGAGAGCATCCCCTCCATTGCATCTTTAAGGTCATTAATTGCATCGTAAATAATAGAATACATGCGGATATCGATTTCCTCCTTCTCGGCAATCGCTTTCGCATTACCCATCGGCCTAACATTGAAACCTATAATAACGGCATCCGAAGCAGATGCAAGTAAAACGTCCGATTCCGTTATTGGACCAACCGCTTTATAAATAATATTTACTTGAATTTCGTCCGTTGATAGTTTTTGGAAGGAATCTGTTAAGGCTTCTACAGAACCGTCCACATCACCCTTAAGTATAATATTCAGCTCTTTAAACTCACCTAGTGCAATTCTTCTTCCAATCTCGTCCAAGGTTATATGGCGCTGAGTTCGTACGGATTGCTCACGTTGCAATTGCGATCGTCTTGCAGCAATCTGTTTTGCCTCCCGCTCATCCGCTAACACAAAAAACTTATCACCTGCCTGTGGCGCACTGTCCAAACCTAATATCGATATAGGCCTAGATGGACCTACTTGCGCTACATTATTTCCTCGTTCATCCTGCATTGCTTTTACCTTGCCACTAGTGGTACCGGCTAAAACGTAATCTCCAATTTTCAAGGTTCCTGCCTGAACAAGGATGGTAGAAACATACCCCTTACCTTTATCCAAAAATGCCTCCACTACCGTACCAGTGGCAGCCTTATTAGGGTTAGCCTTTAATTCCAACAATTCAGCCTCTAACAAGACTTTTTCGAGCAGTTCCTTTACACCCGTACCTGTTTTGGCAGAAATATCATGAGATTGAATCTTTCCGCCCCAATCTTCTACCAATAAATTCATCTGTGCAAGACCCTCTTTAATCTTTTCAGGATTAGCTGTGGGCCTATCTATTTTATTAATCGCAAATACGATCGGAACCCCTGCTGCCTGAGCGTGACTAATAGCTTCTTTAGTCTGAGGCATTATATCATCATCAGCCGCTATTACAATAATGGCGATATCGGTTACTTGTGCACCCCTAGCACGCATAGCGGTAAATGCTTCGTGACCTGGTGTATCTAAAAACGATATGGTCTCATCGTTTTCCAAGGTAACGCCATAGGCTCCAATGTGCTGAGTAATACCACCACTTTCTCCAGCGATAACATTTTCCTTTCTAATATAATCCAAAAGCGAGGTCTTCCCATGATCTACATGTCCCATTACCGTTACAATTGGTGCTCTCGGCTTCAAATCTTCCGGAGCATCTTCTTCCTCTACAATGCTTTCCTCGATATCTGCAGTTACAAAATCAACCTCGTACCCAAACTCTTCGGCAACAATAGCCAAGGTTTCTGCGTCTAATCGCTGATTCATCGTCACCATAATACCTAGGGACATACAAGCGGAGATAATCTCCGTAGTAGAAACCTCCATCATCGTTGCAACCTCACTGGCCGTAACGAACTCGGTTACTTTTAAGACCTTACTTTGTAATTCTTGTTGTTCTAAATCCTTTTCTGTCTGCTCTCTATGCTGATCCCTTTTACTTCTCCTATATTTGGCTCCTTTACCTTTCTTGGATTTACCTTGTAGCTTTTCCAGAGTTTCACGTACTTGTTTCTGTACGTCTTCCTCGGTAGGCTCAACCTTGTTCGCAGGAACCAACCTTCTCACGTCACCTCTTCTTGTACCACCACCTGAAGACCTGGAACCGGTATTGGTATTTTTACTTACGATACGCTTTCTTCGTTTTTTACGGTCCGTAGTATCAGATTTACGTTCTTCCTTTTTCTTTGGCTTCTTAAACTTGGATAAATCAATTTTATCTCCTGCTATTTTTGGACCGGATAATTTTTGATACTGAGTTTCAATTATTTCGGTACCTTCTGAACTCTCCTCGGTATCCGACTTGCCATCTTTCTCCGAAACTTGTGTAGTCTCTTTAGACTCTTCCGCTACGGGAGAATCTTTAGCTTTCTCCTCTTTTTTCTTCGTGGTGTCTTCCGTCGAAGCTATTTTTTCCTCTTCTGCACTCTCCTTTTTAGAAGAAACTTCTTGCTTTGCCACGACATTCTTCTCTACCGACGGAACAACAGATTCATCCTTAACCTTAGCCTCTTTCTGTGTCTCTTTAACCTTTTCCTGTGAAGCGGCTTCAGCTTTTTTCTTTTTCGGATTTAAGTCGATTTTACCAACCATTTTAGGTCCGGCAAGCTCTACTTTGGTATTGATTGACCGTTCGGATGCTGCATTGCGTTTTTCGCGCGCAAGCCTTCTGGCTTCCTGCTCTTGCTCTAGTTGTATTCTAATAGCTTCCTTTTCTTTCCGCTTTTCTTCTCCGACCTCCTTTGAAGCCACTTTTTTGCTCATATCGGTCTGAAACCCGTCAAGCAAAACCTGATACACCTCATCGGATATCTTAGTCGTTGGCCTCGCGTCAATTTCATGTCCTTTACTACTAAGAAAGTCCACGGCCCTATCCAAGGAAATGTTAAGTTCACGAAGAACTTTATTAAGTCTTATTTTTGCATTGTCTGCCATAAATACTGATTCCCGTTCTTTATTCTTTTGCTAATATATAGCTAATCTTCTAATTCTTCTTTGAGGATACGAACAACTTCCAAGATTGTTTCTTCCTCTAAATCCGTACGTTTAACCAAATCGTTCACATCTTGCTCTAGCACGCTTCTTGCAGTGTCCATCCCAATTTTCTTGAACTCTTCTATAATCCAAGCATCTATTTCATCCTTAAATTCAGTCAACTCTACATCTTCCTCTACTCCTTCTCTAAATACATCTATTTCATATCCTGTTAATTGCCCTGCCAACCGTATGTTATGACCTCCCCTTCCAATAGCCTTGGAAACTTCCTCCGGCTTGAGGTATACCTGAGCGGTCATTTTCTCATCATTCAACTTTACAGAAGATACTCTCGCCGGACTCAAAGCTCTAGTTACCAATAACTGTGGGTTTGCCGTCCAATTGATTACATCAATATTTTCGTTCCCTAATTCCCTTACGATACCGTGTATTCGAGAACCTTTCATCCCCACACAAGCACCTACTGGATCAATGCGGTCATCATAAGAATCTACCGCAACTTTCGCCTTCTCACCGGGAATACGAACCACTTTCTTTACAGTAATCAAACCATCGAACACCTCTGGGATTTCTTGAAAAAACAATTGTTCCAAAAACTTAGGAGCACTCCTGGACATAATAATAGAAGGTTTGGCACCTTTAAGCTCTACACTTTCTATGATTCCCCTTACATTATCCCCTTTGCGGAAAAAATCAGAAGGAATTTGTCGATCTTTGGGTAAGATAATCTCATTTCCTTCATCATCCAATAAAATCACCGCTTTATGACGTATATGATGCACCTCAGCCGTGTAAATCTCGCCCTCAAGCTCTTTAAAGTGCTTATAGATAGTCGTATTATCGTGCTCGTGTATTTTTGAAATTAAATTCTGACGCAAGGCCAAAATAGCCCTTCTACCTAAATTTATCAACTTTACCTCTTCGGAAACATCTTCGCCAACTTCAAAATCGGGTTCTATCTTTTGTGCATCCGACAAAGAAATCTCTTCGTTTTCATCTTCAACCTCACCATCTTCAACTACAACTCGGTTACGCCAGATTTCCAAATCTCCTTTATCCGGATTAATAATGATATCAAAATTATCATCCGAACCAAACTTCTTTTTTAACGCATTTCTGAAAACATCTTCCAAAATCGCCATAAGCGTTACTCGGTCTATAAACTTATCATCCTTAAATTCCGAGAAAGATTCTATTAACGCAATATTTTCCATGTATACTTTGAAATTAAAATTTTAATACAACTTTTGCTTTACTGATTTCGGAGAAATCAATTTCTTTCCTTTTTTGAACGGTAACCTTGCCTTTACCTACAGGCTTAGGCTCTCTAGCTTTCCATTCCAAAACAATATGCTCATCGGCAACAGCCGTAAGACTACCTTCATAGGTATCATCGGCGGTTTGAACCTCCAATTTTCTGCCAATATTTTTTTTGTACTGTCTCGGAAGAAGTAATGGCGACGAAGCACCTGCTGATGCAACCTCTAAGGCAAAATCTTCCTCTTCCCTATCTAAATTATGCTCAATGGCCCTGCTTATTTTTATACAATCGGCTACGGTTACGCCATGATCACCATCGATTACAACTTTTATTTTGTTATCAACACCTACCGAAAAATCAATTAAAAAAAGCGAATCATCAGCTTCCAATCCAGCATCTAACAACGCCCTAACCTTACTCTGCAACATAATAATAGTTTCAACAACAACTGATCAAATGGTGGATAAAGTAGTTTTTTACTAATAAAAGAGGGGACAAATTGTCCCCTCATGAATACTTTAATATCCTTTCAGTGATGCAAATATACAATAAATTTGATTTCCACCATACCGTAGCCCCTTACAATTAAATGATTTAACCAAACTACTTCGTTCTTTCCTCACTTTTGATTCCTGCCCGTTCCTAGGTTTAATCTATTAGACCTATTTTTAGACACTATAATTAATTATACCACAAACCGTATGGACGTATTATCATCTTACAATCTTATCATAGAGGCCTCCGTCATTATCATACTTTCTTTCTGGTTTAACGGTATTTCAAAAAAGACGAATATTCCATCGGTACTAATGCTTATCGTTTTAGGTATTATTTTACAATATGTATTGAAGTATTTTGTGCCAGAAGCGTTGGATTTTTCTGGTGGATTAGAACTCTTAGGAATTATTGGATTGATAATGATTGTATTGGAAGCCGCTTTGGAACTTGAACTAAAACGCGAAAAACTTGTGCCAATTCTAAAATCTATGGCAGTAGCCCTTTTAGGACTTTTAGGTTCCGCTTATGCAGCAGCACTCATTTTACAGCAGTTTATACCGGATATGAGTATGCAATCCGCATGGCTCTATGCCACACCTTTATCCATTCTTTCGAGCGCAATTATAATCCCAAGTGTAAGTGGACTATCTAAAAATAAAAAAGAATTCCATATTTATGAAAGTACGTTTTCCGACATCATGGGGATTATGATGTTTTACTACCTCATTGGCGGACTTAATCCCGCAGAAGGTGGTGGCATTGGAGGTTTTGCAGGCAATTTAGCACTAACGATAGTTATTGGGCTTGTAGCTAGTTACGCCATTATCCTAATTTTTCAACAAATAAAGAGTCAGGCTAAACTCTTCCTGTTGATTGCCGTACTGCTGTTACTATATGCTATAGGTAAGAAATTTCATCTTTCCTCTCTCATTATCATATTAATATTTGGTTTGGTAATCGCCAACGTAAAATTATTTTTCCCTGGGAAAACTGCCGTTTTTCTAGAGCATGAAAAAATCAATCAAATATATCATGAGCTACACATCATAACCTTAGAAACCGCTTTCGTGGTTCGCACCTTTTTCTTTGTTGTTTTTGGGCTAAGCATCGTAATCACATCCCTCTTCAACTTTAAGGTAGCTTTGGTAAGCCTACTAATCATTGTATCCATTTATGCGATTCGATTTATAATTTTAAAAATATTCTTTGGAAAGGACATCCTACCGCAGTTGTTTGTAGCACCAAGGGGACTTATAACCGTATTATTGTTCTATGCGATACCGGAAGAAGCTCAAGTTCCGAGTTTTGAATCTGGAATTTTACTGTTTGTTATTATTGCCACTAGCCT
>CAZUIE010000049.1:12811-21539 GCA_964620945.1 uncultured Maribacter sp.
TCGGTGATTTTGTTAAAGCGCTCTAAATTATAACGGTTGGCCTTCCAAGCATGCTGGGTACTTTTTTGGTGCTCTTTATCTTGCAGATAGATACCTACAACAAAACCTAGAACTACCAATACCAGTATAATTTTGAGCTGCTTTGCGGTTAAATTCATCACGAGTGGTTTAAAAACGAGCTAAATATGCATTCCAATGAAAAAAGAAACGCGTTTATCTAGTTCTAGTTTTAACTTATTTAGGGACGACAATATACAAAATATCTCATCTGGACGACAAGATTTGCGATAACAAGACACAATTTGTCGTTAAAACCTTACATAAAGTAGTTAAACAAATAACTGCTGCTTCTTTAACCAAAAGCCCATAATGAACAGATTGGAATTCTATATGCGGTTATGGCTCTCAATTAAATTCCACAACCTGGGTAAACAAAAAAATCCCGCTATCTATCGATAACGGGATTTACTTTAAAATTTCTGTTGGCCCACAAGGACTCGAACCTTGAATGACGGTACCAAAAACCGGAGTGTTGCCAATTACACCATGGGCCAATCTCTATATGTAAAACTTATGTTTTCCATACGAGGGTGCAAATTTAAAACAAAGTTTGGTTTGCACAAACATTTTTTTAAACAATAATCTGAAAAAACACAAGAACTACCCTGTTAAAGGTTTATAAAAATTGTAGTTCGTTATCTATTTTAATTAGTAAATTCGCCCTTAGCTTAACTAAGGTTACATGTTTTCAAAGAACTTTCAGAAATGGGACACCATACTTGGGTGGACCGTATTTTTTATTGCCTTCATAACGTACTACATTACCGTTGAACCTACAAACAGTTTTTGGGACGCCGGGGAGTATATCTCAACAGCAGCAAAATTACAAGTAGGGCATCCACCAGGAGCACCTTTGCTTCAAATGATAGGTGCCTTTTTTGCCATGTTTGCCTTAGAGCCAAATCAGGTAGCGATGATGGTAAACCTAGTTTCTGGAATATCCAGTGCCTTTACCATTCTGTTCATGTTCTGGACCATCACTAACATCACCCAAAAATTAATGGATACCAGTGAAAAACTTACAAACAGTAAGGCAATAGCGATTTTGGGAAGTGGTATTATCGGTTCGTTAGCATTTACCTATTCCGATAGTTTCTGGTTTAACGCCACCGAGACCGAAGTATACGCAATGGCAAGTTTTATAATGGCATTGTTGCTTTGGTTGGGACTTAAATGGACCGATAATTTAGATGACCCAAGAGGTAATAGATGGATTATCCTTATTTGCTTTGTTGTCGGACTTACCTTTGGAATTCAGTTTATGGGCTTTTTGGCCATTCCTTCTATCGGGCTACTATACTACTTTAAAAAATATAAAACAACGACAGTAAAGAACTTTTTACTGGCAAACATTGTCGTTGTTGGTCTGCTCATGCTCGTATATAAATTTTCATTGACCTATGTATTGGTATTGTTTGGCTGGGGAGAGGTGTTTTTCGTCAATACATTTGGTATGCCTTTTAACTCCGGGTCTGTGATTATAGGACTTCTGTTTATCGCAGCGTTCTATTATGGGTTGCGCTACACTAGAAAAAATAACTACAGAACAGGTAATACCATTGTATTGTGCCTTATGTTCCTTTTTCTTGGTTTTTCTTCTTGGATTATGTTGCCCATACGTGCCAATGCAAAAGTTGTGATCAATGAAAACAACCCGTCTGATGCACGCGCGCTTTTGGCCTATTACAACAGAGAGCAATACCCTGGCGTAGACAGTCCTATTTACGGAAGCTACTATTCCGAAATGTTTGCTGCCCAAGGCGAGGAAAGAGATGCAAAACCTAAATACGAAAAAGATTACACCCTTGGCAAATACATCATCGTAAACAAATATATTAATGCCGATGTAGGACCTAACCCAGAACACCAAGGTATCCTTCCGAGAATGTGGAGCTCGCAACATGCCGAAAATTATATGCGCCACTTTGGCCCCTTGGATTTTAAAATAACGAAACCGAACGAAGAACTTAGAAAAGCGGTAGACCAAGTAAAAACAGGTTTTGCTAACGGGGAAATCGATGCAGACCAGTACATAAGTTTCCTAAAACGTTTTGATGAGTACATTGAAGTGGAACCACCGTCGGTTTGGGACAATATAAAGTATATGGTTGAGTTTCAGTTCAACTACATGTACCTGCGCTACTTTATGTGGAACTTTGTTGGAAAGCAAAATGACGTTCAAGGCAGATATAATAACAACGGAAACTGGCTTAGCGGTATTAAGTTTATAGACAGTTGGCGTTTGGGCAGTCAGAACAACCTCCCTAGCGAAATCGAAAACAACAAAGGCAGAAACACATATTTCTTTTTACCCCTAATACTCGGTATTATTGGTCTTGTTTTCCAAATCTCCAAAAACCCAAAACAATTTTGGGTCTTATTTATTTTCTTCTTGTTTACAGGACTCGCTATTCAATTTTACACAAACCCTTATATTTTTCAACCACGGGAGCGCGACTATTCTTTAGTAGGTTCTTTTTATGTATTCGCTATTTGGATAGGCGTGGGCGTATATGGTCTTTTTGATGGTTTCAAAGACTGGCTTACCCCAAAAATATTGGCTCCAGCAGTTGTTGTTATGTGCCTACTGGCGGTACCTACCGTTATGGCCGTACAAAATTGGGATGATCATGACCGCTCTGGTAGGTTTACAGCCAATGCTTCGGCAAAAGCATATTTAGATTCTTGCCAAGAAGATGCAGGCGCTATTTTGTTTACCATCGGTGACAACGATACCTTTCCCCTTTGGTATGCGCAAGAAATCGAAGGCTATCGCACAGACGTACGTATTGTGTGTACCAGTTTATTCGAAACGGATTGGTACGTGGATCAAATGAAGCACAAAGCCTATGAAAGTGAACCCATACCTTCACAGATAGAACATGAAAAATACCGTCAAGGGAATAGAGACGTGCTCTACTTTCAAAAAGCAACGGATAACAGATGGTCTATCAAAGACTTCATGAATTGGATCGATAGTGACAAGCCTAGAACCAAATTCAAATACTTATTTGAACAAGGCGGCCAGGACCCCAACAATTATGATGAAAATACGCAAAACATGGTCTACTACCCTACCGATAAGATTAGGGTACCCGTAAACAAACAGAATGTTTTGGAAAGTGGACTCGTTAAAGAAAAGGATTCAGCTCTTATCGTAGATTTTATAGATATTGACCTACCTGGAGTTATTACCAAAAAAAGTATGATGATGTTGGATATTCTTGCCAACAACGATTGGAAAAGACCCCTATATTTCTCTGGAGGAAGTTTCGATGATTCAGAATTTTTGTGGATGAAAGACTACCTGCAGTTAGATGGTATGGCCTACAAACTGGTACCGATTAGAACCGAACGGCCGAATGCATTTGAAATGGGAAGGGTGGATACCGATTTAATGTACAATATTGTTACCAATTGGGACTGGGGAAATTCCGGAAGCTCGGACATATACCATGACACACAAACACGCATCCAAAGTGTATCCTATAGAAGTAATCTTGCACGCCTTATGGAGGCTTTAATAAACGAAAACAAAATTGATAAGGCCAAAGACGTCATAGAAATTTCATTGACAAATATGCCCGTAGAACTCTTTGGCTACTACACCCTTGTTGAGCCTTTCGTAGACGGCTATTACAAAGTGGGTGAAACTGAAAGGGCAAGAAATTTATTCAGCAAGTTGAAAACCGTTTACCAAGAGCGTTTGGAATATTATGCCGGCTCTAATCTAGATGAACAATACAGCAACATAGATGAAATTATTGCCGACATGGAAGCCTACAGACGCAACATAGACATCCTAATAAACAATGATGATAGGGATATAGCCGAAAAGGAAACGCTCATTTTCAACGAGTATATTGATAAGTTCCAACATTTTTATAAGGACGAGGACGATTTTGAAGTTCCTGAAATAGCGCCGGAAGCTGATCCGGATATGCAGCAGGACACTATTCAACTGGATAATACCAAGACTGATGCATTAGAAGATACTACAGCTGTGTCATTGGAAAACTAAGGTTAGTTATAAAGAAGGAGATTTATAAAATGAACAATGGACAGATACAACGAATTTGTCTTACACCAAAGCGATTGTGTCCAAAGCTCAGTATCTATTTTATTATGCTGTACATCCTATTCGACCAAACGACACTGGGATGAAATTTAATCAAATCAATTATAGTGATTGTATTTTCTGTTGCTAATTATGAACTAGCCGCTGAAGAAAGTGCTTCAGGGTCAAAACTGCATAGCATGCTGCTACGCCTGTTGGTAAGAGGATACTCTTAAGTGTATTCGTTTAGAATACCTACTAACGTATTGGCGTCTTGTTCGCCGCTTTGGCGCCAGACCATTTCACCCTTTTTGTAAATCATCAACGTAGGCAGGCCTTTGACACGTAAAGCCTGGGAGAGCTCCTTATTCTTGTCAACATCTATCTTTATGACCTTAGCTTTGTCGCCCAAAGCTGCAGCCACGTCTCTTAATACAGGATGCATTGCGGTAGACTGCTCGTTCCATTCGGCATAAAAATCCAAAAGAACAGGAATATTCAAATCTATAAGTTCACCAAATTTAGACATATAAAAGAGCTTACTTTAGAAATCAAATGTAGTAAAAAATGTTAAAATACGGTTGCTTCCCTAATTTTTGTGATCCCGCATAAGGTTAAAATCATGTTAACGACTTCTTTTTTAAGGTAATCACCGTAATCTCGGGCCAAATACCTACCCTCCCTGGGTAACCCAAAAAACCAAAACCTCGGTTTACGTTGATATATTGCCCCTTTTCCTTATAAATTCCTGCCCAGTGCTTGTAACGCCATTTTACGGGGCTCCATTTTATCCATCCGGGTATTTCTATCCCAAACTGCATTCCGTGTGTATGCCCGCTCAAGGTTAAATGAAAGTGCTTCTCATCTGGAACCACCTCTAAATCCCAATGAGAGGGATCATGGCTCATGAGTATCTTAAAATCGGTATCGGTTATTCCAGAAACTGCCTTTTGTAGGTCTCCGGCTTTTTTAAAACCTCCTTTACCCCAATTTTCTACTCCAACAAGTGCTATTTTATCGTCACCTTTAGTTAAATATCGATGTTCGTTCAATAACAAATCAAAACCCATCTCTTTTTGCAGGTCTTTTAAATCTTGTAAATTCTGGCTTTTTAGTTCTTCTGTTTCCCAAGGAATATAATCTCCATAATCATGATTTCCCAAAACGGCATATTTACCATCCTTTGCTTCTAATGTGGCAAACAGATCAGCCCATGGTCTCATTTCCTCTGTTTTATTATTCACCATATCCCCAGTAAATAAAATAGCATCACTTTGCTGCTTGTTTATTAGGGACACCCCGTACTCTATCATCTTACGATTATCAAAGCTACCGCTATGAATGTCGGATATCTGCGTTATGCGGTACCCGTCAAAAGCATCGGGTAAATCATCAAACTCCAGGTTATATTTTAGCACTTTAAAGTTATATTTTCCTTTATACATCCCATACAACAAGGCACCGAAAGGGATAGCCGCCAATCCTAGTGCAAGTGCACTTAAAAACCGTCTGCGTTGCGGTAATGAAAACTCACGGGATGCACCAAATAGCTTTTCATATCCACCGGAAAAAAACCTGAAAATATCCTCCGAAAAAAGAAAAATGATGGTAATTGATTTGAATGTAAGTATCGTCAACAAAAAACCAAAGGCATAACTTTTTGCCACACTAAGCACCCTTCCCTCGGCTTCGCCAAAGGTAAATTGATAAATAAAATTTACCGCGACCAAAGTGGCAATCAACATGTACAAATAGTAGACCCACGGTTGTCTAGCGACAGTTTTTAATGCCTGTAAGACATAGACACTTAACACAATATAAACGAGAACAAATACAATCCAACGGAGCATCCTGTTTTTTTTACAAAGATATTTTTAGAAACCCAAACAACTAGCGTTTTAGGTTTTATTTTATGGTTTTAACTACAGCTGTCAAGATTTCTAAATTGGAGACCGCTATTCCGTCATCATATAAAAAAGAATCGGAGTTCATTGGAACTTTAGGTTTCTCATCCAAGGTTTTACAAAATCTCGCTGCGGACAAATGCACTGCCTCGAATCCTTTTTCTTTAAACTGGAGCACATTATGCTGGTTGATACCTGAGCCAGGCATAATAACACAATTCTTCGTATCCTTGTCCAAATCTTCCAAAAGCTGCAATCCCAAAACCGCGTTTGATTCCTGTCCAGAAGTCAATATAGTATGTACACCAAGTGACTCCAATACTTTCAGAGTACCGTAAGCATCCTTGACCCAATCAAAGGCCCTATGAAATGTAAAGGTCAAGTCACCAGAAATCGCTATTAACTCTTTGGTTCTCTCCAAATCCAGAGAACAATCTGCATGTAGCGCACCGGAAACAATACCATTAAAATCAAGTTCTTTACATAATGCTATATCCACCTTCATTATATTGAATTCATCTTTGGAAAAAGTAAAATCCCCACTCCTCGGACGAATCAGTACATTTACAGGAATACTTATTTTTTCCCGTACTGCCTTCAATAGTCCATACGATGGTGTAATACCACCAACAGCGAGCTCGGAACAAAGTTCAATACGATCGGCACCAGCTTCTTGGGCAATAAGAGCAGATTGCAAGGAATTGGCACAAACTTCTACTAACATATTATTATACAGTTCAAATTCAAGAGTCAGGTTCAAGTTCAGTATTCGATGTCAGCCGCAGGCTAACTAACAACTAAAGATGCTCGCAGCGAAGGGTCCAAAAAAATAGCTTTTCGTAATTCGGTTTTGGCAATTCGTAATTCGCAACCCGTAATTCCTGATTACATTCTTTTAAATCCCTTATATTTAGTATCCAAAAATAAACAACCCAAACAATGGAAAGAAGAAAGTTTCTGAAAAATTCCAGTACCGCGACCGCAGCTTTGGTCGCCACTCCGTTTTTAACGTCTTGTAAAGATAAGGCACAGCCTACCAAAACGGTAACAAATACAACCGGCTCACACCCCATAGTTATATGTACTTGGAATTTTTTAAATGCTTCTGCAAAAGCCTGGGAAGTACTGAAGCACGGTGGCAATGCTTTGGATGCTATCGAACAAGGAGTAAAAGTTGAGGAAGATGATGTAACCAACCAAACGGTAGGAACCGGTGGTAGACCAGATAGAGACGGTAATGTGACCCTGGATGCCTGTATCATGGACAAGAACGGTAATTGTGGTGCGGTACTAGCCATGCAAAATATAGCCAATCCTATTTCTGTGGCCCGAAAGGTTATGGAGGACACGCCGCATGTAATGCTTGCAGGACAAGGAGCAGAACAATTTGCCTATGAAAAAGGTTTTGAAAAGGTTAATCTACTAACCGAACAATCTAAATTAGAATGGTTGGAATGGAAAAAAACGTCGGAATACAAACCTATTATCAATATAGAGAACCACGACACCATTGGTATGCTAGCCATTGATAAAAACGGCGATATTGCCGGCGGATGCACTACTAGCGGCATGGGCTATAAAATGGCAGGTCGTGTGGGTGATTCCCCAATTATTGGAGCGGGTCTTTTTGTGGATAACGAAGTGGGTGGCGCAACGGCTACCGGAGTTGGTGAGGAAGTTGTACGAACAGTTGGCAGTTTCTTAATTGTTGAGTTGATGCGACAAGGCAAGTCTCCTCAAGAAGCTTGTGAAGAAGGCGTAAAACGGATTATGGCCAAAAATAAGGGACGGAACGACTTTCAAATTGGTTTTATAGCTATTAATAAAAAAGGAGAAACAGGAGGTTACTGTGTGCAGCCTGGCTTTACATATAGAACGTATTCGGATGCGGGGCATGTAAATAACCCATCGGAGAGTTATATTTCCTAAGACTATTTTAAATGGAAACAACACCATCTGAAACACCTGAAAAGAAAACAACCTGGTTACAGCGCCTTAAAGATGAAAGTTGGGAGGCTGAACTATTGGTTTCCGCGGTAGCCATTTATGCCATTTTCAACACGTTTAGTTTATTCGATTGGATTTGCAACATGTTTATTGACAAATTAGATCCTAGTCAATATTTAATTGGATACATGATTACGTTTTTAGGGTTTCTAGCCTTTGGAATGTTAGGTGCCTTGTTTGTAATTCATTTTGGGCTTAGAGCCTATTGGATAGGCTTGGTTGGTCTTAACTCGGTTTTTCCAGATTACAGCTTGGAGGATAGCGCTTACTCCAGAACATTCACAGAAAAAATGCTAAATAAACTACCACGTCTACAAACCTCAATAATCAATTTGGATGAAATATGCAGTGTAATTTTTTCCGTTGCGTTCACCCTATTGTTGATATATTCCTATCTAGGGTTTGTGAGCTCCATTTACCTACTGCTCTTTAATCTCTTATCAGCCTACGTCACTAGCTATCTTCTGTTAATACCACTTATGATTTTTGCTGTGATTTACATTGCTCAAATGATACTCACTATAGTAGCCAACATAAAAAAATTCAAGACCAATATCACCATACAAACATGGTATTTCCAATCTACAATACTGGGCTCCGCATTACTTTATGGACCTCTTTATAAAAATCTACTTCAGATAACCATGATATTTGGTAGTAATTTCAAAAAGAAAAAAGCTTTGGTCAGAACTATGATTTT
>CAZUIE010000050.1:0-9025 GCA_964620945.1 uncultured Maribacter sp.
GACTTGCCCAAAGCTTTTGGAACTGTGATTTTTATCTTGGGGCAATCTCCACATTCATCTCCAGAATAGGTGATAGGCTCAAACGTAAGCGCGTTGTCTTTTTTACAACTTAATGATAATAGTATGACAAAGAGGCAAATTAAACGGAGTTTCATAGGATATTTTGTATCCGACAAAAATACACCTTCATTGTTTTCCTCAAAAGATAACAATACATTTGAGACAAGAATAAATACTGTGAACGATAAAATATTACGTTTTAATACTAAAACAATACATGGAGGCCAGCAACCGGATAAAGGTTATGGAGCCGTAATGCCTCCTATCTACCAAACTTCTACCTATGCGCAGTCTACTCCTGGCGGGCATAAAGGGTACGCATATTCTAGAAGCGCCAATCCTACGCGAACGGCATTGGAAAATTCGCTAGCTAGTATAGAAAATGGTGCTTACGGGCTCGCATTTGGCAGTGGTCTCGCTGCCATCGATGCTGTATTAAAATTATTAAGCCCAGGTGATGAAGTGGTTTCCACAAACGATTTGTATGGTGGTAGTTACCGATTGTTTAAGCAACTATTTGAAAATTTTGGAATCACCTTTCGTTTTGTAAATATGCAAAATGCAAATACTATTGAGAACTTTATTACAGCAAAGACAAAGCTTATTTGGGTAGAAACACCTACCAATCCAATGATGAACATTATAGATATTGAAGCAATAGCGATACTAGCTAAAAAATATAGTGTGCTTTTGGCTGTGGACAATACGTTTGCAACTCCATATCTGCAGTTGCCACTTGATTTGGGAGCTGATATTGTAATGCATTCGGCCACTAAATATTTAGGAGGGCATTCAGACGTTGTGTTGGGAGGTTTGGTAGTAAAAGATAAAGAGCTGGCAGATAAGTTGTATTTTATACAAAATGCAAGTGGTGCTATTTGTGGCCCGATGGATAGTTTTTTGGTGCTGCGAGGTATTAAAACCCTACATGTTCGTATGCAGCGGCATTGTGAGAATGGTAGCACTATTGCAGAGTACCTTAGGAATCACCCAAAGATAGATAAGGTTTATTGGCCAGGTTTCGAGGACCACCCAAACCATAGTATCGCTAAACGGCAGATGAAGGATTTTGGAGGGATGATTTCTTTTGTGCCGAAAGGAAGTAGCTATAAGGCCGCCATCAATCTCGTCCAAAAACTTACCGTTTTTACCTTGGCCGAATCTTTAGGCGGTGTAGAAAGTTTAGCGGGGCATCCGGCGAGTATGACCCATGGTAGTATACCAAAGGCAGAACGTGAAAAAGTTGGTGTTGTAGACGCTTTGATTCGATTAAGTGTAGGCATTGAGGATCAAGCAGATCTTATTGCCGATTTAGAACAGGCTATAGGCTAATGCCAAGTCGAAACTTTCAAATAGAGTAATAGAGTACCGGATAATTTTTAAAAACAGGGCAGGCTTAGTGAGTAAAAAGATATTAATTTATCAATTTGTAAAATAATCAGCAGATAAATTATAATAATGTCATAATTTTGCCGATATATTTAGAATTCACTAACATCAACAGATATCAAATAGTTCTATGGAAGCAAAAATAAATCAGTTTATGGATGAGGTCAGGACCCGTAACGGTCACGAACCAGAATTCATACAAGCGGTGCAGGAAGTTGCCGAAACGGTAATCCCTTATATCGCAAAAAATGAAATTTATAACGGTAAGAATATCCTTCTCAGAATGGTAGAGCCAGAACGACTTATTTCTTTTAGGGTGGCGTGGGTAGACGACGACGGAGAAATTCATGTAAACCGTGGTTACCGCATTCAAATGAACTCTGCAATAGGTCCGTACAAGGGCGGTCTTCGTTTTCACCCAACGGTAAATGCGAGTATTTTAAAGTTTTTGGCATTTGAGCAAGTGTTTAAAAATAGCTTAACTACACTTCCAATGGGCGGCGGCAAGGGAGGTTCGGATTTTGATCCTAAAGGAAAATCGGACGACGAGGTTATGCGTTTTTGTCATGCCTACATGCTGGAGCTTAACAGGCATATCGGCCCAAATACAGATGTACCCGCAGGAGATATTGGGGTTGGTGCAAGGGAAATAGGCTTCCTTTTTGGAATGTATAAGAAAATCAGAAATGAGTTTACGGGTGTCCTTACAGGTAAAGGAAGGTCTTGGGGCGGTTCTTTAATTCGCCCTGAAGCAACGGGTTATGGTACCGTTTATTTTGCCCAGAGTATGATGAAAACCAATGGAATGGATTTTAAAGGTAAAAGTGTGACCATATCCGGATCAGGGAACGTTGCACAATTTGCCGCGGAAAAGGCCTTACACCTTGGAGCTAAAGTATTGACCTTATCCGATTCCCAAGGTTATATTTATGATAAAGATGGAATCGATCAGGGCAAGTTGGCGTATGTAATGGATTTAAAGAACAATAAACGAGGTAGGATCTCAGAATATGCAGATACCTACAGCTCGGCAACTTTTCATAAAGGAGAAACACCTTGGGATGTAAAGTGTGATATTGCTTTACCATGTGCCACGCAGAATGAATTGGATGGAGAGCATGCAAAAGTCTTAATTAAAAATGGTTGTTTCTGTGTTGCCGAAGGCGCTAATATGCCTTCTACGCCAGAAGCGATTTATGAATTTCATAAAGCAAAAATTCTTTTTGCCCCTGGTAAGGCATCTAATGCAGGTGGTGTTGCCACCTCTGGTCTGGAAATGTCACAGAACTCCTTGCGTATAAGTTGGAGTCGCGAGGAAGTAGATGATAGATTACGCAATATTATGGAAGATATTCACGATTCCTGTATTGAGTACGGAAAAGATGAAGATGGGTATTGCAACTATGTAAAAGGTGCAAATATTGCCGGATTCGTCAAAGTTGCCGACGCAATGTTGGCGCAAGGCGTTATTTAAATTAAAGCTATACAATAATTCGAGACCCGTCAGGTTTTACAGACCAGACGGGTCTTTTGAGTTCTACCATGGTGACATTTGATACCTTTGTGTGAGGTGTTGAGTTTGGAAAAGACGGCATTACTAATTCAGCTGCTTCAAATTATAGATAGCTTCTGCAATTTTGCTTGCATGCTCTTTGGTTAGTTTGTCTTATCGGTACTAATTCCTCCTATATTTGTAGTTGTTCAAACAACCGATTAAAATGCAAGTAACCACCAACGCCATTATTCTTACTTCCCTAAAATATGGCGATACGAGCCTTATCGTAAAAGCTTTTACGTTGTCTGATGGGCTTAAATCCTATTTGTTAAAAGGTATTTTGTCGGCTAAGAAGGGAAGAAAATTGAAAGCTGCCTATTTTCAGCCTTTGACGCAGCTAGAAATCGTAGCCAGCCATAGGAATAAGGGGACCTTAGAAAACATTCGCGAAGCAAAGGTTAATTACCACTATCAAACGCTACATACCCAAGTTTTAAAAAATGCCCTCACCTTGTTTTTAGCTGAAGTGTTAAGCAATGCAATTTATGAAGAAGAGGTGAACATACCTCTTTTCAACTATGTGGAAACCACGTTACAATGGTTGGATATCCATGACAAAGTCGCTAATTTTCATTTATACTTTTTAGTAGTGCTAACAAAATATTTGGGCTTCTATCCAGATACGAATAACCAAGATGCCGGTTACTTTGATCTTTTGGAAGGGGAATTTACCTCTGTACCTACGTTAAACCCGATGATCCAAGGACAGCATCTTATTTTTTTTAAGAAGATTTTAGGCACAAATTTTGATGAGTTAGAGAGTATTAAAATGGGTAAAAATAATCGTAAAGAGTTATTGAAATCTATTATTCTTTTTTACGAGTTACACTTACAGGGGTTTAGGAAGCCTAAGTCGCTCGCTATTTTAAACGAAGTTTTTATTTAGCATGAATAAGAGTATTCTTTTTTTCTTTTTTCTTTTTTCTGCGGTCCTAAAGTCTCAACAAGTAGCCGTTTTAGATGCTGATAACGGAGATGTAATTTCCAATGTAGCTATTTATAACGCTGACAAATCTAAAGTTGCCCTTACAGATTTTGATGGCTTTTTTGACATATCCATATTCTCCAAAAATGAGCGTATAGTGCTCAGACATTTAAGTTATGAGCTAGTAAAAACATCGAGGTCTCAAATACGTAAACAAGGCAATAAGGTGTTTTTGATTATGCGGCCAGAGCAATTAGACGAAGTGGTCATGTCAGTATCCAAATGGGAGCAGCAAAAAAAGGATATTCCTAATAAAATAGCCACCATAGCAGCTAGGGAAATTGCCTTTACCGCACCGCAAACATCTGCTGATGTGTTGCAAAGTACTGGAAAAGTTTTCGTCCAAAAAAGTCAATTAGGGGGTGGGAGCCCAATGATTAGGGGTTTTTCAACCAATAGGCTGGTGTTGTCTGTAGACGGGGTTCGAATGAACAATGCTATTTTTAGAGGAGGTAATTTACAGAATGTAATTTCTATAGACCCCTTTACACTGAAGAATACCGAAATTATTTTTGGTCCTGGATCTGTTATTTATGGAAGTGATGCCATAGGTGGCGTCATGAATTTTTATACACAAATACCTGAATTAAGCGATACGGACAGTCTTAGGATAAACGGAGGGGTAAATTACAGGTTTTCATCCGCTAATTCTGAAAATACAGTTCACGCCAAAGTGGGGTTGGGAAAAAAGAAATGGGCCGCATTAACCAGTTTTACCTATAATAATTTTCAGGATTTGGTCATGGGAAGCCGCGGTCCAGATTCTTACTTAAGAAATTCGTTCGTTAGAACGGTTAATGGTGTAGACGAATTGGTTGCCAACGAAAATCCGAGAAAACAAGTTTCTACCGGTTATGATCAGTTAAATTTTATGCAAAAAGTACGGTTTAAACCTAATGCAAAATGGGATGTCCGTACCGGAATCTTTTATTCGGAAACCAGCGATTATTCAAGGTACGACAGATTAATACGTCCCTCCAGTGATGAATCAGGTCTGCGATCTGCGGAATGGTTTTATGGACCTCAAAAGTGGTTTATGGGGAATATACAAGTAAATAAAAAAGGAAATGGTAAAGGTTATGACGGATTAAAACTAACAACGGCTTATCAACGTTTTGAAGAAAGCCGGAATAATCGTGATTTTCAAGATGTAAGCTTAAATACTACGAAAGAAAAAGTTGACGCGTTTAACGTTAATATTGATTTTGAAAATAAGAAGAAAGGGGACTTTAGACTGTATTACGGTGCAGAATACATATTCAATAGGGTATATTCAGAAGCGATAAACAAGAATATTGTTACTGATATGATTTTGGATGCGCCAACAAGATATCCAGATGGTTCTTCATGGCAAAGTTTAGCAGGCTATGCAAATAGCGAATATAGGGCCAAGCCAAATTTTACCTTAATGTCAGGATTGCGATATAGCCATGTGTGGATAGATGCGATTTTTGACCAAACCTTTTATTCTTTTCCTTTCGATGATGCCAATTTAAGTACAGGCGCCTTAACAGGAAGTGTAGGTTTTAGTTGGTTTCCAAAGTCAGATGTGCAGGTTACGTTCAATGGTTCTACTGGATTTAGAGCACCTAATATAGATGATGTTGGAAAAATATTTGATTCCGAACCAGGAGCTATAGTTGTACCTAACCCAAACCTAGAACCCGAATATGCTTACAATGTGGAATTGGGAATACAAAAGAATTTTGGTGATAAGCTAGTATTAAAAGGTGCTACCTATTATACGTATTTGGTAGACGCATTAGTTAGGAGGGATTTCTCGTTTAACGGCAATGATGAACTTATCTACCAAGGAGAACTTAGTAGGGTACAAGCTATACAAAACGCGGCTAAAGCATATGTATATGGTTTTGAATTTGGAATGGAGGCTTTCCTTTCCGATCACTGGTCTTTATCTTCGAACCTTACGATAACGGAGGGTATTGAAGAAGAGGCAAACGGAACAGATACGCCGGCAAGACACGCTGCACCTACTTTTGGCGATTTTCATGTGAGATGGAAAAATCAGAAACTTAGAGCGAACGTATTTTTAAATTATAACGGTGAAATAGCTTTCAATGATTTGGCGGTTACCGAAATTTCTAAGGATTTTATGTACGCAGCAGATAGGAACGGGAATCCGTATTCACCCTCTTGGTACACGTTAAATTTTCGATCTCAGTATACCTTTGTCAAGAACCTGATTACTTCCTTAAACTTGGAAAATATTACTAATCAACGTTACAGAACGTATTCTTCTGGTATTTCGGCTCCGGGTATTAATTTAATTTTAGGGATTGCATATAGCTTCTAAACTAAAAAAGGCCCGATATACTCGGGCCTCTTATACATTAAAATAGGTTTTGGGTTAATTTTTAACCGCATCCTTAACTTCTTTTGCTTTGTCAGAAACCTTGTCAGCTGCTTCTTTTGCTGCATCCTTTACATCCGCACCAGCTTCTTTTGCACTATCTATGGCTTCAGAACCAGCCTCTTTGACCTTGTCCATAGCATCTGTTCCTGCTTCTTTTGCGTCATTGATAGCATCGTAACCGGCTTCTGCCGCACTGTCTGCAGCTTCTCCAGCAGCATCCATAGCATCTTCGCCAACTTCTTTTAAATCTTCTCCGGCTGCTTCAACTGCATCGCCTGCTTGTTCCGCTGCACCTTTTGCTTTATCAGCAGTTTCTCTGCAAGAAACAAAAGAAACGCTTAGTGCTAACATCAAAACTGAACTTAAAATTACTTTTCTCATTTTTTTGAATTTATTAGTGTTTGTTTAAATCGTAGAGATATACGCACACAATTGTTGTTTAGATGTTAATCTTAAAAACAACAGATTTTATTTATTTTAAGTATTTGATTTTTAAGTAAATACAGTGATTAATTATTTTTTTACTGTGTAAGTATTTCTGTCATTTTTCACTGTTAGTTTGTCTTTTTGTACTCATAACTATCATCCTCTTTAATAGTGTAGTTTACTGTATTCTTGCTTCAATTAAACTTGGACTTTTTAATGAACCCGCTTTTTACGTTAACACTAATTGAAGCGCTACGAACTAAGTCGTTGGCTATTGGCTCTTGCTTAGTTCTAACCGTTTACGTAGAGCTTTAGGAATAAAATCTTTTGAAACGTCGTTGAAGGCATTAAAATGCGTAATCCTACCGGCTTATTTACTAAATTTGCAACCTTAAATTAGTGACTTAGAAGCATTTCATATGAAGTTTGCAGAATATAACGGTTTGGATTTACCAAAGGTAGGAACAGAAGTATTGGCCTATTGGAAAACCCATTCAATTTTTGATAAAAGTATTTCCCAGCGTGAAGGTAAGGAAAGCTATGTTTTTTTTGAAGGCCCTCCTTCAGCTAATGGTATGCCCGGAATACATCATGTTATGGCACGTACCATAAAGGATATCTTTCCTAGATACAAGACAATGAAAGGGTTTCAGGTAAAACGAAAGGCCGGATGGGATACACATGGACTTCCAATTGAACTTGGCGTTGAAAAGGAATTAGGGATTACTAAAGAGGATATTGGTGCCAAAATTTCGGTAGAGGAGTATAATGCTGCTTGTAAAAAAGCAGTAATGCGTTACACTGATGTTTGGAACGCGATGACCGAACAAGTGGGCTACTGGGTAGATATGGAGAACCCGTACATTACCTATAAGTCTAAATATATGGAGTCTGTTTGGTGGTTATTGAAAGAGATTTATGATAAAGGACTTATATACAAAGGATATACTATACAACCCTATTCCCCCAAAGCAGGAACAGGACTTAGTTCTCATGAACTTAACCAGCCTGGAACTTACCAAGATGTAACAGATACCACGGTTACAGCACAGTTTAAGGCCGTAGAGGAAACACTACCCGATTTTTTACAGAACGAGGGCACCATTTATTTTTTGGCTTGGACGACTACGCCTTGGACATTACCCTCGAATACGGCACTTACGGTTGGGCCAAAAATAGACTATGTGCTTGTAGAAACGTATAATCAATATACGTTTGAGCCTATGAACGCCATTCTTGCAAAAAACTTGGTAGGGAAACAATTTTCAGGTAAGTTTTTTGAGGTAGATGAGAAATCTGCCTTGTTGGAATATACTTCAGGAGATAAAAAAATTCCATTTTACCAAGTGAAGGAGTTTAAAGGAGAAGACCTTATCAATATAAAGTACGAACAACTAATTGACTATGTACTCCCTTATGAAAATGCCGAAAATGCATTTAGAGTTATTGCTGGGGATTTTGTGACTACAGAAGATGGTACAGGTATTGTTCATACAGCACCTACTTTTGGTGCAGACGATGCCTTGGTAGCCAAACAAGCCGTGCCGGAAATACCACCGATGCTGGTGTTGGACGATAACGGGAATACGGTTCCATTGGTAGATTTACAAGGTAAGTTCAGGCCTGAGCTAAAAGAGTTTGGAGGCAAGTATGTTAAAAATGAATACTACGAAGAAGGTGAAGCACCGGAAAGGTCAATAGACGTTGAGATTGCCATAAAATTGAAGGAAGAGAATAAGGCATTTAAGGTAGAAAAGTATGTTCACAGTTATCCAAACTGTTGGCGAACCGATAAACCTATCTTGTATTATCCGCTAGATTCTTGGTTTATAAAGGTAACGGACGTTAAAGACCGTATGTTCCAATTGAACGAAACTATTAATTGGAAACCAAAATCTACGGGAGATGGTAGATTTGGTAATTGGTTGGCAAATGCAAACGATTGGAACTTATCCAGATCAAGATATTGGGGAATACCTTTACCTATTTGGAGAACTGAAGATGGTACAGAGCAACTGATGATCGGTTCTGTTGCTGAGCTAAAGGCAGAAATGCAAAAAGCAGTTACAGCGGGCGTTTTGGAAAAAGATATTTTTGAAGATTTTGTTGTAGGAGATATGTCTGAGGGCAACTATGATAAAATCGATTTACATAAGAATATAGTAGACCAGATTACCTTGGTTTCCCCATTAGGTAAACCTATGAAACGTGAAGCAGATTTAATAGATGTTTGGTT
>CAZUIE010000050.1:9125-21269 GCA_964620945.1 uncultured Maribacter sp.
TTGCAGAAGGCGTTGACCAAACGCGGGGTTGGTTCTATACCCTGCATGCGATTGGTACTATGGTTTTTGATTCAGTAGCATATAAAAACGTAGTTTCTAACGGACTTGTTTTGGATAAGGAAGGTAAAAAAATGTCCAAACGCTTGGGCAACGCTGCCGATCCTTTCGAAACCATGGACCAGCACGGCGCAGATGCTACACGTTGGTATATGATAAGCAATGCCAACCCGTGGGATAATTTAAAATTTGACCCTGATGGTATCGTTGAGGTCAAGCGAAAATTCTTTGGTACTCTTTATAATACATATTCCTTTTTTGCGCTATATGCAAATATCGATGCCTTTGCGTTTACAGAAGAATCTGTTCCGGTTGCGGAACGAACAGAGATTGATCGGTGGGTTTTATCAGAATTGAATTCCTTGATACAGGAAGTAGATGATGCGTATGCAGACTATGAACCAACAAAAGCTACTAGGGCAATTTCTAATTTTGTTCAGGAAAACCTGAGTAACTGGTATGTGCGGCTATGTAGAAGACGTTTCTGGAAGGGCGAATACGAGCAGGATAAGATAGCAGCCTATCAAACACTCTATACCTGTTTGGTTACCGTGGCAAAATTATCTGCGCCGGTAGCACCGTTTTTTATGGATCAGTTATATCGTGATTTGATTGCCACCACTAAAGCAGAACCTTTTGAGAGCGTACATTTGGCAGACTTTCCTGTTACAGATACTAACTTGATAGATAAAGGTCTGGAGGCTAAGATGTACAAGGCTCAAATTATTTCCTCTTTGGTGCTTTCCATACGGCAAAAGGAGAAAATAAAGGTAAGACAGCCTTTACAGAAAGTAATGATACCGGTGCTGGATGAACAGGACAGGGTAGATATTCTGGAGGTTTCCGATCTAATTAAATCGGAGGTAAACGTAAAGGAGATCCAACTTTTAGACGATGCATCGGGTGTATTGGTAAAGCGAATCAAACCAAACTTTAAGACCTTGGGCCCCAAATACGGAAAGGATATGAAGCTGGTAGCGGCCGCCGTAAACCAGTTTACACAGGAGGATATCCAAAAAATTGAACGAGAGGGCGAAATATCCATTCAAATAGAAAATAAAAATAGTATTTTACAGTTACAGGATGTAGAAATCACCTCTCAGGATATAGAGGGTTGGTTGGTTGCAAGTTCGGGTAAAATTACGGTAGCACTGGATGTTACGATTAACGAAGAACTTAGGAAAGAGGGAATAGCAAGGGAATTGGTGAACCGCATACAGAACCTAAGAAAAGAATCCGGATTTGAGGTTACTGATAAAATTGTTATTAAGTTACAGAAAGATGGCTTTGTAGAACAAGCTGTTGAAAGTAATTTAGCATATATAAAAACAGAAACACTTACTGCTGACCTTCATTTGGAAGACAGTGTGAAAAATGGTACAGAAGTTGTTTTTGATGAAGTGAACACTAAATTGTTTATTGTAAAAAATTAAAACATGGGACAGGATTTAAATATAAGATTTCCAGATAAGGATTTGGCGGAGTTCAAAAAGCTTATCGAAGAAAAAATAGTGAAAGCAAACGGTCATCTTGAGTTGCTTAAAAGTTCCTATATGAACGATGGCAACAATGGTACGGACGATACATCTCCTACGTTTAAGGCATTTGAAGAAGGCTCGCAAACAATGAGTAAGGAGGCGAATACGCAATTGGCGATTCGGCAAGAGAAATTTATTAGAGACCTTAAAAACGCATTATTACGTATAGAGAACAAAACATATGGTATTTGCAGGGTAACGGGAAAGCTCATTAATAAAGAGCGGTTGAAACTGGTTCCACATGCAACGTTGAGTATTGAAGCAAAAAATATGCAATCATAACCAAAACGCCTTTCGGGGCGTTTTTTATTTTTAGGTCTTGAGAGGATTGATATTTGCGATATTGTGTTTTGTAGGCGTAACCTGTTTGGCCCAGAAACAACTGGAAAGAAAGATTGATGCATCCTCAATTTCCTTAATTCAGATAGATGCCGCTAATATTTTTGAAGTACAGATGCAAACTGACAGAACGGATGAAATAGTAGTAATAGCACAATTGGAAGGAGAATATACAAAAGACCTTGCCCTAGAGGTCTACGAGAATGGTGGCACCTTGGCCATAAATGCTGGTTTCAGGGATACTTTTGTAACACCAAACGATAAACTTAGTGCTCATAAAGTGGTTTCCATAGCGTTAGCTGTGTTCCTGCCTAGGTGGAAAAATGTTCAAGTCTACGGTACAAATGCGAGGGTTGTAGCACAGGGCGATTATAAGAATTTGAGCATTGTATTGGCGGACGGGAACTGCGATTTGATAGAAGTCTCTCAAAACATTACGGTTAAAACGCAAAGTGGGACTATTATGGTTAAGGCCAAAGAGGGTCGTATAGTTGCTTCAAGCAAATACGGCCATGTAAACAAAATAATTCTTCCGAAGGGTAAAAGCCATTATGATTTATCTACGGTGACCGGTGATATTGAGCTAAGGAAACCCGAATAATATTTCTATTTTTGTTCCTTATTATAATTGTATGAGTTTAAAAAAGTCTGTCCTGTTTATTTTATTGATCCTCATTATAGATCAATGGAGTAAAATTTATATCAAGACTAATTTCGTTTTAGGAGAGTCCGTTGAGGTCTTTAATTGGTTCAAAATACTATTTATAGAAAACGAGGGTGCCGCTTGGGGCGCAAAGCTCAGCGACCTTTTACCTATTTCCGATAAAACTGGAAAGTTGGTACTCACTGTTTTTAGATTATTTGCTATTTGTGGTATCGGTTATTGGCTGTATGATGTAATTCGTAAAAATACTTCTAAGACATTAATAGTGGCTGTTTCGTTAATTTTTGCAGGAGCTCTAGGGAATATTATAGACTCTGTTTTTTATGGTATGTTGTTTAATGAAAGTTATAATGAGATTGCGACTTTGTTTTCAGATGAACCCTATGGTAGTGTTTTTTACGGAAAAGTGGTAGACATGCTGTATTTTCCAATGATAGATACTACTTGGCCTGAATGGTTACCCTATCTAGGTGGTAGGAATTTTAGGTTTTTTGAACCTGTCTTCAATATTGCCGATACAGCCATAAGTACTGGCGTTGGTATTTTGTTGGTCTTTAACAAGAGTGCTTTTAAGGAAGAGGTAGAAAAAGAAAATGTGGCTTCGGAAGAACGAGCTCCTCAAGAAGCATCAAAAGAATAAATATGATTAGGGGTAACGCAATAATCTAATTTAACATCTGCGTTGTGCACATCTGTTATTTTGTTTTCGGCCTCAAAACAGGAGACACCAACTTTTATAACGTCTTTTCTGCAATGGGATAAAAACCCATCGTAGAATCCTTTTCCATATCCTACTCGGTTGCCATCGTTATCAAATGCCAAAAGGGGAACAAAAACTACATCTAGTTTTTTTGGGGAAATGGGTATACCGTCCAAAGGTTCTGGAACACCCCATTTGCTAAGTGTGAACTTGGTACTATCTGTTAAAAGAAAGTGTTTTAAATTGTCGGAGTCAACAACTTTTGGGACAATTACATGCTTGTCTTTACCTTGTAAAATAGAAAGAATAGAAGAAGTGTCTATTTCTTTTTTGTTTGTTATGGATAAGAATAGATGATAATAATCGAAATTCCAGATAGGTAATAATAAAAGTCTATTGGCAATTGTAATACTGTCTGAACTGAGTCTTGCTGTAGAAAGGGCGTTACGTTTTGTGAGGTATGCCGAGCGAAGTATTGTCTTCAACATTGTTGGAGAACTGATTCTGATGGTTTAAAAGAGTACTATTACTCTTTTCCTGCCACTGCAAAAAATACTTTAAAGAAAAGCATTAAAATAAGATAGGTGCCTAATGTGATAATATAACTTTCCATTGTCGAGGGTTTATGAACATGCTAAATGTAAGTAAAATAATTCTTAATAATCCTTAAAGTGTCGTTTTTTATCGATTAAATGCACAATTTTGACAAAAAATTAACAAAGTAGCTACAAAGAGCTTTATTTTTAAATATGTAATATATTGATAATCAGTATACTTAGTTGTTTTTATAGTTTTGATATTAATGCCGAAGATTTTACTTCGATTTGTTTGGTTTAACAATTCCATTAAAATAAGTTTATTTTTTACGACTTATGTATTTAAGACATACAAAAAATAAGAAGTCCTTAATTAGACATCAGTTGATTTGAAGATGGTCAATCTTTGACAATTACTTTGTCGCGTAAAACTTCAGCTCAAAACAGGATTAGATGCGTTAAAATCGATAAAATCAGCCCACATTTCATAAAATGAAGCTAATTTGAGCTATATTCTGAAATCATTATAGACCAGTTTGTACCATGTCTCAAATTCCTATTGAAATTCAATTACGTTCGTTGCCAACTGGACCGGGAGTATATCAATTTTATGATACAAATGATGTTATACTGTACGTAGGTAAGGCAAAGAATTTAAAAAAAAGGGTTTCGTCTTATTTTACGAAAAATCACGAGTACGGAAAGACCCGGGTGATGGTAAAAAAAATTAATGCCATAAAGCATATTGTTGTCCCTACGGAGTCGGACGCACTTCTGTTAGAGAACAATTTGATAAAGGAATATCGCCCCCGTTACAATGTATTACTTAAAGATGATAAGTCGTATCCTTGGATTTGTTTGAAAAACGAGCGCTTCCCAAGACTTTTTCCTACAAGAAGAGTAATTAAAGACGGTTCTGAATATTACGGACCATACACCAGCATGAAAACGGTTAGAACTTTACTAGACCTGGTAAAAAGTGTATACCCTCTACGTACATGTAATTATGACCTTTCTCGTGAAAAAATACAAAATGGAAAGTATAAGGTGTGTTTGGAGTATCATTTAGGAAACTGCAAAGGACCCTGTGAAGATTTACAATCTAATGAAGAGTATAATCGCCAGATAGCGGATATTAGGGAAATCATTAAAGGAAACTTTAAATCTTCTTTACACTATTTTAAGGGGCAAATGAAACAACTAGCTGACGAGATGCGGTTTGAAGAAGCACAACGAATAAAGGATAAGATAGATGTTTTGGAAAACTACCAAGTAAAATCAACTGTAGTGAACCCTAAAATTAGTAATGTCGATGTATTTTCTATAGTATCGGATGAGGCTTTCGCTTATGTAAATTTTCTTCAGTTGTCACATGGTTCCATAGTAAGGTCACATACTATGGAAATTAAAAAGAAATTAGCTGAAAAGGATAACGAGCTTTTACAATTGGCGATTGTAGAAATACGTAGTCGCTTTAATTCTCAATCCAAGGAGATATACGTGCCGTTTAAGGTAGCTATGCCAGAAGGTCTTTTGGTTTCCATTCCTAAATTAGGGGATAAAAAAAGGATTTTGGAAATGTCCGAACGTAATGCAAAGTTTTTCAGGCAAGAACGTTTTAATCAAATTAGGATTATTGATCCCGATAGGCACACCAACAGGATCATGGGGCAAATGCAAAAAGATTTGCGACTTTCTTCCGAGCCTAGGCATATAGAGTGTTTTGACAACAGCAATATACAAGGAACACATCCTGTGGCAGCATGTGTCGTTTTTAGGGATGGCAAACCTTCTAAAAAAGAGTATAGACATTATAATATAAAGACTGTTGATGGTCCCGACGATTTCGCTTCTATGGAAGAGGTGGTTTTTAGAAGGTATAAGCGGTTATTGGAAGAAGAAGCGTCATTGCCACAATTAATTGTAATAGATGGTGGTAAAGGTCAGTTGTCTTCTGCATTAAAAAGCCTTGATCTGTTAGGATTACGTGGTAAAATAGCAATTATCGGCATAGCTAAAAGGTTGGAGGAAATTTATTTTCCGGAGGACCCTATTCCTTTGTATCTGGATAAAAAATCTGAAAGTCTAAAGATTATACAACAATTGAGAAACGAGGCGCACCGTTTCGGAATTACTTTTCATAGAAACAAAAGAAGTAAGACGGCCATAAGTTCGGAATTGGAAGGTATAAACGGCGTTGGAGAAAAAACAGCAAAGGAGCTTTTAAAACGTTTCAAATCGGTAAAAAGAATAAAGGAGGCCACCGTAGAAGATCTAAAGGAGGTAGTTGGGGATGCAAAAGCGAAGATAGTTTATGGGTCGTTCAATAAAACAAAGAATTAGTATGAGGCTCGTAATTAGTTCAGGTTTACTGGTCTTGGCCTTTTGCTTTACTTGGTCTGGCCAGGCACAGGATACGATAGGTACAGGCAATAAAAAAATTGGACTTGTCTTAAGTGGCGGTGGGGCAAAGGGCTTAGCGCATATTGGCGCATTAAAGGTTATAGAAGAAGCCGGAGTTAAAATAGATTATATAGGAGGGACAAGCATGGGTGCAATTATTGGTGCATTATACGCTTCTGGTTATAGCGCAGACCAACTAGATTCTATATTCCGGGTTACCAACTTCAACAGGCTTATACAAGATAACCTTCCAAGAAGTGCAAAAACGTTTTATGAAAAAGAAGATTCTGAACGGTATGCATTAACACTTCCTTTCGATGGATTTAAAGTAGCCGTGCCACCCGCCTACTCTGGAGGACAGAACATTTATAATGAGATGGTGCGTATGTTATACCATGTAAGGAATGTCTCCGATTTTTCTAAATTACCTATTCCCTTTGTCTGTATTGCAACAGATATTGAAACGGGAAAAGAAGTGGTATTCAATTCCGGATATTTGCCAGAGGTTATTATGGCGAGCGGTACATTCCCTTCACTGTTTGAGCCAGTAACCATAGATAATCAAGTGTTGATAGATGGCGGTGTGGTAAATAACTATCCAATAGATAAGGTTAGGGCTATGGGTGCAGATATTATTATAGGTGTAGATGTGCAACACGGACTTGCCGACAGGGAATCCTTACTCTCCGCAACAGAAATTCTTTTACAAATAAATAATTATCAAACTGTAGCGGATATGGTAGAAAAAGCTTCCGATACGGATATCTACATCAAACCAAAAATCGAAAAATTTACAGTTATCGACTTTAATAAGGCCGATGAAATAGTAAAGGCCGGAGAACTGGCAGCTATTGCTAAGTATAACGAATTACAACAAATATCATCTGAAGTTCAAAGGATAACACCGGTCGTAGTACCGTTCAAGGAAACTGACTCCCTGACCATTAATAGACTTCTTATCAGTGGAGATACCATCCATACCAGAGGTTATGTTAAAGGGAAGCTCAGATTCAAACTCGGAACTCCCATTACGTTTAACAAACTAAAACAGGGAATGAGTAACCTAAGTGCTACAGGTAACTTCAAAACAAACCGTTATAAGTTGGTTTCCAATGGGATTGGTAATGATTTGAATTTACGGTTAGATGAATCCGCAAATACTGCTTTTTTTAGAGTTGGAGCTCATTATGATGAATTGTACAAGAGTGCCGCTATCTTAAATTTTACAAAGAAAAATTTGTTGACTAGAGATGATAGGGCTTCAATAGACTTTATTTTGGGGGATAATCCACGATATAATTTTGAGTATTATATAGATAAAGGTAGCTACTGGAGTTTTGGAATAAACTCTAGATATAACAATTTCGAACAAGAAATCCCATTTGGTATTATAGAAGATAATTTTGAAGTTCCATCTGGAATAAGCCTTAACAACATAAATTTAGACGTGACAGACATTACAAATCAGGTTTATGTACAGACCGTGTTAAGGGAAGAGTTTTCTTTTACCTTAGGTGCAGAGCATAAGTTTTTGAAATTTAGCACAAGGACGTTAGGCGATTTAACGCAGGCGAATACCCTGGAAACTCCATCTGTAGTGCCAACAAATGATTCACGGGGTAGAACTTTTTTCGAAAAAAGCAATTTTTATAGCGTATTTGGCAGATTAAAGTTGGATACCTACGATGATAAATATTTTCCTACCAGCGGATTATATTTCGACGGGGATTTTCATTATTACCTGCTATCCTCTGATTTTAACGACAATTTTAAAGATTTTTCTGTTTCCAAGGCACGTATGGGGGGCGCCTTCACTATAACGAAAAATCTCTCGCTAAACTTGGAGACAGAGGGAGGATTTAAATTAGGAACGTCTGGCGTCACCTCTTTTGACTTTGTGCTTGGTGGGTTTGGAACCAATTTAATAAATAACTTTGTCCCCTTTTATGGCTATGATTTTTTAAGCTTACCAGGAAATAGTTTTGTAAAGGCCTTTGGTAGATTGGATTATGAATTTGCTCCAAAACATCACTTTTTAGCTGCTGCAAATTTTGCAAACGTAGCTGATGATATTTTTAGAACCGGGGAATGGTTTACAGCACCGAATTTTTCTGGATATGGTCTGGGTTATGGTTGGGAATCCTTCTTAGGCCCTGTACAATTTGTGTACTCATGGTCTCCAGAGGTTGATCGTTCCAATGTTTTCTTTAGTATCGGGTATTGGTTTTAAGAAGTCATTTCAATTACAAAGCTTCATTTTATTTTTACAGGGTACTTTTAAAAATGTACTGGTTATGAGCCTTTTTTATCTTAAGAAATTCACAATAAATTTTCAGAACTATAAATTAGTGTTAAGGTAAGCGTTAAAGTACGTTAAAGCCTATTATAGTTAGTTATCTATAACTTAATTTTACTTCAGTAAGGGGTGGTTCCCTTACAACTTTAAGTATTGGTTTTTCATAATTTAAAGTTTGGTTGGTTATTTAGGAAAAGCCCGGTTTTTAAGCCGGGCTTTTTTTGTACAATACTTTGGAATAAATTTTGTTTACATTAATGTTAAAGGTATATGTGGTAGCGTACATATTTCTAACTTTAAATAAAAATGTCGTTCATGAAGAGAGTTTTGATACTTGCAATTTTAATAAGTAATACCATTGGTTCGGCACAGGGTATAAAGAAATCTTTTGAACCGGGCGAATGGCTTAAATTTAGATTGCACTATGGGTTCTTAAATGCTAGTTATGCAACACTTCATGTGAAAAATGCCAAGATAAAGGATAAGGATGTATATCATGTAGTTGGCCATGGGGAAACGACAGGTTTTGCTAGTTTGTTTTTTAAGGTTGATGATAATTATGAAAGTTATTTTGATAAACGAAGCGGGAAACCCTACAAATTTATTAGAAAAATAAACGAAGGAGGGTATACCAAGGATATCGAAATAAATTTTGACTATCAACGTGACAAAGCTGTGCTAAATGATAAGAAAAACAAGAAAAAGCTTAATTTTGAAATTCAGGATGGAATACACGATTTAGTATCGGCCTTTTATTATTTACGCAATAATTACGATGCAAAAGATTTAGTAAAAGGGGAAAATATAGGAATGAAATTGCTGTACGATGATGATGGTGTTTTTAATTTTAAATTGAAATATTTAGGAAAAGAAGTTTTAAAAACAAAGTTTGGCAAGGTAGAATGTCACAAATTTAGACCCTTGGTGCAATCTGGCAGAGTTTTTAAGGAGGAGGAAAGCTTATCTTTATGGGTTTCCAATGACGATAATAAGATACCTATACGGATTAGAGCAGATTTGGCGGTAGGAGCCATAAAAGCAGATTTGGACGGTTATAATGGTCTAAAACATCAGTTTAAAATAATAATGGACTAGATTAACATGGAGGAAAAAGAGCGGATTGGAGCCCAAATAGAAAAGCTTGCCGATAAATACAAGGACTCAGGTCAGGATTTAAGCTCTTATTTAGATGGCCTTTTATATCAGCGATATCTTACGTATTGGGACTACATACATTTAGACACCCTTTTAAGTTTACAGGTACCAAGAACCCATTTCCCGGATGAGGAAATATTTATCATGTACCACCAGATTACGGAATTGTACTTTAAACTCATTCTTCACGAACAGAAGCAATTAGTAGATGACAAAACTCAAAAACTCGATTTTTTTATCGAAAAAGTCAGGCGTATTAATAGTTACCTAACGGCGTTAATTTCTTCGTTTGGTATTATGATTAAAGGAATGGAACGCGAACAATTTCTTCAATATCGTATGGCTTTGTTGCCTGCAAGCGGTTTTCAATCCGTACAATATAGAATGATTGAAATTTATGCTACCCCTATGCAGAATTTGGTTCACCATACCAAACGAGAGTCTTTTTCGTCAGACAATACGTTAGAAGAACTTTATGAAAATATATATTGGAAAAAGGGTGCAACAGATATAGTTACCGGAGAGAAAACATTGACCTTAAAACAGTTCGAATACAGGTATACGCCCAGGTTAATACGTATCGCAAAACAAACAAAAGATGCTAATGTTTATGCCAAATACTTGGCTTTGCCAAAAGAGCATAGAGAAAACCAAGAACTTATCTCGGCCCTCAAAGCAATGGACATGAATGCCAATGTAAATTGGCCTTTAATGCATATGGGATCTGCACATCGGTATCTTTCTAAAGAAGGAGCCACTATCGAAGCTACGGGAGGAACCAATTGGAAGGAATATTTGCCTCCAAGTTTTCAGAAAGTAATATTTTTTCCATCATTGTATACAAATAAGGAGTTAAAAGAGTGGGGTAAGCAATGGGTAGACCATATCTTTAACCCTGAAAAAAGTAAATAAAGGGAATGCAGAAATATTGGGGCACATTATTAGCAATGGCAGTGCTTTTTTCGTGCAAAACGGAACAAAAGCAAAAGACGGAAGAAATAGCACAGATACCTATTATAGAAAAAACGGTTCCAAAATCATATGGTTTTGATTTAGGGGATTTTAAAGTTATCCGCGACACCATTAGGAGAGGGGATAGTTTTGGAGAGCTAATGATAAATCATAAGGTAGATTATCCTAAAATAATAAAAATAGCAGAGGAGTTCAAGGACACTTTTGATGTTAAGCGTGTAAAAGTAGGAAAACCCTATGTTGTTTTAAAAACAAAGGATACCACTGAAACAACGCAATTCTTTATTTACGAAAATGATAGGATCAACTATACGGTAGTGGATTTAAGAGATTCCGTAAATGCTTATACAAGCAGGAAAAAGATAAAATACGTACAACGGGAAATTGGAGGGGTAATTAAGAACAGCCTTTCCGAATCTTTGGATACTCTAGGAGTAGATTACGCAGTAACCATATCATTATCTGAAATATATGCATGGACTATCGATTTTTTTAGTCTTGAAAAAGGTGATAAATTTAAGATACTTTATAAAGAGCGGTATATTAACGACAGTGTTTATGCAGGGTTTGAGCCTATAGAAGCTGCTTATTTTGAACACAAGGGCAAACCTATATATGCTTTTGCCTATGAAACGGATTCTTTAAAGCAGATAACAGATTATTTTGATCAGGATGCGAATAATTTGAGGAGTACTTTTTTAAGGGCTCCTATTAAATTTGGGTATCGTGTATCATCTAGGTATAATTTAAAAAGACGAATTGCTTATTACGGCTATAAGATACGTCCCCATAAAGGAACCGACTATGCCGCGGCTATTGGAACTCCTATTATCGCTACCGCAGATGGTACCGTTACGGAGTCTACCAGAAGGGGGGGTAACGGCAGGTATGTTAAAATAAAGCATAACGGAACGTACAGTACCCAATATTTGCACATGAAAAAGCAGAAAGTCAAAAGAGGGGAATATGTGCGCCAGGGTGATGTTATCGGCTGGGTTGGCATGACGGGAAATACAGGAGGCCCACATGTGTGTTATCGTTTTTGGAAAAATGGTAGGCAGGTAGATCCCTTGCGTGAAAAATTACCAGCGGCGGAACCGATAGCAGACTCCCTTCGAGCCACATATTTAACTCATATTAATCCCTTGAAGGAACAGCTAGATTGTATTGAATACACTATTTTCGAGAACAAAGAAGAAGAATTAATAAGCCTTAACGAATAATATGTCCCTACCCAAAATCGACCCTACCACCACAAAAGCTTGGGCTCAACTCATAACGCATTTTACGAATACAAAGTCAGATTACGTCAAAAATCAATTTAGTGCAGACACTGGGAGGGCAAGAAAGTTTACAATAAAGTGGAATGATTTTTTATTGGATTATTCTAAGAACCGTATTTCTGATGAAACGATTTCTTTGTTATTGGAGCTTGCTGATGAGGTAAAGTTAAAGGAGGCTATATCCGCTAGTTTTAATGGTGA
>CAZUIE010000051.1:0-7576 GCA_964620945.1 uncultured Maribacter sp.
TCTAGCTGCAAATCTTCGACATAGAATTCCTGACAGAAATTTGCCTCATAAATATCACCTTTATGAATATGCTCCAACATTTGGTTGACCTTAGCGAAATACTCATCCTTAAAAATCCGCATTTTAATATGAACATCGCCATCAAAGGTTGTAACTGCAGTCTCTTGGAATATTCCCTTAGATAACTCTTCAAAATCAGTCGGAATTTCTTCTGCCACCATATGCAAATAACTGAACAGAACTTCATTCCCTTGAGTACTAATTATTTTTTTAGGTTGAAAAAAATAAAGCCCTGGAAATTCCAAGCCATCAAAATTTTTAGAGGATAAGTCCTCTATATCATTTTTAAGGTCATAGCTTAAGTAACCAAAAATCCAATCTTTTACTTGCGACTGATACTCCGCTAAATCTAAAAATCCATTATGGGCATCGGTAGAAATTCCCGTTAATCCATCTACGGCCAAAAGTCCATCAAAGGAGCTGTACTTGCTTTTATGCCCGTTACTATCCAACCATACGACCTCATCAAACTTACGCGACCATTCCAAAAGATTCTCTTTGAAATTTGAGATACTAGAAACGGTAAAAAGATGGGTCTTTCTCAAGAACTAACGAATTGAAGCTAAGAATCTTTCTAACTTTTCCGTATGGTCAATAGCCAATTTTGTGTCCAAAATTCCTTTGTCCATGTCAAAATTATCCTTGAATCCTGGTAGGGAAAAAGTATCGGTAACTTTGGCACCAAAACGTAGCAATAGCTTTTCACTAAGTTCCAAGGAGCTCTGAGCACCTCTTTTTCCGCCGGATGTTGACATTAAAAACACCTTTTGCTCCCTTATAAAGTCTCGATCTACTCTTGACAGCCAATCAATCAGGTTCTTGAAGTACGCCGATGGATTACTGTTGTGCTCGTTTACGGATAAAATGATTCCAGAAGCTTTTTTAATATCTTCTTTAAACTCCACCAACGAATTAGAAAAACCATTATTCTTTTCATAGTCCTCACTATACATGGGAAAGGGATACTTGGCCATATCCAATAATCGCAACTCCTGTTCGTTAATCAAAGAGGCTGTGTAGCGTACCAATTTATAATTTATAGACGTTGATGAATTACTACCTGCAAATCCTAGTATGTATGACATCTGGCTCATTTTTTGATTTACGAAAATACCTCAAATGCCTTTAAATTGCCAGTATTTTGTCTAATTTCGCCGCGCGAAACATCCAAACGTACTCGCAATGAAGTATATAGCTTTAGAATGACCAAAGTTAACGCTAAAAATAAACGCCTATATTTTGTTGATGCCATTCGCGCATGGGCCATCCTAATGATGTTACAAGGTCATTTTATAGATGGATTACTGGACAACGCTTTCCGTGATGATTCCAACCTGGTTTTTGGTGTTTGGAAATATTTCAGAGGAATAACGGCTCCGGTATTCTTTACCATCTCTGGTTTTATCTTCACCTACCTTTTAATAAAAGCACCCGAACAAGGCTTGGAAAACCCGAGAGTGAAAAAAGGAATAAAACGTGGTTTAGAACTACTCTTAATTGGTTATTTACTTCGCTTAAATCTATTTGGTTTGTTCAAGGGAGAGGTCTATAGTTCTTTTTATCTGGTAGATGTGCTACATTGTATAGGGCTATCCATTCTTGGAATTATTGTCATATATATCGCAACAGCAAATTCTAAGAGGTGGGTAATGCCCTTTATTCTGGTGACTACCACGATTGTGCTATTCATTTTTGAACCTTGGTACAAAACCGTTAATTTTCACGTATTTCCACAGTGGGTAGCGAATTACTTTACCAAAGCAAATGGTTCCGTGTTCACGATTATACCATGGTTTGGATACGCCACCTTTGGCAGTTTTGCCTCGGTGCTATTTTATCGCTATAGAAACAGCAAACGTTTATATCCGATAGCTATGGGGATATGTGCCCTATTAGGTATGGTATTGATTTTTTACTCTTCCGATGCGTTCTTGGCATTTTCAGGAATAACGGATATATCCCTGTTTGAGGCTATTTTTTATAACAACTATCTCTTCATTAGGCTCGGTGATGTTTTGTTGGTTTTTTCGGTATTTATGTTGTTTAGACGTTTTTTGACGAACAGAACACTTTTGAGATTGGGTCAAAGTACCTTATCTATCTATATTATTCATTTTATCATACTGTATGGCAGCTTCACTGGGCTAGGGCTGTATGGCTTTTTTCATCATACCGTACGACCGGTAATTCTTGTTCCAGGAGCAATTTTGTTTATAGTTGTTTGTTCTTATGTAGCACTGCGATATGAAGACCATAAGGCGAGCATTAAACAGTCACTTTACGTTTATTTGAACGCAGCACGAAAACGATTGGAATATGCCCTCATGTTTGGTTTTAATCTGTTGCGTAACTTCTCCTTAAAATTGGCCAAATTATTTGGACTAATTAAGAATTGAATCGCACTATTTTAGTTGTCGCTTCTTTCACCTAAATTGTGGAAAAATATATGTTATGAGCGAGAAAGAATATGCCCCCATTCAAGTAGACTTAGAAAAAGACAAGAAATACGCATGGTGTACATGCAGCTATAGCGCCAACCAACCTTTTTGTGATGGTGCACATAGAGCCCACAACAAACCGCCTTCTTTAGGGTTTAGCGTGGAAGAAGATAAATCTGCTTTTTTATGCACCTGTAAAAAAACAAGTAATCCTCCTTATTGTGATGGGAGCCATAAAAACTAAGGAAGTGTAGGGTTTAGACGTAATTTAAAATTGTAAGTCAAAAAAAGCAGCCCCAGGGGGCTGCTTTTTTTCTTTTTATGCTATCCAGTCCTAAAACTAAATAGACGGTAATAAGTCATTTATATATGCAGGGCACGATCTTCCGTTGCCGCAAGCGCTGCTTCTTTTACCGCTTCTGCGTAGGTTGGGTGCGCGTGGCTCATACGTGCAATATCCTCAGCGGACGCGCGGAACTCCATTGCCGTAACGGCCTCGGTAATTAAATCTGCACAACGGGCTCCGATCATGTGTACCCCTAAAACTTCGTCGGTATTTTTATCGGCCAATATTTTTACAAATCCGTCTATATCCCCGCTTGCCCTTGCACGACCTAAAGCTCGCATTGGAAACTGACCTACTTTATAGTCCATTCCGGCTTCTTTTAATTCTTCTTCGGTTTTACCTACTGCCGCCACTTCTGGCCAAGTGTATACCACATTAGGTATTAGATTATAATCTATATGTGGCTTCTGTCCTGCCAACTGCTCGGCCACCAAGGTGCCTTCTTCTTCGGCCTTATGTGCCAGCATAGCGCCTTTTACCACGTCTCCAATGGCATAAATAGTATCCACGTTGGTTTTCAAATGGCCGTCTACAGCAACCCTACCGCGATCGTCCAATGCTACGCCAGCCGCTTCTAGGTTCAATCCTTTTGTAAATGGGCTCCTACCTACCGATACCAAGCAATAATCACCTTCAAATACCACTTCCTTCCCTTTTTTATCGTCTGCCTTTACAGTTATTTTACTGCCGTTGCGCTCAACGGATTTTACTTTGTGGGATAGCGCAAATTTTACTTTTTGCTTTTTCATTACCTTCATAAGCTCCTTCGAAAGGGCACTATCCATCACTGGAACAATACGGTCCATATACTCAACTACCGTTACCTCTGCACCCAGTCGTTTGTACACCTGCCCAAGTTCCAGCCCGATCACGCCACCACCGATAATAATCATGTGCTTAGGAATCTCCTTTAACTTTAGCGCTTCCGTCGATGTGATGACCCGTTCCTTATCTAAGGAAATAAAGGGCAATGTAGACGGTTTGGAGCCAGTTGCGATAATTACGTTTTTAGCTTCAATTGTATCCGTACTCCCATCATCTTTTGTTATATTCACATGGGTAGCATCCTTAAAACTACCCAGACCTTGGAGCACATCAATCTTATTTTTATCCATCAAAAATTCAATGCCCTTGGTGGTCTGATCAACGACAGCTTGCTTTCTGCCGATCATTTTTTCTAGATTTACTTTGATTTCCCCAGGAATGTCAATTCCATGCTCTTTAAAATGCTTTACGGCATCTTCATAATGATGCGAAGAATCCAACAACGCTTTAGAAGGTATACAACCAACATTCAAACAAGTACCTCCTAATGTTGGATATTTTTCAATTATTGCGGTTTTCATTCCCAGTTGGGCACAGCGGATTGCGGCAACATATCCTCCGGGTCCCGAGCCTATTATGGCTACATCATATTGATTCATAAATTCTATTTTTTCGAATTGTTGTAAAATTAATACTATTTTCTGTTTTTAAAGCGGGATTACCGTAGAATGCTTCACCTCTTTGATGGTGAAGGAACTCTGGGTGCTCCCAATGTGGTTTATAGCCGTAAGCTTAGAAACCATGAAGTCGCGAAAGTCCTGCATATCCTTTACTATTATTTTTACCAAATAATCATAATCGCCGCTTAAATGGTGGCATTCTACCACCTCTTCTAATTGCAATACTTGCCGTTCAAATTGTTTGATATAATCCCTAGTGTGCTGCACTAGCTTTATATGGCAGAATACCGTAAAATTTTTGTCTACTTGGGCCGAATTGACCAAGGCCACATAACTTTTAATGGTTTTCGATTTTTCCAATCGCTTGATGCGCTCGTAAACCGCAGTAGTAGAAAGCCCCAATTGGTAGGCATATTCCTTAGTTGTTTTTTTACAATCTTCCTGCAACAAGTTCAACAACTTTAAATCGGTAGTATCTAATTTCATAAAGAAACGTTTTCTATTATAAGTACTCAACGAACCATATATCCGTCATATTATCTAAATATAAAGAATAAATAGTTTTATATTCTTTAATAATCAATTTTGATTGACAATTAATCTTATATAAGATAAATTTACTTGCAAAACATACCATTATGAGTCAAAAAGCAGCGAACGATTTACAGGATTTACAATATTTTGGAGAATATGGTGGTGTAAACCCTTCCATTTCCGATTCCTCTACGTACACTTTTCTGTCGGCCAAAACGATGTTCGATACTTTTGAAGGCAATACGGAAGGCTGCTATCTATATAGCCGGCATTCTTCTCCTTCCAACCTATACTTGGGCGAAGCATTAGCGGCTTTGGAAGGTACGGAAAGTGCGAATGTTACCGCGAGCGGTATGGGTGCCATTACCGCTGTCATTTTACAATTATGCAACGCAGGAGATCACATTATTAGTAGCAGAACCATTTATGGAGGTACTTATGCCTTTATGAAAAATTTCCTAAAAAAATTCAATATTGAAACTTCTTTTGTGGACATCACCGATATGGAAGCTGTTAAAAATGCGATTACTCCGAACACCAAAATGATCTATTGCGAAAGTGTTAGCAATCCGTTACTGGAAGTTGCAGATATTACTGCCTTGGCCAAGATTACCCTTAAAAATAAAATGCCTTTAGTTGTAGATAACACCTTTTCGCCTTTGACGATTCGTCCGGCTTCCTTAGGGGCGGATATTGTAATCCACAGCCTAACTAAATTCATCAATGGAACAAGCGACTGTGTTGCGGGCGTGGTCTGCGGAACTGCTGAGTTTTGCCTTAGCCTGAAAGACGTAAATAACGGTGCGGGAATGCTATTGGGCAGTACACTAGACAGTCAACGCGCAGCATCAATATTAAAAAATATACGTACCCTGCACATCAGAATTCAAAAACATAGCGAAAACACCCTCATTCTTGCGGAAAAATTCGAAGCCGACGGCTTACGTGTGGTTTACCCAGGGCTTCCCTCCCATCCCGGTCATTTAATAATGAAGGGGCAAATGAATCCACAATACGGATTTGGCGGTCTTATGACAATAGATGTAGGTACTTTGGAACGAGCAAATGCACTTATGGAGCTGATGCAAGAAAATAAGTTGGGCTACTTGGCTGTAAGCTTAGGGTTCTACAAAACCTTGTTCAGTGCTCCCGGTAGTTCAACGTCCTCAGAAATTCCAGAGGAAGAACAAAAAGAAATGGGACTTGGTGACGGATTAATTCGTTTTTCGATAGGATTGGACAACGATATTCAACGAACCTACGAACAAATGAAGGAGTGTATGGCTCAATTGGGAATTCTAGAAACTAGGACTGCGGTACGCTAGTAGCGCTTTCGTTTTCGGCTTGCACATCCGTGCCATAAGTTGTAATATTACAGGATAACCAAACCGATTATTAATGGCCAAGCAAAACCCAAACAAACATAGACAAAACGAAAACATTGTCGAAAACAAGGAATTAAGTATCTGGGAGGCATTGATTCCTGTTATTGTTTTAGTAGGAATGTTAGCCTACAATGTATATGTTTTTGGAGATGACGCCTTAAGTGGTTCCAACCAATTTGTATTATTGTTAGGTGGAGCAGTAGCAGCTATTGTAGGCTTCTTGAATAAAGTTTCCTATAAAACGATGATTGCAGAGGTGGCTGAAAATGTCAAATCTACTACAGGTGCCTTACTCATCCTTTTAATGGTGGGTGCGCTGGCTGGAACATGGTTGATTAGCGGTATTATTCCCGCCATGATTTACTATGGACTTCAAATATTGAATCCAACCATTTTTCTTGCGGCCTGCGTCATCATCTGTGCTATAATTTCTATCGCAACCGGCAGTAGTTGGACTACATCGGCCACCGTTGGTATCGCTTTAATCGGAATCGGAGACGCTTTGGGAATTTCCTTGGGAATGACCGCCGGAGCTGCACTTTCTGGTGCTTATTTTGGAGATAAACTATCGCCTTTAAGCGATACCACAAACCTTGCCCCTGCTATGGCCGGAGGTGAACTTTTTAGTCATATCAAATATATGACCATTACTACCGTACCAACAATTTTAGTTACGTTGACCGTTTTTATTATTATAGGATTAAATTTGGACACTTCAGGAACGGCGGACATTGATGGTATCTTAAAATCTATAGAAGTAAGTTTTAACATCAACGGATGGTTATTTATAGTTCCGCTTGTAGTTATCCTTTTAATAGTTAAAAAAACACCACCTCTAGCTGCTTTACTGATCGGAACGCTTCTAGGCGGTATATTCGCACTGTTATTTCAACCGGACATTGTAGCAGGAATCACGAACGCTAAGGAGCTTAACTTTGAATCCGGTTATAAGGGTATTCTTAAGGCAATCACCGTTAATACGACTATACCAACCGAAAATGAATCTTTAAGCGACCTTTTTGCAGCAAAAGGTATGGCAGGTATGCTCGGTACCATATGGCTTATAGTCTGCGCTATGGTATTTGGGGGTATTATGGATGGCATAGGGGCTTTGTCTCGGATAAGCTCATCCCTCTTGAGTATGGCAAAAACTACTTTTGGACTTTTTTCCAGTACCGTTGCAAGTTGTTTGGCCTTAAACGTTACAGCTTCCGACCAATATTTGGCTATTGTAGTACCGGGTAAAATGTTTGCAAAGGCCTATGCAGACCGAGGTTTGGCCCCGGAAAACCTAAGCCGTACCCTAGAAGATTCCGGTACGGTTACCTCAGTTTTAATCCCTTGGAATACCTGTGGTGCCTATCATAG
>CAZUIE010000051.1:7676-17083 GCA_964620945.1 uncultured Maribacter sp.
AGCTACCGTTTAAAAGTATGATGGCCTCAATATTTACTTCAACAAACACTTACATTTTCTACGATTATTTTTTAATTTCACGTTATAATTTAAAAGACAACAAAATGGCTACAGTTACATTAAAAGGAAATACTATAAATACATTGGGAACACTACCCACAGCGAGAAGTAAGGCTCCCGAATTTCAATTGACCACCAATGACTTGGGTACCGTGAAACTTTCGGATTATTCAGGCTCTAGAGTAGTATTAAATATCTTCCCAAGTGTGGATACAGATACCTGCGCACAATCTGTAAGACAATTTAACACGGAAGCAGCGGAACTAGACAACACTATTGTACTTTGCATATCTAAAGACTTACCGTTCGCACAAGCGCGTTTTTGCGGCGCGGAAGGCATAGAAAACGTTGAAATGCTTTCAGATTTTAAAGATGGTAATTTTGGAAAGGCCTACCATGTATCTTTTACTGATGGCCCATTAGCACCTTTACACTCCAGGGCTGTAGTAGTCATAGACGAGAAAGGAAGCGTCTTGTACTCAGAGCAGGTGCCAGAAATCGTAGATGAACCAAATTATAAAGCTGCGTTAGAAGCATTAATGGCATAAAAAGTAGCAAAACAGTATGCCTAAAGAATCCTTTCTAGTGAATAGAATAAAGAGTATTGGCTTCGCACTTCGCGGAGCCATACTTTTAATACGCACAGAGGCCAGCATAAAAATTCAGGTCAGCCTTGGTCTGATCATGACCGCGGCGGGTTTTTATTTTAATATCAGCGCGACAGAATGGATGATTCAAATTTTTGCTATTGCCCTTGTTTTAGGAACGGAGGGTATGAACACCGCAATAGAAAAATTATCCGATTATACGCAACCAGAATTTGATACAAAAATTGGTCTGATAAAGGATATTTCTGCCGGTGCCGTACTATTGGTTTCTATAGCAGCTAGTATCATAGGCTGTATTATATATTTCCCTAAGATTTTTTAAACACACAAACTGGACGGCTTAGGTCGTAAATTTGTAATTTAGCCCCCAGAATAGAATAGTTCATGGCAAAAAAGGCAACCAAAAGAAAGCCCAAACCTACTCAAAAGAAAACACCGTTTATCTTGTCCAAGCAGAATAAGATTATCTTGGGTAGTCTGCTTGCGCTGTTAAGTATTGCCCTATTTTTCTCCTTTACTTCCTTTTATTTTACATGGCAAGAGGACCAAAGCATGTTAACCGAATTTAAGGACCGTAACGAACAGGCAAAAAATCTTTTGAACAAATTCGGAGCCAGTGTTAGTCACTTTTTTGTGTATCGAGGTTTTGGCATATCAGCCCTAATTTTTCCGATTTTACTTTGTTTAAGCGGTATATATATGTTTTTGGGACTTGACAAAAAAGGACTGCTCAAAAAATGGATATGGGGACTCATATTTATCATATGGATTTCCGTCACCCTTGGATTTTTTGCCACAGAAAGTCCACTTTTAGGTGGTTTGATAGGCTATGAAATCAATGACTTTTTACAGGACTATGCTGGGAAAATAGGGGTATTACTCCTCCTACTATTTGGTCTTGTTTTTATCACTGTCCGCTTATTTAAGCTTACGCCGGAAGGAGTTGCCTCTTTTTTTAAATCTAAAAAAGAAGCCATATCATCGGAATTCAAGTCATCTAAAAAATCAGCTTCAAAAAGCGACGAAACACTTCCATCAAGCTTGGATGAAGAACCAATTATTATTGATACCTATACCCATAAAACTGAAATTCCACATTTAGAGAAAGAACCGGTATCAAAGGATTTTGAAATTACCGTTCCTTCGGAAGCGGAAGAAGAAGAACCTTCGCTGAATATGGAAGTGGAGGAAATTGTAGAAGAACAAGAAGAGTTGGATTTGCTTGCTAATAAACTTGTAGATGATTTTGGCGAATTTGATCCTACCCTAGAATTAGGTAATTATAAATTCCCAACGATAGAACTACTGGATCAACATGGTGTCACCGGTGGCATCACTATCAATCAACAGGAACTAGAAGAAAACAAAGATCGAATCGTAGATACCTTAAAGAATTACAAAATAGGGATTGCACAGATAAAAGCGACCATTGGGCCAACGGTTACCTTGTATGAAATTGTACCAGAAGCTGGTATTCGGATTTCAAAAATCAAGAACTTAGAAGATGATATTGCACTATCCCTTGCCGCATTGGGCATACGTATTATTGCGCCGATACCGGGCAAAGGCACCATTGGTATAGAAGTTCCAAACAAAAACGCCAGCATCGTTTCTATGCGATCTGTAATTGCGTCCAAAAAATTCCAAAACGCCGAAATGGAACTCCCTATCGCGTTTGGCAAAACAATTAGTAACGAAACGTTTGTGGTTGATTTAGCAAAAATGCCACACTTGCTTATGGCAGGAGCTACTGGACAAGGAAAATCGGTGGGACTAAATGCAGTTTTAACTTCGCTGCTATACAAAAAACATCCTGCGGAGGTCAAATTTATTCTCGTAGACCCAAAGAAAGTAGAGCTTACACTCTACAATAAGATAGAACGCCATTTCTTAGCCAAACTACCAGATTCCGAAGAGGCCATTATCACCGACAACACCAAGGTAATACATACTCTAAATTCGCTCTGTATAGAGATGGACAATCGTTATGAGCTCCTAAAACTTGCGATGGTTAGAAACCTCAAGGAATACAATACCAAGTTTAAAGCTAGAAAACTAAACCCGAACGACGGACATAAATTTCTACCCTATATTGTTTTAGTTATTGATGAATTTGCCGATTTGATCATGACGGCCGGTAAGGAAGTAGAAACTCCAGTTGCCAGACTGGCTCAATTGGCCAGGGCAATTGGGATACACCTGATTATCGCAACCCAGCGTCCTTCGGTAAATGTAATTACAGGAATCATTAAGGCCAACTTCCCTGCACGATTAGCCTTTAGAGTGACTTCAAAAATAGATTCTAGAACTATTTTAGATGCACAGGGAGCAGATCAACTTATAGGCCGTGGAGATATGCTGTTTACCCAAGGTAATGATGTTACACGTATACAATGTGCCTTCGTAGACACACCGGAAGTAGCTAAAATAACAGAATATATTGGAAGCCAGCGCGCTTACCCAGAAGCCCATGAATTACCCGAGTATGTAGGTGAAGATTCTGGCACGAGTGTTGATAACATTATTTCCGAAAGAGACAGTAAGTTTCGGGAAGCTGCAGAAGTTATTGTAATTGCGCAACAGGGCTCTGCATCTTTGATTCAAAGAAAATTAAAACTGGGCTACAATCGTGCGGGACGTATTGTGGATCAGCTAGAAGCAGCAGGTATCGTTGGTGCTTTTGAAGGTAGCAAGGCAAGGCAAGTATTGGTTCCCGACTTGGCAGCATTGCAGCTATTATTGGACAATGAAGGGAACTAGCAAAAATAGAGGAGTAGACAAACCTAATTGAAAGGACTAGAAGACAACTAGTTAAAAGAAAATAGAGGTAGACGTAATAAAACAATAGCAATGAAAAAATTAGTAGCAGTATTCATGTTTTTAATAGCAACAGGTGTTTCTCACGCACAAAGCTCCGCAAAAGCTAAAGCCCTTCTAGATGAGGTTTATGCTAAGGTAAAAAGTTATGACAATATTTTTGTAGATTTTAAATTTGACCTAGATAACAGGGAAGCCGGAATAAATCAAGAAACACGTGGTGATGTTACCTTATCAGGAGAAAAGTATATTTTTAATTATTTAGGTGCCCAACAGTTATACGACGGCAATAAAGTATACACGGTTGTACCAGAAAATGAGGAAGTAACCATAGAAAATCAATCCGAGGATGAAAATGCTATGACACCCTCTAAAATGCTAACATTTTATAAGACTGGACACAATTATGAAATGGATATCCTTCAAAATGTACAGGGTCGTAAAATACAGTATGTAAAACTAACCCCTATAGATTCAGAAACCGAAATAAAATCCCGGCTATTAGGTATTGATCAAGAAACAAAACATATTTATAAACTTATTGAAACCGGCAAAAATGGTACAAAAACTACCATTACTGTTAATTCTTTTAAAACGAATCAACCTTTATCGCAAACCTTATTTACTTTTGATACGTCAAAGTATGAAGATAAGGGCTACTATATCATAAGAAATTAGGACATTTGAGAATTTTAGATCGGTATATACTATCAAGGTTCGTTTTTAATTTTATCAGCTCGTTTGTAATATTGATGTTCATCTTCATATTTCAAACGATTTGGCTTTTCATAGATGATTTAGCTGGTAAAGGTTTAGACATTATCATTATTGGTAAATTCCTATTTTACCTTTTACCAGATCTTACGGAAAAAGTACTACCACTGACCGTACTGCTCTCCTCTATTCTCACCTTTGGAAATCTTGCGGAAAATTATGAGTTCGCCGCTATGAAAGCCTCTGGTATTTCCTTGCAAAGGGCCATGCTAAGCATCATCATTTTTGTCACTGTACTGGGTGGAGTCACATTCTTTTTTGCTAATGACGTAATTCCTCTTTCACAACGAAAAATATTTAACCTCAGACGTAATATTGCCAAGGTAAAGCCTGCTGTTGCCGTAGCGGAAGGTGTTTTTAGTGATTTTGAAGGTACTGGAATGAATATTAAGGTTGATGAAAAATATGGCGATAATGATCGTTTTCTTCGAAACGTAATCATTCATGAGAAATCGGATAGGAACGTAAATAATACTGTAATAAAGGCGAAAACCGGCGAATTAAAGAGCAAGGAAAATTCTGATATTCTTCAACTCATTTTAAAAGACGGTCATTACTATAAGGACGTAGTTAGCAAATCGAACAAAAACAAGCTTAAGTTTCCTTTCGCTCAAGGAGATTTTGACACTTATATCATAAATATTGATCTCTCCGAATTTAACAATGTAGATTTGGATGAAGAGCGCGACATCAGCACTGCAAAAATGAAGAATATCTCCAGGTTGACCTTGGATATAGACTCCATTAAAAATGATAATTTTAGAATTATAAGGGCGTTTTCAAAGAACATCACTTCAAGAGTCGGTGTTTTTGTCCCTTTAGAGCCAAAGGATACGATTAGTGTTAAGGACGAAGTGAGACTTCAAAAAGACTCTATCTTAGCTGCGAAGATAAAAGCCGTTAAAGAAGACCCTTTAAAACAAGATTCCATAAAGAACGATATTTTACATTTGTTTCCAGAATGGCAACAAATTCAGGTGATCAATAATGCTAAAAACGCCACCACAGGAATCTTAGGTTCCTTACGAGGAAAGAAAGAAGAGATGGGGAATAGGTATAAGAATTATAACCTTCATATCCTATCGTTACATAACAAATATGCCTTGGCATTCTCTTGTATCATTCTCTTTTTTGTAGGTGCACCTCTAGGTGCGATTATTAGAAAAGGAGGATTAGGCTTACCCATGGTCATAGCTATCGTATTGTTTTTAATATACTATTTCATTGGAGTCTTCGCAGGCAATTATGCCAAGGAGGGCAATATTAATCCTATTTTAGGGGCTTGGTTATCTACATTAATCATGTTGCCCCTAGGAATTTTCTTTACCAAAAGAGCAACAGAGGATAAAGGGATGGTGAACTTTGGTGCTATTACAGATTTTTTCCAAAGGATAGTAATAAAATTGAAGAAAAAGAAAGTTGATGACAACGAAAACAAAGCATAACATACAGCTAAATAGCATAAGTGATGCCATAGCAGATATTCAACAAGGCAAAGTAATTATTGTAGTTGATGATGAGAATAGAGAGAATGAAGGTGATTTTTTAGCAGCTGCCGAACTAGCAACACCGCAGACCATCAACTTTATGGCAACCCATGGAAAAGGGCTCATTTGCGCTCCCCTAACAGAAGGCAGGTGCAAGGAATTGGGACTTCATATGATGGTTACCAATAACACAGACCCAATGGAAACCGCATTTACTGTTTCTGTAGATTTAAGAGGAAAGGGAGTTACTACAGGAATTTCTGCATCGGATAGGTATAAAACGGTTTTGGCACTTACTGAAGGTGAGACCAAACCCCACGATTTGGCAAGACCAGGGCATATTTTTCCGCTTGTAGCCAAAGAAGGAGGTGTTCTAAGGAGAACGGGGCACACAGAAGCTGCAATAGACTTCGCCCGTTTAGCAGGACTAAAGCCCGCAGGAATCATTGTTGAAATAATGAACGAAGACGGTTCTATGGCGCGTTTACCACAACTCATGCAAGTCGCAAAAAAGTTCGATTTGAAAATTGTTTCTATTGAGGACTTGGTGGCCTATAGGATGGAACACGATAGCTTGATTAATAAGGAAACGGATTTTGATATTATGACCCGTTTTGGTGATTTTAGATTACGTGCCTACAAGCAGACGACAAATAACCATGTTCATATAGCGTTGACCAAAGGTATTTGGAGCAAAGATGATGAAGTCCTTACCCGAATCAACTCAACCTTGATTAACAATGATATTTTAGGCACTTTGACCAATAGTCCGGATGAAAAATTGGAAAATATGTTCAAGGCCATAAATAATGAAGGAAAAGGAGCTATTGTCTTTATCAACCAAGATTACGAATCCTTGAACCTATTATCACGATTAAAAGAACTTAAGGAGCTACAAAAACAGGGAACCTATAAAGCCCCTAAAATAGAGATGGACACACGTGATTTTGGCATTGGCGCACAGATACTTCATGATTTAGGCATTACTAAAATGAAACTGCTTACCAATAGTCAACAATCCAAGCGCGTTGGTATTGTAGGCTATGGGTTGGAAATTGTAGATTATGTTTCCTATTAAATATCCCTTAATACATCCGTAATAACTTGGGCCATTTGTTGCGCTCTTTTTTCTACTTCTTCCTTCGTCCAGCTTAATTTAACCAATGAGGATATAGTTCGGCCCATCCACACATCAGACCTTGAAAAATCCGCTATACTATAATTGGGTAGGCCATTAATAATTTCTTGAGGAAACCTCCCAAGGGTCTTCAAGTTAGTTAGGTGTTGCCATTTACGATAATAGTGCCAATTGTTATCATACCAGTAAAAACAAGCATCCACGCCCACTTCGTTTAATTTTGCATGTACTTTTCGCGCCAATTCTTCCGTAGGTAAAAAGAAATTCAAAAATGAATAATTCTCCACACCACCCTTAGGGACACGTCTAAATGTAACGCCTTTTATTCCTGTCAATGCATATCGAAAAATGGAATAATGTTCTTTTTGGATGGCTATAAATTCATCCAAACGCTGCACTTGGGCACATCCCACGGCAGCATTCAATTCCGAAATCCTAAAATTATATCCTAAAAACGGATGGGTCTCCGCTCCCCTATCGCTACCCACATGGTCGTGACCATGATCTGAGTAATGGTCCGCATTTTTATAATAGGCTTCATTGTTGGTAATTAACGCGCCACCTTCACCACAAGTAATTGTTTTTACAAAATCAAAGGAAAAACAGCCTAAATCTCCGTAGCTACCCAAAGGCCTGCCCTCATAAGTGCCGCCTATCGCCTGGCAGGCATCTTCCAACAGCAGCAAATTATGCCTTGTACAAATAGCTTTTAATGCTGCTAAATCTGCCATGGAACCACACATATGTACCGGCATTACCACCTTGGTTTTTGGGGTAATCGCTTGTTCGACTGCCAGAGGATCAAGAGTCAAGGTGTCATCAATATCTACTAATACTGGAATTGCTCCAATAGCAAGTATAGATTCAAAACTTGCTACAAAAGTAAACGTAGGCATAATTACTTCATCTCCGGCTCCAATGCCTGCCGCTTGTAAGGCCACCGTAAGCGCAGCTGTACCGCTACTGAGTACTTGTGCATACTTGGTCTGCATGCGCTCGGCTATTGCTTTTTCCAATTCTTTCGCTTTCCAATGACCATTTCGCATACCATCGAATCCGTAACGCATCAATACCCCAGAATCCAATACATCTTGTACCTGTGACTTCTCTGCTTCTCCAAATAATTCAAATCCTGGCATTTATCTATATTTTTTCTTTAAAAAGCCTTATTAAGCTAAGTTCCAAAGTTACGATACATCTTTCTAAAGGCAAATACGTAATTAAGTTGAAGTTTGATAATAAAGTGTTTTAAAAAACAGACAGTCATTAAATTCAGTTTAGCAATTAGCTTTCAAACCTTCTCATTTATAGCAAGGGCGATACTTTTTTATGATTGTATCATGAGGATATAGTTTTACACTATCGAATCAAAATTTGCATTTTGCCCAACAGCATTATCAATCAAAAAACCAAAGTTTTACCGCCATAATCAAGACCATAACAACCAAGAAGACTTTTATAAAACCGTCGCCTTTTTTTACTGAAAACCGGCTTGCCAACCAAGCTCCACTGCCATTACCTATTGCTAAGATGAGGCCTATCTTCCAGTTCACTTTATCGTTGTATGCAAAAACCGCAAGTGCCGCAATCATATATAAGAAAACAACGGCTACTTTGGTTGCATTGGAGCGTACTAAAGACATTCTATTAACATAATGTAAAAACAACATCATAAGAAAGCCAAGTCCGGCATTAATGAATCCGCCATAAATACCAAAAAAGAAAAAGGCAAGGATTCCCAGCCAGAGGTGTTTTCCAGAGAGTCGTTCCTCTAAATGAACAAAACTAATTTTAGGGCTAAACACAATGATGCAGACTACGGCAATCATTACAATAGCCAAAATACGGTTAAATAGCTCTCCACTCACATCTACGGCAATATAGGCCCCAATAATAGAACCCAGAAAGGCTGCGGACCCCAAATAGACATTGAACGGAAATGTAGAAACGCCCTTACTCTTAAAGCCTGCAGTAGCCATAGCCGTTTGTACAACGATGGCAACTCTATTGGTGCCATTGGCAATATTGGACGGTAAACCAATGAATATTAGAAAAGGAAGTGATAGTAATGAGCCACCACCGGCAACTGTATTTATAAACCCCACTACAAAGCCTACCAATACCAGTAGCGGATAATAGTACCATTCTTCCATGCTACAAAAATAAGGTTTGAAATCAGACAATCAAGAATAGGTTTGATCACTAGCAAATCTTTTTTGGCCGAGGAACCTAACAATACATTTTATAAAAAAATAAACTCGACGTTCGGTAACATCCTACGGACGATGTAAACCGACAATACTATTCGTCCTCAATAGTATTCATTGGGCGATTTTCTATATGAGAAAATAAAATTAAGAGGGTACTTTGTAGAAATATTACGATTATGAAAGCAATTTACAATAAACTAAAAAACCGGGTTGACAACCAGGATACTATGGCCGGAATTGTTTGTTTAGTTATCTCATTGACCGTATTCTTTATTATGAAAGTCTTGAATAGGGAAATACCCTTATGACAATT
>CAZUIE010000051.1:17183-21089 GCA_964620945.1 uncultured Maribacter sp.
TTTTTTTTGCGGAGGAAGAAGGGATTCGAACCCTCGGAAGCTTACACTTCACAAACCCGAAGATTTGCTACATTAGACCACTCTGCCATTCCTCCATTATTTCTAAAACTTTAAGTATAACGGGCTTTGATTGATTTTCGTATTTAGAATATCAAAAATTCTTTTAAAAATTAATTCTATTGAATTTAAACTATACCTAACCTAAATATTGAAGCTAAACATCTTTAGTTGCACCTTTTTTAAACTGCTTGTAGATAAATTTCTTTTCTTCCAAGCTAAACTCTTTTCCCTCAAACCAGTCGTACGCAGCAATTTTTTCATTTTCTATCTGGGCTTTTCTGATTGCCTCCAATGATACTAAATGCCAATGTAACCCTCGTTGCCTGGAAACAGAATACCCTACTTCTTCTGTTATGTAAGAGATCCTTGGCTCGTTGAACAATTTAATTCCATTTTTAAGGACAGCCAAGGTTTTGGTTAGCGACACCACTTCAGAAAATGAATACCGTATAAAATCGGCAAATCCATTTTGTTTTGCGTTATACACCTTATCCCCTATTTCCAATTTTCTCATATACTTGTAAAGTCGGCAAAAATAGTAGCTTCACCAGTTTACAAACAAGCAGCCTACAAAATTGTTATCAACAAATGAGTAAAGTTATAACGGAAGAACAGGTAAAATAATGGAGGAAAAAACAAACCTGAAAATTTGTCTATATTAGATACTCAAAATAAAATCCAATGTAAGTTATGAACTTTTCAAACTCGGCAATATGTCTTGGCATCACTTATTTGGTACTGCTATCGGCATGCAAACAATCCCCTTATACCGATGAAACCTATTCCCCAACACCAAATATTATAATTATATATGCCGATGATTTAGGGTACGGAGAACTGGGTGCTTATGGGGCCACTCAACTAAAAACACCAAATCTGGACAAACTGGCCAACGGGGGCATACGTTTTATAAATGGTTATGCATCTTCGGCAACTTGCACCCCAAGTCGTTATGCCTTGCTTACGGGCACCTATCCATGGCGCAACAAAAAAGCAAAAATACTACCAGGTACTGCGCCCTTAATCATAGATACAACGCAAGTAACAATTCCTAAAATGCTGAAAGCAAAAGGCTACCATACGGGAATTGTTGGCAAGTGGCATTTGGGCTTGGGCAATGGAAATGTAGATTGGAACCAACACATTGGCACGGGACCTAACGAGGTGGGTTTTGATGAGAGTTATATTATGGCGGCTACCCAAGATCGTGTGCCTACCGTATATATAGAAAATGGAAGAGTGGATAATTTAGATCTGAACGATCCAATAGAAATTGACTATCAAGAAAATTTTGAAGGAGAAGTAACGGGAAGGAAAAACCCAGAACTACTAAAAATGAAACCCTCCCATGGACATGATAATAGCATTGTAAACGGAATTTCCCGTATTGGCTATATGAAGGGCGGTGAAAGCGCAAAATGGGTAGATGAGGAAATGGCCGACCAATTTTTAAAAAAAGCCCAACAGTATGTGAAAACCCATAAAGACCAGCCGTTTTTCCTGTATTATGCCCTACAGCAGCCGCATGTACCAAGAACCCCGCATCCACGATTTGTAGGCGCATCGGGTATGGGGCCGCGGGGCGACGTAATTGTGGAAGCCGACTGGTGCGTGGGCGAATTCATTAAAACTTTAGAACGAGAAGGACTTTTAGAAAATACGCTTATACTATTCAGCAGTGACAACGGCCCAGTTGTGGATGATGGCTACCATGACGACTCCGTAGAAAAATTGGGCAGCCACGACCCTGCCGGGTCCCTACGGGGCGGAAAATACAGTCTCTTTGAGGCGGGAACTCGGGTTCCCTTTATTACGTATTGGAAAGGAACTATAAAGCCCGGTGTATCCGATGCCTTAGTATCTCAATTAGACTTTCTTAGTTCTTTGGCGTCCCTAACAGGAAGTAAGACAAGAGGAAAAGATAGTGAAGACCACTTGTCCACATTTTTAGGCACTAGTAAAGTTGGACGAGAGGAACTAATTATTGAAGCGACCTCGAGAACAGCATTAAGAAAAGGTAATTGGGCCATGATTCCTCCGTATAAGGGAAGACGGGTAAATACTTGGGTGAATATTGAACTTGGCAATGACACTATTTACCAACTCTATAACCTAAAAGAAGACCTTGAGCAACAACACAACCTGGCACAGTCCTATCCAAACGTGCTTAAGGAAATGGTAATTGCCTATGAAGCTATTCTCGGTACTTCAACCCATAAAGAAATTGAATTCACATTAGAATAAGACAGTACTATTGATTCTTTTCACTCTTGCGCGGCTTTATAAATGGCATCCAAAAGACTTCCATCTTCTTTGGTATCATTGCCCAATTCCCAAAACATAATACCTCCTAGCCCTTTATCTATGGCGTACTTCGTTTTTTTTGCAACAGAAACAGTATCGTCGTATGAAAGCATTAAGCTATCTAAGGCGTTATACATATAAGGTGCTTCCGCATGATCATCCCAATACCGCATAAAATTTGTATCGGCTTCGTACTCCTTTCTAATTTGATGGTAAGCCAACCAACCAATGTGCATACCTCCACTGCGTTGGTACAATCCGTTATTTTCTGGAATAACTCCTTTCCATACCCTACCATAGAAAGCTCCCCCAATTACGATTTGTTTTGGGTCTACGGACTCTTTGATGAGATAGTCTACGATTTTTTGAGTTGAACGTGGATCAGGATCTAAATTTCTGCCACTTTGGTACAAACTATCCAAATGCTTATGAAACGGTGTCCCTGCAATATCGCTAATAGAAACATCTCCTAAAGCCGTATGATGGCCCGTATACTCAGAAACACCCGACACCAAATCATAGGTCATTACATTCGTAAAATCGGCGTACTTCATTACTTCATTAATTTCGATAAAATCATAATACCGCTTCCAACCTGCAGATGCAAAAGTCAGTACTTTTGGGGTGTCAAAAGCATCCAACATAGCTCGTAGCCCTTTCATTAAGGCCGTAAAATTTTTTGTATCCTCATCACGCGCCATCGTGCCAGCTCCAGAAATACCAGGGTATTCCCAATCCATATCCAGGCCGTCCAACTCATATTTTTTAATAAATTCTGCAGCACTGGCTATAAATTTAGCTCTACTTTCTTCAGTGAGTGCCATATCGGAAAAACCATCTGCACCCCAACCTCCGCAGGCAATCATAACCTTCAAATCCGGATTACGTTGTTTTTGCTGGACTAACGCCTCCAGTTTTGGCCTGGCAACTTCAGGTTTTCTAAATTTCATTTCGCCATCTATCACATTGGTAAACGAATAAATTATGTGGGTAAGTTTTTCTACGGGTATCTTTTCTGGTTCATAATAACGCTCAGGCACATAATAAGCCATAATTACAGGTGCATAAGAGGATTTTTCTTGCTCTATTTGTTCCGCTTGTTTCTTTGCCTTTGGGGAACAGCCCACCACACATAGTAAAAGTAAAAGATAAGCTACCGTTCTGTTTTTCCAGTCCATTTTATTTTTTGTCTCGTTCATTTAATTAGGATTAATTCAGTTATCACTCCTTCGTAAACCCATCTTTAAAAGCATGCTGTTTTATTAGCACGCAAAAGATAAAAACTAATTTTAAAAAAGGTGTGATTATTATATGAATATATTTAATTCATCGATTGAAATAATATTCAGACTTTGGGAGGAGATAAACGCTGTGCATTATTTTAAGACTAAAAAAGCCCTGGTATGCCTTATACCAATCCAAATTTCAAATTTGTAAGCCTGAAAAAAACTAGCGATTGGAACCTAAAATAATCCTTTCAAAGACTACCAGTAGATACTACAATAAAAAAGCCTGATTTTCAAAAGAAAATCAGGCTTTGCT
>CAZUIE010000052.1:0-2954 GCA_964620945.1 uncultured Maribacter sp.
TTCAAGTAATAAGTGCAACACGAATATTTAAAACACACAATCCATGATACGTAAGTTTCTCAACAAAATTTCACTACTTATCCTTCTTAGTTTATCCTTTGCTTCAATTACTATGGCTTGCAGTAGTAGTGATAACAGTGTTGGAGTGGCTCCAATCCCTGAACCCGATCAGCAACCTGAACCCGAGCCTGAAGTCGTTGTCGATCCGACAAATTCCAATACCATAATCGAAGCAACCGAACCCATGGAAGTCGATGCTACCTTAACCTCTATTGTAACCGTGCAGCTTGCAAATAACGATGGAACACTTGTAACAACCGGAGGGGGTGGAGTAGTGCTGACTACAACCGGTGCTGCAGTTATATCAGCAGTGACCGATAATGGTGACGGCACCTACACGGCTAGTATTTCAAGTTCTGTTAATGAGACAGTATTGGTTTCCGGAACGTTGGAAGGCGTTGCTATAAGCGATAGGGCAGTGATAGATTTTAAACGCAACGATCCAAATCCTATGCAAGAAATCGTTCAGTCAACAGAACCGGTCGGCCCTTCCCTGATTCGTATCAATAGTGGTGGCCCAGAAGTTACCTACGGTGATATAACCTTTCTAGCAGATCAATATTTTGTTGGGTCTACGAAAACCTATACCAATCCATTTGTCACGGAAATTACTGAGACAAATATGGATGAACTATACCTAACAGAACGCGTGACCGATAGCCTAATTGCTCCTAAGGGACCATTTTCCTATGCAATTCCAGTCACTAATGGATCCTATACCATTAAACTTCATTTTGCCGAAATATTTTGGGGTGTAGAAAATCCAAATAGTTTTGAAGGCGGCATCGGCAGCAGGGTATTTAATATTAGTATGGAATCATCGGAAATTTTTACTGGCTACGACATTTACAAGGAAGTTGGAGCAGCATCCGCTGTTACAAGAATGTATGACATTGAAGTTACCGACGGTGAATTAAATATAATATTTGAATCCACTGTGAATAGACCCAAGGTATCTGCTATAGAAATCTTTGGCAATGGGAGTATAGGTTCTTAAATCATTTACGAAACTTTTTGGAACTTATGTTAAAATCAATTTACGGATAAACGGAAGTACCCTGCTAAAGGAGATTATTCTATCAAAGTCAATTTTCAGTATTAATTTTTTTAATGCATGAATAGACCCGAAATATGTTTAAAATCAATAACTACAAAAGCCTATACTGCTTTAAGGACTAAGACCGGATAATTTTTGCCTGTTCTTATTTATGGTTCCTATAGGATTCAAAGCATCGCGTTACTTAATAAAGCAATCCTCACTTTCTATTGACTTGCCCAATCACTTTTAAAAATTGGTCCACTTTTTCTTTGTATTCACTCTTAGTAAAATTTGGCCTTTGGCATAAACGCACGCCTAGATAAGTTGACCTATTGGTACAACCCTTGAATATTTCCGGTAGACGCTAGACGATATTTCATTTATTTGGGTATATATAATAACCTTGGTCCTGAACTTGGTTTTGAATTTTCTACGCGTCAAGTGAATAGATTTCAGTAGCTTTTTAACAACTTAACCTCCTGTTCTATTTTCAATAGATACGGCTACATCGGCTTTCAGCAGCATAGTAATTTTAGAAACTTGGCTTTCGGCGAGTAACTGGAAATAAATGAAAGTAGCACGGATTCTTTGCTTATGATCAGTGACTACATATACAAAGAAGTCACGCAGCAGTAGAAATAGGTATTGAGTTTAAAAAGTATCATTTGAAAACGTAAAAAATCAAAAAAACCGATCAATGATTGCACTGATCGGTTTCACTTAATAAATTTAGTACTATTAGTATGTATTGATTATTTAGGCCTATACATGTTTCTTCTTTAATGTCGTACTACCAACTTACTGACGAGTGGTTTAGTTTTTCCAGATATAAATACATAAACGGAATAAACTCCATTATGCAAATTCGATGTGTTAACACTATAACTACCGTTACCACTATTTATGCCAATTAAATCATTCTTTTGTACGAGCCTTCCGCTTAAATCATATATATACACACCTAAAACATCAGAATCATCTATCAAGTCGATCCATATTTCCGTTAAGTTCCCAGCAGGATTAGGTGCAATTATAATGGAGTTTTCATTAGAAACATCCGTTACGTTCCAAACAAATGAAATAGTTGTAGATTCCAAAGTAGTACCGTTGTCCGTTACCGTAATATCAACAGCATAAGGACTGTTAATAGAGGCGCCATCAGCGATAGTCCCGCTGATAAGTCCCGTAGCAGTATCTATGGAAAGCCCTGTAGGAAGTCCTGTAGCCGAATAGGTCAGCACATCATCCTCTGGGTCAGTTGCGGTCACCTGTAACGAAGCCATATCGCCCTCAACACCGTTCTGCACCCCTGGATTCGTGACCACTGGGGCCTGGTTAACAGGAACATCCGTCACGTTCCACGTAAATGAAACCGTGGTAGACTCCGAAGTAATACCGTTGTCCGTTACCGTAATATCAACAGCATAAGGACTGTTAATAGAGGCGCCATCAGCGATAGTCCCGCTGATAAGTCCCGTAGCAGTATCTATGGAAAGCCCTGTAGGAAGTCCTGTAGCCGAATAGGTCAGCACATCATCCTCTGGGTCAGTTGCGGTCACTTGTAAGGATACCACATCGCCATCCACACCATTCTGCACCCCTGGATTCGTGACCACTGGGGCCTGGTTAACAGGTACATCCGTTACGTTCCACATAAATGAAACCGTGGTAGACTCTGAAGGAGTACCGTTGTCGGTTACCGTAATATCAACAGCGTAAGGACTATTGGTAGAAGCGCCATTGGCGATAGTACCACTGATAAGTCCCGTAGCAGTATCTATGGACAGTCCAGTAGGTAGTCCGGTAGCCGAATAGGTCAGCACATCGCCCTCAGGATCAGTCGCGCTTACCTGTA
>CAZUIE010000052.1:3054-15419 GCA_964620945.1 uncultured Maribacter sp.
AGGTGACCACATCACCTTCCACTCCGTTCTGTGCCCCTGGATTGGTTACCACTGGGGCCAAGTTCACAACCACATCGGTCACGTTCCATGTAAAGGTCACCATAGTGGATTCCGATGGAACACCGTCGTCCGTCACCGTCACCTCGACCGCGTAAGGACTGTTGACGGATGCCCCAGTAGTTATCGTACCACTTATCAGACCCGTTGCCGTATCTATGGAAAGTCCCGTAGGAAGGCCCGTAGCCGAATAGGCCAGAACATCGCCCTCAGGATCAGTCGCGCTTACCTGTAAGGTGACCACATCACCTTCCACTCCGTTCTGTGCCCCTGGATTGGTTACCACTGGAGCCAGATTGGCAGGGGCATTTACTGTTATCGTAATGGTAGATGTATTAGTAAGAACTCCATCGCTAACCGTTAATGTTACTTCATAACTTCCTGGTGTACTAAACTCGTGAATAGGATCAGCAGTAATTACTGTAGGAGTTCCATCCTTAAAGTCCCACAAATATCCTGTCACACCCACATCATCGGTAGAATTACTACCTGTAAAACTCACTGTGAGTGGAGCATCACCAGAAGTTATATCAGCCTCTGCAATGGCCATTGGAACTTGATTGCCCGCCTCTCCAATGTTCCATACAAACGCTATTGTTTCGGTGGGCATAGGGTTTCCTTGAGCCGTTACCGTTACCTCCACATTGTAAGGACTGTTATCTGCAGCCCCTGGACCTACTCCACCACTTGGGGATTCAGGAGTGTTTGTAAACAGATTAGCATTATATCCGGCACCATAGGTATCTACTTTATACAGTGCGAATTTGTCAATGGCATGGCCTGCAGACCTTTCCGAGATTTCCATGGTATAGGTACCCGGATTCTCGAACCAAACATAGACGTTATGCCCATTGTTATCGCTTGTTAGGGCCTGCCAATTGTAAACCTCTGATGTGCCACCACTACGGAAAATCTTAAAATAACCATTGCTGCTGGCCCCATTTGGAGTGGTCGCAGCCGTCTGCCTTGTTGTACCGCCAGGAAATACAATACTGTTCTGCGCTCCCTGTAAGTTATTGATAATCTCCGCCTCATTGTCCGGAGCCCCCTGAAATCCAAAGAACCACACGTCATCATTGTTTGGGAAACGGAGCCAGTTGTCGTTTTCTTCGGTAGAATTTGAACCGCTATAGAAGCTACGCCAGCTAAATCGATATACCCCTGGGGTGCTTATATTAACTTGGTATGGGATAGCACTTCCGTTCTGGTCGCTAAAACTATTGGTGTTGGCTATGATGCCCGTAGCACCACCAGCAGTGGTAGTGCCCCAACCGGAAGTATTTCCAGATTCTGCTTCCACTACCACCAGACCATTCTGTTCCATGAAAGCTCCATCACCCGAAGTCCCGTCGGAAACCGTTCCGGTTATCAGTCCCGTACTTGAGTCGATGCTCAAGGTAGGGGGAAGTCCTGTAGCACTATAGCTTAGGCCTGTACCCCCCGTGGCATTTATCTGTAGTGATACCACATCTTGCTCGTTGTTGTTCTGTGTTCCGGGGTTGACCACCAAAAGACCTGTGTCTGTGGTATTCGACAACGCGATGTTCAAAGTCGAGGATGCTCCGTAATTCAAGGTCAACACTGCGTTCCTGTCCCCCGCAGCGTTGTTTAGCGCTAGGACTATCTCGTGGGTGCTGTTGGCATCCAAAAGAGCGTTAGTTAGCGAACCGGATACAATGCTGAAATCCGAGGCATCGGGGCCTGTAATCTCAATAGAGCGGACAATCTTTCCTACGTTACCCCCAGACACCTCTAAGAAGAGGGACTCGGACGTGCCGCTGGCTACCATCAATGAGCTCGGAGCGAATAAAGTCCCTGCTGACAGTGCCGTGCCCACTGGGGCATCGGCTCCAAAGACCTCCATATTTTTCTGATTGCCTCCTCCCCGCTTGGGAGAACCCGCAATGGCAAAGATACCATTGCCAGAAACGATGCCCTGGGTGCCATGGCGTTCATAGTTCATGTCCCCCAAACGAGTCCAGCTCTGGGTCAAGGGATCGTACTCCTCCGTTATCTTGAGCGCATCGTCCGTATTCACACCATATACCGGTTGGTTCTGTACTTCTCCCCCGATGACCACCAACTTTCCGTTGTAGTTTACCGACATGGGGGCACCACGGGGGGTAGGTATGTTCTGTCCCGCCGGAAGTGTGCTCCATGTGGACGAAGAAAAATCATAAACGTCCACCTGCGGAATCACCGGATTGAAATAGCCGCCCGTGCCGCCTGTTTGCCGCCCCCCGGCAACATAGAGCTTTTCCCCTATCACGGCCACATGGAAATGGTCCCGTGCTCTTGGCGCATTGGCTAGGGCCGTCCAGGTGCCCGTAGCAGGGTCGTACTCGTCAAACCAATTTACAAAACCCCCGTCATGGCCTATAGTATTGCCTGCAACAATATAGAATTTGTCATTATAGACCGCAAGGCCCGCGGAACCCCTACGCCTGTTGGTAGGAACCTGTGGCCCCTGTACCCACTCGTTAGATGAAGGGTCGAACGTCCAAATGTGCTCCGCAGGTTGCTCCAATGGGAAATCATTGGTCTGGAACGCGCCGATCACCCAAATCAGTCCCTTGTACTCCGTAGCCTGAAAATGGTTGAACTCAAAGGGGGCGGAATTGGTCAAGGCCGTCCAAGTATTTGAGGTGTAGTCGTACACATCTATGGTCTTGGCATTCTCCCTGCCACCCATCAAGTAGAACTTGTTGCCTGCCTGTACAAAAGAACTCTCATGGCGTGCCGTATAGTTCTCATTTTCATTAAGATCTGTCCATAAGCCCCCTTCGAATATCGTCCAGGTAAAGCTTATAGTCACCGCATCGGCGCTATCCCCATCGCTATCGTCCACCGTTACGGTCACGTTGTACGGGGCTGCAACAAGGGCAAACTGCGAAACCGTGCCCCCTATCTGCCCATTAGTAGGCTCTATGAAAAGCCCAGGGGGAAGGTTCGCTGCACTATAGCTCAGATTACCTTCGCCGCCAGAGGCCACCACACTCAAACTGCCGTCCAACTGTTCCCCGACCAAACTGGTCTGGGCCACGATCGGTGCCACCGATATCGGTATCCCCTGGCCCGTGTCCTCGATAACCTCGATTGCCGATACCTTGGGCTGGTCCACACCCCCAGTTTCTGCCAGAGCGGAAAATACCATGGTCAACTGCCCATCGGAGACCGTGACGGGAAACACTTTGGTCAATGCCGTTTCGGCGCCCACCTCAGCGAATATATCGTAATTGTCGAGCACCAAAGAGCCCTCCAAGGAAACATCAAAAATCCTGCTGCCAAGCCCTCCACCTGATCCCGCGCCAGGGGCTCCCCAAAAGATCTCTGCAAAATGGAGCGTCACATAATAGCTCCCACTGGGAACGGGGATGTTGTAACTGAACACTTTGGAGTTGGAGGTGCGCTCGGTTTTATACAGGTCCGGGACTTGGGCGTCCACATTGCTGAAGGGCTGGCCCCCGCTGAAGGACTGGTCGGCGCCGAAGGACTTACCGTTGAAAGCAAGCCCAGGGCCACCGGCGTTTAACCGCAGTTCAAAAATTTCGTTGTTCGCGGGCACCACGTTCAGTAGGTCCCATGACCCTTCAAGTTCCACACCGGGAGTATTCGAGGTCCCTATAAAACCAACCATCAAATCTGTTCCCGCCTGTTGTATTGCCGACAGTATACTACCCTGAGCCATAATCGTGCCCAAGGTAGCGCTCGCACCGCCGTCTATCTGGTATTCTAGAGAGACCTGTCCGGTGGATGGTGTTACCACAAAATGGAACACGATGTCGCTCGTTGGCCTAGAGGCTATTGGGAGCGTAAAAGTAATCGGGGCCTGGGGAATGTCGTCGATTTCCTGAAGCGCCAAAAAGCCATCCGTGGTCACCACGAACTTGATGTAGTTGCTCTGCGTACCGTCCCCAATCTGGAAGCCCAGCTCCCCGCCTACCGCGGCCGTGTTTCCGTAAAGCCGCAAAGGACCCGTAAACCCGTTCATCGCCCCGGTGACCGTAAAAGGTCCCGTTGCCGTGCTTACCTGTACGCCATATTGATAGCCCTTTTCCTGACTGTTCGATGTACCCAAGGATGTCCCCGAGGTCATGTGCGAGGTCATGATGCCAGGGGCCCCACCAAGCACATCATTGGGGTTCGGTACGCTGGGGTCGTCACGCCTGTCCAACCAATCCAACCAGTTATTGCCCGTGTCCCCATTGTTCATGAGTCCTGTCAGACCTAGACCAAAGATTCCTCCAAGGCCCTGTTGGAAATTGAACAGATCGTTGTAAATGGGAAGGGAGAACGACTGACTGCCAACGGCTTCCGGATTTCCCAGTTGCATCGGGTCCAACGCATCGGAAATCCCGTCCCCGTCATCGTCCGGGTCGTTCAGGTCGGAGAGAAATGGTGCTCCTAATATCTTGTCGAAATCCGTTGGCTGGGAGCCCCCATTACAGATGTCCGTACCGTTATCCAACTCATCTTGGTTCGTGTAACCATCAAAATCATAATCCGCAAGGGCATCATAGCCCGGCTCCCCAGGTTGTATACAGGTCACGAAGTCCTGGGGCTCGAACACCGCAATGATTCCGTTGAGCGTACCAGCCCATATGGTGCCGGGAAAGATTTCATCGTCCCCATTGGCCGTAATACCAAGGGTAAAGCCCCCTATGCCCGATAGAAAGTTCTGTGTCAGCTGTTGGGCCGTGCCATTGGCATTGAGCTGTACCCTCCTTATAAAACCACCGCTCGCACTAGCCAAAAGGTTGCCCTTCATGGCATCGCCAAAGTTGGAAGCAGTGTATTCGGTTATACCATTGGTATTGGTCCCCCATACTACGATTGGATTGTCATCAGGACCGTCCGGGTTTGGCACCGTTGGTCCACGCCAGTCACCTTCAACCGGGTTTGCCAACGAGACGGGAACAGGCGGCCAGTCCACCGGAAGTCCAACATTGGGGTCTGTCGTGGATCCGGGCCTGGAACCATCCGGGTCGTACGTCTGGGTTCGCCATAATGGGGCACCGGTCATCCCGAGTACACTGTTGTTATCGGTGTAGAGGCCCGCACCCGTGGGGTTCGCCCGTATCGGGTTGGGATGGCCCCCATAAAAACTGCCAAAAGTATAGTTCTGTATGTTCGTGGTCACTAGTTCCAAGTGGTCCTTATTGTCAATGACTTCCGATCCAGAAGGGGACTGGCTACCTGGCTCGGCGGGGTCATAGTCGTTATTCGCATTGCCGCCACCCTCGTTCACAGGAAAGCCACCCCAACCCAGATTTGCCCCATTGTCAGTAACATAGACCGCGCCGCTCTGCGTGACCACAAGGTCATACGTGTTTCGATACCCTGGTGAAAATATCTGTACTGGGCTCCCCGGTACCAGCTTGGCTTGGTTCAGGCCATCGTTGCCGCCCCATGGGTCGTTGACGTCTATTCCATTGTAACCCGGGGAATCCGGATCGTTAATCCCATTAGCATTCGTACGGGTGGGGTCGTCCAAAGTGGGGAGATCGTAGATATAGCTCCTGCCGTTGTCGTTCAAAACCGGCAATTGTGCTATCTGATCGAGGTTCACCGAGAGCACCGCGCCGCCAAGGGCATATTCAGTAATCAACGCAAAATTACTCGATGGGCCCCCAGCATTTGTGGAACCGCCAGAGGTGACAATCAGGTAGTCCGTGCCATTGATTGTGGCCAGCCTAAGGCCGTTCGTGGCATGGTTCTCCTCCGAGCGGGGAAGGCCACGCACGATGTCCACCACCTCCCATGTCTCAGGACCTGTCTTAGTCATACGGGTTATTACCCCTGAATTCGTGTCAAGGCCAGAATCCTTCTGGCCCGTGCCATCCCCTCCCCCTATACGGATATCGCTGGAAGTAACGTAGACCACAGGATTCGCGGAAGTACCCGCGACCGTAAGCCCGGTAACTTCGCGGCGGTTGGAAAACGCTGGAGGGGCAAGCGTGCCATTATCGTTGTGGTTCTGTATAGTAGATACTCCCGTGAGCTCCTCCACAGCTACCACCACATAAGCCGTGGGGCCGTTGCGCTGGATTGTCAAGGCCTTGACAAAACCGCTGTTCGCAGCCGTGCCCGAATAATCGGTAACATACAAACGTCCGTCAGGACCAAAATCCATCGCCGTGGCACCTTTTATGGTCATCAGGCCATTGAGGTTCAAACTGCTTTGGGAAAAACTGACTTGGGCTCTTATCGTTTGGAAGAATAAAACAAAAACAACCACTAAAGTAATTTTAAAAGAATTTTTTAACAATTTGGGGTAATTATTTTTCATAGTTCTATGGTAAAACATCATTATAATTTCTTTTCACTAAACCTTAAGGTTTAACGAATGTATACAAAGGTAAGTCAGTTTTAATCGGTGTAAAAACATTGCGGGTAATTATTCGATTAACTAAAGAGGAAACCCGTTAAAGAACAAAGTATAATTTAAAATAAGTTAATTTAAAATCCTTAATGTACATCCTATACGTCAGCACTTTGGTCCGTATCAAATTCATGCACAAGGAGGACAATGTCACTATGCACAAGGATTGCCACAAACTTACAGTTCGGTTTACATTCTACAGAAAACGTGAAAATTTATATTATTTAATTGAAAAATAATATTTCAAAACCCTGTATTTTTAACTTGTTGCGTTGCAAAATAAAACTATTTAAATACCCCACCTAGCCCTGAATAAACGACAACTTCATATCTAAAAATGAAGTTAAACCCATGCAGTGAACCAAAACATACTACATCTAAAATGCAGAAGCCTATCTCATGGAACGAAATTCCTTTCAAATACTCCAAGAAACGTAGTGGGCAATAGATGGAGAAGGAGACTTGCCTATTCGCTTGCTGTTACTATGGAAGCATGCGTATAGAAACTGAGGTACCAGTAAAATTATGTCAGGGTATTGCCAAAGGACTTGATAATAAAGCCTAATCCTTACTACTTGTTTGGATTACTTCTTACTTTAAAATTTCCACCATTTTTTAGTGACTTTTCCATAGCCATAGCCATATTTGCCTCCGTATCCCAAATTTCCTTCATTGACATCGTTTACCACAAAAGAGACATTTTTTAGTTTTCCTTCCTTCAATAATTGAAGTGGATATTCAACGGCCTTTTTCTCCGTTATACCAGCACGGGTAAGGTAGATCATATGATCCGCATATTCACTAATCAAAAGGGTGTCGCTTACTACCATTATTGGAGCTGTATCCACAATAACATAGTCATATATTTCGGATACATTATCCAATAGTTCCTTTACACGATTACTCATCAACAATTCAGCGGGATTAGGTGGGATTTTTCCGGAATAAACGACATCGAACGTGTTGTGGTGCACTAACATAGGGTTTATGATATCGTCAGGTTTAAGTTGGTTATTAAACAAGTAATCGGTAAGACCTTTATCTTTATACTTATTTTTGCCTTTTAGCTTATCTATGTCATCCCCAGTAAAAAAAGAATAGAATTTTGGATTACGTATGTCAGCACCTATTAGCACCACCTTTTTTTGTGTGCTGGACAAAATCATGGCTAAATTTGTAGAGGTAAAGGTTTTCCCCTCTCCTGGAACACTGGATGTAACATAAATGATATTGTTCTTTTTACCGTCTATCTTTTCTTTGGTCTTTATGAGATAATCCAAATTGGTTCGAATTATGCGTAGGGCCTCTGCCAAGATTGAACGATCATCCTTAATAATCAATTTTCCTACTTTTTTACCTAATTTAGGAAGTTCGCCTAAAACCGGAACGTCGCTGACCAAGGTTTCCAAGGAATGTTTATTGTGAATTTTGGTGTCCAATAAGTCCCTCACATAAATAACACCAAATGGAAAAAGCAAACCTAGCATTATCGCCGCAAGATAGGTAATGGACTTTTTAGGTTTCACCGGAAATGGACTGGCCACATAGGCCCTATCGATAATATTGGATTTTGGGGAGGCCGATGCAAATGCAATCTGGGATTCCTCCCTTTTTTGCAATAAATACAAATACAAACTTTCTGTTGTTTCTTGCTTTCGGGTAATGTTCCGCAGTTCCCTTTGGTTTTCCGGTGCTGAGTATATCGTTCCTTGAATTCTTCCCAATTGGTTCTGTAAGGTACTTACGTTCATTCCAACGTTACGCTCCAAAGATGCTAGACTGGATTGCATTGTGCTTTTAAGCCCATCCAACTGCTCGTCTAAATTTACAATCATCGGGTTTTGTTCATCTGCACTTTTCAATAACCGTTTACGCTCTGCCACCAAGGTATTATACTGCATGGTTGCCTGATTTAAAGGCACACTACCCACGTCTATTACCGGCATTTCATCATATCCTGTTTCACCATCAACATACTCTTTGAGTCCGCTTACCATTTGTAGCTGTACCTTGGTATTTTCTAAACTTTGACGGCTACCCGCACTCACCTGCACCGCGGCGCCCACTTCCAAGCCGGATCCAGTCATTCCCTTTTCCGTCAACAGTTCCTGTGCATCTTGATCTACTGAAGTAAGTGTACCTGAAATTAATTGAATTCGGTCATTGATAAACTCAGAAGTAGTATCGGCAATACGACGTTTTTCTTCAATGGCATTTTCATTGTAAATCTCGACTAATTTATTGGTTATGTCCTTTGCCTTTTTTGGTAGGGTACTTTTCATCGAAATCTCAAGGATATTGGAAAATTCATCGGTTGCGAAAACTTCTACTTCCAACTTCAATGCACGTGCAACCTCAGCTACAGGGCTTATGGAGACTTTCAATTTCTTTCCAATTAAATTTTCAGTGTCCTCTATTTTTGGTGTTATTACAAGGTCACCAATAGGTGTTGATATTCCGTTTCCAAAAGAATAGCTTTTAAAAGGAACATCTTCCAATTCAGTAAAACCAAAACTAGTCTCGGAAGTAAACTCAATAAAAAACTCAAAAGTAGCATTATGGATAATTGAATCCGCTGCTATAAAATTGATGTTTATTGGTGTTTTCTCATAAACTTCTGAATTAATGACATTGCCAAATGCCGTATATTTAACGTTGATTCCTAATTCTTTAACAACTTCAATAAAATTTGACCTAGAGGTCAAAATTTGAATTTCGTCCTCTACTTTTTTAGAACTACCCCCAAGAATATTAAGGTCTTGAAACACACTCATTCCATCGGTTGCATTTTTTTCCTCAACGATTTGAATTTGGGATTTAACCGCATATTCAGGAATGGTATACCTTATATAAACGAAAGCCAAAACCAAGGCCAATAGAACACTTCCCAAAAACCATTTCCAATGCTTTATATAACCAGTAACAATCGTTTTTATATCCTCTTTTTGTTCTGAAATACTCATAAAAAACTTTGATTAAGACTATCTATACTAAACTAGTTAGTTTCTGGTAATAAAAAGGATAGTAGAAGTAATTAGTACTGATGCTATTGAAATCGCATAGCCCGTTCTAACATCTAATGTAGATTGGGTAACTGCAGATTTATTCGGTTCCACATACACCACATCATTTTGGGTTAGGTAGTATGCATTAGAACTCAAGACCTCCTTGCTAGTAAGATCTACACGGGTATAAACCTTAGTCCCATTAAAATCCCTTACTATTAGCACGTTATCTCGCCTTCCCTTAATACCAATATCCCCGGCCAAACCTATGGCCTCCATAACGGTAATTTGCTCCCCATTGACCTCATAGGTTCCAGGCCTGTTTACCTGACCTAATACGCTTACCCTAAAGTTTCGCAAACGGATATTAATGATTGGATCTTTTAAATAGGGCTTTAATTTTTCCTTTAATAGCTCTTTGGTCTCTTGTGGATTAAGCCCAATGACCTTTACCGTTCCCAATACCGGGAAATCAATTTCCCCGTTTTTATCGACAATGTAATCTAATTGTTGTGGTTGCCCAAAGCCTCCTTCATTACGGGCAGTATTGAACAAATTGAAGGGAACACTTGCTGTAGGGTCTAGGGTCGAAACATTTATCCCGATTACGTCATTGACCTTAAACGTATTGTTTTGCGTATTATTACTAACAATGGTTTCATAGTCTTTGGCATCCTGAAAATAAACAATATCCTTTCTAGAGGCACAGGAACCTAAAAGCAATCCAATGACACCGTAGAAAGCAATAATCTTCATTTCTATTCTTAATTTACTCATTCTTCAAAGGTATTTATCTAGTGTTTTTTCGTTAAGAGTTAGGGTTCTACTATTTTTAAAGTATTTTTCTCTATAATATCCACGTTATCCATCGGTTTGTCCAATACACAAAAGTGGGAATTTTTCGAAACATATTCAGGTACAATTTCCTTCATTAATTTTACCGTATTCCCATTAAAGAACATATTCGTAATGCAAAGTTCGTCTATTTTTGAACGAGTCTTCGCATAATCGAGGTCCCTTACCTTACTTATCTTTATTTTTTGATGGTAAGTCGGAAGCGTATTTTCACCGTTGGCCAACAGTTCTTCATGTAACTTTTCTCCTGGTCTTAAGCCTGTAATTTTGATATCTATATCTTCGGGATAGTTAAGTCCTGATAATTTTATCATGTTCTTGGCCAAGTCCAATATTTTGACCGATTCTCCCATATCAAATATAAATATCTCCCCCCCTTTTCCCATGGCGCCGGCCTCTAATACTAATTGAGAGGCTTCTGGAATCGTCATAAAGTACCGCGTAATTTCTTTATGAGTCAATGTCAATGGCCCTCCATTGGCTATTTGTTTTCTAAATAAAGGAATTACCGAACCATTAGAACCCAACACATTACCAAACCGGGTGGTGATGAACTTGGTCTTACCTTCTTGATGCATACAACTAATATACATTTCCGCAATACGTTTGCTGGCCCCCATAACATTGGTAGGGTTCACGGCCTTATCGGTAGATACGAACACAAATTTTTCTACCCCATGTATTAAAGAAAGGTCGGCAACAATTTTAGTACCCGCAATGTTAATCTTAATGGCCTCGTAGGAGTTGTTCTCCATAAGTGGCACATGCTTATACGCTGCCGCATGAAAAACTATATTGGGGCGGTATTCATCAAAAATTTTGTTCATCCTACTCTTGTCCCGTATATCACCCACTATGGGAATAAAATTATGGAAGCCATTTTGCTTTAACTCTTGTTGAAGATCGTATAAGGCAGACTCTGCCTGGTCAATTATGATTAACGAGCTGTATGAATAGTTGCAAATTTGCCTAACAATTTCGCTCCCAATAGAACCTGCACCACCGGTAACCAAAACACTTTTATTCAGTAGCTCAGCTTCAATATTGGTATTCTTAATCTGAATTGGCGCACGATCCAACAGGTCTTCTATTTGAACCTGTTTAATTTGGGAAACCTTTAACTCTCCGTTAATCCAATCTTCAAACGGTGGGACAATTTTTACCATAACAGGTAAATCAACCAAGTCCTCTACCTTAATTCTCAGATTTTTAGCATCTATATTTTGAATACTAAAAATAATTTCGGTTACATTTTTTTTACTAATGAATTCTTTCGTCAGCACGTTTTCACCAAAAACAGGAACACCATTAATGTTTTTACCTATTTTTTTTCGGTCGTCGTCAATATAACCAATGACTTTGACGTCACTTTTGGAGTGGTTGGTCAATGCCCCATAGGTAAGTATCCCCGAATTTCCTGCACCGTAAATAATCACATTTTTAGCTACTTTTATTCCCCCGGTAATCTTCTCGTACATTGCCTTAAACACATACCGTGATGCCGTAAGAACAACAAAACTGATCAAGCTATGGATGATAATAATGGACAAAGGAATGGTGAAACTAGTTATAGTATCAAATTGTCTATTGGCCATTACCAAAAAGATTATTAATATACTAGAAAGACAAATAGCATTAAAAATATTGTACACATCGCGGATTCCTGTATGCCGCACTACCCCTTTATATGACCCTACCACCAAAAAAGCCAAGAGGGACACTACCAAAATCCATGGAAGTTGCACCAATAAACTACCGACTTCGAAGTCTAAGGTAAGGTTAAATCTGATTAGGTATGAAAGCACAAAAGAAAAAGCGACCGCTACCAAATCAATACATAGCACCAGCCATTTTGATGCGTATCGTTGTGCGCTATCGGTTAAGTATTTTTGTAACATAATTTTAAAGTGTTGATTTTATTTTTTGAATAACACAACTTAGGTCATCGTGGCTAAGATTGGACCCACTTGGCAAACAAAGTCCTCTGTTGAACAAATCCTCAGCGGTACCATCGGTAAATTTCGGGAAATTTTCAAAGACAGGTTGTAAGTGCAAGGGCTTCCATA
>CAZUIE010000052.1:15519-20619 GCA_964620945.1 uncultured Maribacter sp.
TCCCTAGCTTGCGTTGCTAAGAAGATTGCTTTTTTTACATAATCCGTATTTCTGGAAACCAAAGCACCACCTCCAGAAGTCGTAATAATTTTATTTCCATTAAAGGATAAAACACCAATATCGCCAAAGGTACCGCAGGCTTGCCTATTACATGTGCTTCCCAAAGCCTCGGCACTATCTTCTAATATAGGGATACCGTAAGTTTCCGAAATAGCTTTGACTTCTTTTACCTTGTAAGGCATACCATACAAGTGAACAGCTATAATGGCCTTAGGTTTTTTCCCTTTCTTGATACAATCTTGGATAGCATTCTCCAATAACGCAGGAGACAAATTCCAAGTGTCCGTCTCACTATCCACAAAAACTGGAATAGCTCCCAAATAACAGATCGGGTTTGCTGAAGCGGAAAATGTAAAACTCTGGCAAATTACCATATCACCGCTTTCTACTCCTAATAATTTCAGCCCTAAATGAAGGGCAGCCGTACCTGAACTAAGCGCGGCAATTTTTACATTCTCTTTTAAAGAATCGGCGATGGCATCCTCAAAGGCATTTACGTTTGGGCCAAGTGGTGCTACCCAATTGGTGTCAAATGCCTCTTTTACATAAACCTGTTCCATTTCCCCCATATGTGGAGAAGAAAGCCAAATTTTTTTATTAATGTCAACCACAACCATCTATTTGTTAATCTAAAGCTAAATTACATATACTTTATGGTAACATCTTAAAATTAACCGTTATTTCGTTTAACATAAAATTATATCGGTCAATTACTGAAAATGAAAAATTAACCCCTCCTTTTTATTCTAGTTCCAAAGTTTGGCTACACCTAAACTTAAATTAAAAGAAATAGTATCCGATTAACTGTATAAGTTGAAGAATAAAAATATAACTATATGAAAATCAATTTATTGCAATTAAAAGACTAGGGCTTAGTAAGGTTAAACTCTAGCTAAAACTCCTCTTGTTTTACCTTACCTACTAAGGAATCCTATATGATTTCTGCCCAACCACCTTTACGACTGTGAATATGGCTCAGAAATTACACTATTTTGGTAACGGGCGAAAACTACTTGACGTATTCCTAAAAAATTGCTAATCGTTTCCTGTTAGCTAGTCAAAACTTTTTTAAAAACCCACTAAGGGTGGGGTTGAGAAACTCCTAGGTTTTATCGCTTTGAAATTGTCTCGTTCACGCTCAATGTCATACCTAGGAGTTAATCTAACTATCAAATCCTATTCACTATTCTTTATTATAGTCACTAAAATCTTTATGATCTCGTTTATACAGTTCTTCCTCAGGTAGGGTTTTAAAATAGGCAAAGGTCTTGGCCATTCCCTCTTCCCTGCTCACCTTTGGTTCCCAATCCAAAATTTCTCGCGCTTTAGAAATATCAGGCTGCCGTTGTAAGGGGTCGTCCTGAGGCAGGGGTTTGAATATTATTTTTTGATCGGTACCCGTTAGTTTAATAATTTCCTCCGCAAAATCCTTAATGGTTATCTCATTGGGGTTACCTATGTTAACAGGCAATGCATAATCACTCAACAATAGCCTGTAAATACCTTCGACCTCATCATCAACAAAGCAGAAAGAGCGTGTTTGTTCCCCTGTTCCAAAAACCGTAAGGTCCTCTCCCCGCAATGCCTGCCCTATAAAAGCTGGTATGACCCTACCATCATTGAGGCGCATTCTAGGGCCATAAGTGTTAAATATTCTTACGATTCGCGTATCTAATCCATGAAAACGGTGATAGGCCATGGTTATAGATTCCATAAAACGTTTCGCCTCATCATAAACGCCACGGGGTCCGATGGTGTTAACATTGCCGTAATAGGCTTCCGTTTGTGGATGTACCAAAGGGTCACCATAAATTTCAGAGGTAGAAGCAATTAAGATACGTGCTTGCTTTTCCTTGGCCAGACCCAACAGATTATGGGTACCCATAGCGCCTACTTTCAAGGTTTGGATGGGTATTTTCAAATAATCTATGGGACTTGCCGGAGAGGCAAAATGTAAGATATAATCCAAATGACCTGGCACGTGTACAAATTTGGTGACATCATGGTGGTAAAACTCAAAATTCTCCAAATGAAATAGATGCTCTATATTCTTTAAATCCCCTGTAATAAGGTTATCCATGGCAATGACATGGTAGCCTTCATTAATAAATCTATCACAGAGATGGGACCCTAAAAATCCGGCACCCCCTGTTATCAGTATTTTTTTCAAAATATACTTCTTTTTAGTTCGTTTTACGAAGATATTATAATACCTAAGGTATAATTCATTTTTAGCTTAAAAAACTATAAACTTCAAAATAAAGGGGTTGAAAAGAGAGAAGAGACAATAGACATGAGATAAGAGGTGCGGTCCAAAGCCTAGAGCAAAAATCCGAGTATAAAAAACCAAGCGTTTAGACTACCTTTTGACGGTAAAGAATTTCAAAACTATACCGAAAGTATTGTCAACACATTCGTCGAACAAAATGAAAGGTAGATGTTGGGTTTACCCCGAAAACTAAAGCCAAGGAGGTACAGAATTAAAAAATTCCGGATGCAACTATTCTCAACAAACTATTAATCAATTTTTAATAGATTTATTTTTTTGCCCATCACAAGCCAAAATTCCTTCTCGAAGTAAGCTCAACCTTGACTCGAACAAAAAGACAACTAGTAACACTCTGCAAGAAATTATCTTGTTTTAACCTAGCCCTTAGGGGAACCTAAATGAATTCTGTCCTCTAATCCTTCAGATATTCTGTTAAAAAAGTGTTGACGCTCAAGCGTGTTTCGTGACCCGACCAAAATAGATAAGCCAAGTCATTTTATCAATTTGGGTTGGGCTCTTACAATTATTTGAAATACCAACCGTTAAAGTTTTCAATACTTACAACAGAACCCTTTTAACAAACTACTGAACGACAAAAGCCAAAAAAAATCAATTATCTTTGTAAGCTTTGCATAAAGTAGTGCGAATTAAAAAGTAATGAACAAGACGGTTATGATGTAAAAGACCTTCACGCTACCCTTGTGTTAAGATTATAATACATATCATTGGGCTTCGTTGAAGTCTGTTAGTAACCTTTATATACTTGTAATAAAAACTTAAAAATCAAAATAAATAACATGAAAAAAATTACTCACATTTGTTGTATCGGTGCCGGTTATGTTGGCGGGCCTACCATGTCTGTGATTGCCAGTCAATGCCCTGAAATAAAAGTTACGGTAGTAGATATTAATCAAGAGCGAATCGATGCTTGGAACGACACTAACCTAGACAATCTGCCGGTTTATGAGCCGGGTTTAAAGGAAATCGTAGCTGCAAATCGAAACAAAAATCTCTTTTTCTCGACCCAAGTAGACCAGGCCATAGCGGAAGCGCAAATCATTTTTATATCTGTAAATACCCCGACCAAAACCTATGGTAAGGGAAAAGGGCAGGCCGCGGACTTAAAACATGTAGAACTCTGTGCCCGTAATATCGCCAAAGTAGCAACAAATGACAAAATCATCGTAGAAAAATCTACCCTTCCGGTACGTACCGCTAGTGCTATTAAGAGTATCTTGGACAATACAGGAAATCAAGTACATTTTGAGATTCTTTCCAATCCAGAATTTCTAGCGGAAGGCACAGCAATTGACGATTTATTGCATGCGGATCGTATTTTGATCGGAGGGGACGATACGCCGTCTGGAAAGGCAGCTAAAGATACCTTAAGTGCCATCTATGAGCACTGGTTGCCCAAAGAGCGAATCCTACAGACCAATGTATGGTCCTCGGAATTGTCAAAGTTAGTGGCCAATGCCTTTTTGGCGCAGCGTGTCTCCTCTATTAACGCCATTTCAGCGCTTTGCGAGCGTACCGATGCCAACATAGCCGAAGTTTCCCGGGCTATTGGTACCGATAGCAGGATAGGTCCAAAATTCCTCAATGCCTCTGTAGGTTTTGGGGGTTCTTGTTTCCAAAAGGACATTTTAAATCTGGTCTATATTTCAAGAAGTTTTGGTTTGCAAGAAGTAGCGGATTATTGGGAACAGGTGATTATCATGAACGATTATCAAAAGCGACGTTTCGCAGATAATATTATTTCTACCCTATACAACACCGTATCGGGCAAAAAAATAGTTTTTTACGGGTGGGCCTTTAAAAAAGACACCAATGATACTAGAGAATCTGCAGCGATCTATGTAGCAGATGCCTTGTTGGATGAAAAAGCCGAAATTGTAGTGTACGACCCAAAAGTAAGTGCGGAAAAGGTCTATGCCGATTTGGACTATTTGGGTACGCGCACTCCGGAGGAAAACAGAAAATTAGTTACCGTTACTAATGACTCCATGGCAGCAGCGAAAGATGCGCATGCTATTGCCATCTTGACGGAGTGGGACGAATTCAAGACCTATGATTGGGGTAAAATTTACAATCAAATGCTGAAGCCTGCATTTGTATTTGACGGAAGACGTTTGTTGGATAGCTCTAAAATGAATACTTTGGGATTTAAGTATTACAAAATAGGACAATCTTGAAAATTTTAGTAACCGGTGCAGCAGGATTTATCGGTTTTTTTGTGGCGAAGTCTCTTTTGGATAATGGTCACTCCGTAGTAGGTTTGGATAATATTAATGAATATTACGACATAAATCTCAAATACGACCGTTTAAATGAATTGGGGGTCTCTAAGTCTGATGCTAAAAAATTTAATGTTTTGGCAAGGAGTTCAAGTAAACCCAATTTTTCATTTATAAGGATGGCCTTAGAAGATCGCATTAATCTACCAATACTATTCGAGGAACATGCATTTGACAACGTTTGTAATTTAGCGGCCCAGGCTGGGGTACGTTACAGCTTAGAGAATCCTGAGGTCTATGTGGATAGCAATATAGTGGGTTTTTTGAATATATTGGAGTGCTGCCGTAACTACGCTATCAAACATTTAGTCTATTCCAGCAGCTCCAGTGTTTATGGGCTAAACGATAAGGTGCCCTTTAAAACGTCTGATCGGGTTGATCAGCCTATTAGTCTGTATGCGGCAACCAAAAAGAGTAATGAGCTTATGGCCTACACCTATAGCCATCTCTACAATATGGCAACAACGGGTCTCC
>CAZUIE010000053.1:0-20593 GCA_964620945.1 uncultured Maribacter sp.
TACCCCACTTCAATACAAAAGACGATCAGCGAGACCGTTGGTGTGGTAAGGGACGATCATTTTGCCCTTGGCATCCAATCCCTGAACATAAAAACCCTCGGCGGGTTTCCTTGGAACGAAAGCGATCGTATGCCTGCTTTTGATATTTTTAAAGAGGAAGACCTCAACAATATGCATCCAAAATCTGATGGCAGCGTACTGTATAGAGTTGAAGCTGCCATGCCCATTACGAACGGGAGTAGTTTACAGGCCTATACAAGAAATAGAGCCAAAGAAAGAGTTTATTCGGATGTAGGTCATGATAAGATTATAGCTCCCCCGTACGACGACGGTGGTGTTATAGGCTCTAAAATTGCCCTATTTAGTAGCGATGAAGCAGCTACCTTAGAAACGATAGGTGCCATTGAATTAGCGGAAGGACTACCACATCCTATGATAGATGGCGAATGGGTCAAAACCAACCGCAATGCTGCAGCTGCATATCTAATCACCTCATTTACGGAAACAAACATAGATGAGGCACTTGCATTGACTAAAAAAGCGGGGTTGGAATACCTCTATCACTATGGAAAAACATTTGAGAGTTGGGGCCATTTTGAGTTATATCAGGGAGAGTTCCCAAACGGTATTGCCGGACTTAAAGCGTGTGTGGAAAAAGCAGCCGCAGAAGGTATTAAACTAGGCACCCATTGTCTATCTAATTTTATCAACACGAATGACCCCTATGTAACGCCCATCCCGGACAAAAGGCTTGCCAAAGTGGGAAGTTCCGTTACTCTTGAAGCTATTGATACAAAAGCGACTGAAATCGTAATTGCCTCACCAGAGTTTTTTAACCAAATGGAAAATAACAGTTTAAAAACGGTGATGATAGGAGAGGAACTCATACGTTACGGTGGTGTTTCCGAAGCGGCACCTTGGCGGTTATTGGATTGCCAGCGTGGTGCGTTTGATACGAAGGTGATGCCCCACAAAGCTGGCAAACCCATTTCAAAGTTGTTAGACCATCCGTATAATGTATTCTTAACAGATGCGAACCTGACCAAGGAAATGTCGAAGACCTTAGCGGACCTATATAACCAAACAGGACTTCGACAAATATCTTTCGATGGCCTAGAGGGAAACCGTTCTACTGGCCTTGGCACCTATGGAGAATCATTAATGCCATATACGTGGTACAATAACTTATCGGAAGATTTAAAAAATCATCTCATCATAGATGCTAGCCGCACCACTCACTTCTTCTGGCATATCTATAGTCGTATGAATTGGGGAGAGCCCTGGTATGCCGGTTTTCGTGAAAGTCAAGTCGATTATCGTTTTAATAATCAAGCCTACTTTAAACGAAATTTTATGCCTGGTATGTTGGGCTGGTTTAAAATGACCCCGGAAACCAGTATTGAAGACATGGAGTGGATGTTGGCAAAATCTGCTGGTTATGATGCAGGTTACGCCCTGGTGGCCGACCTAGAAGTCGTAGCTGAAAATGCTAAATCGGACAGCATATTTGAGCTTATCAGCGATTGGGAAGAACTACGAATTTCAGATTCCTTTACGGAAGCGCAGAAAAAAGTAATGCGAGATAATACAAAGGAATTTTCAATTCAAAAAGCCGGTGTCAACCAATGGAATTGGCAAGAGCTAAAGTCTGGAATTTTTGAACATTCAAAAAAAATTAGACAACCCGGTGAGCCACTTTATTCGACGTTCGAGTTCGATAATCCAGGAAAGGATCAAGCTTTAACGTTTAGTCTAACAGCTAACAAATGCAAGGTTAGCAGTATTACCCTAGAATTAAACAATTATAAGAAAGTTGAGATTCCGGTTGCATTAAAAGATGGGCAAACCCTTATCTACAGAAACGGCAGCGAATTAATTGTATATACTGCCAATTGGAAAATAGTAGACACGATTAAAGTAGATTTTTCTGATGTTATCCTAAAAAATGGAGAAAATATTATTAACGTAGACTGTGACTTTGACATGTCAGAAAAGGAAGCTAGCCTTAAACTAGAAATAAGAGCAGATGTGAAAAACGAAAAAGTGGTCTTAAGCGAATAGCGTCAGTGTATCCGGTGCTAGGAAAATTAAATATTCCACATTTGCAGCCATATTCCTATCTGAAACAAAACTTCTTTTAAAACAAGAACAGCAGTAGGACACAAATTTTACTTTTCACCTATAAATAAACTTAGTTTTTCTATCTGATACCTACTAAATAACAATAAAACCGACTATTAATCGCTATTTTTGATGGATGGCCGTATTACATTACGATTATATTATTGTTGGTGCCGGTGCAGCGGGTCTCATGCTACTGAACGGCATGATAGATGATGATTTTTTTGCTGACAAGTCTATCCTAGTATTGGACAAAGATGTAAAACAAACCAATGACCGCACCTGGTGTTATTGGGAAAAAGGTGAAGGGCAGTTTGATGCCATCGTTCATAAAAAGTGGCATCATATTTACTTTGCAGGAAAGAAATTCGCAAAAAGGTATCCTATTGCCCCTTATTCCTATAAAATGATCCGTGGTATCGATTTTTACAATTTGATTCTCAACCGTATGCAAGCACACGACGGGATTACCTTTCAGCAAGCGCATGTTACAAATGTTGTGGATAAGGGTACAGTCGTTAGTATAACTACCACAAAAGCGAGCTATACCGGAAACAAGGTCTTTAATAGCTTGTTTAATTATAAAATGGCAACGCACCAAACTACCTATCCTGTACTGCAACAACATTTTATAGGGTGGTTCGTAAAGACGAACAAACCTATTTTTGATGCCGACCAGGCTACGTACATGGATTTCTCCATACCGCAAAAAGGAAATACCCGTTTTATGTATGTATTACCCACTTCCAAAAACGAAGCGCTTTTAGAATACACCTTGTTTTCGGAACAGCTATTGCCCAAGGAGGAATATGAAACAGCGATTAAGGACTATTTGGAACAAAATCTCGCTTGTTCCGATTACGAAATAACGGATACCGAAATGGGTAGTATTCCCATGACGGCCTATGATTTTCAAGAACACCATTCCAAAAATATGCGGTATATAGGTACCGCTGGTGGGTGGGCAAAACCTAGCACTGGCTACACCTTTAGAAGTACGGCAAAAAAAACACCAAAATTGGTGGCGCATATTAAATCTGGAAAACCGTTGGACAGTCTAAGCTATAAGACCAAATTCTGGTATTACGACATGTTGTTTATAGACGTACTTTTTAAGGACAATGCCAAAGGATATAATATTTTCGAAACCTTGTTCAAGAAAAGAACTCCGCAGCAAGTCTTTAAATTTTTAGACGAGGAAACCAACTTCGCGGAAGATGTAGGAAATATGATGGGAAGTCCAATAGTTCCGTTTATAAAAGCCTTGTTAGGGAGGATTTTTTAAACCTTCCTACGCATCAAATTCTCACCAAAGAGTTGCAACAAATCTTTTTTATCTTTCGCAATCTTTAAACCTTCCAGCACCGCAAAAGCCTTTTGGGTAAAAGCTTCAATTTCCTTTTGCGTTAATGCTGCCGAACCAGTTTCAACAAATAGGGTTTTAATGGTCTTGATTTTATCCGATGGGTCTCTTGGCTGGATGGAAAACAAATCAGAAAGCTCTTTTCGTTGCATTGGCGTTCCTTTTTCCAAGGCTTTCAGGTATAAAAATGTTTTTTTGTTCTCAATGATATCGCCACCCACTTGCTTTCCAAAAGTCTTGGGGTCACCAAAGGCATCTAAATAATCATCTTGAAGTTGAAACGCAATTCCTAAATTACGTCCGAACTCATATATACTATTTTGGTCTTCTAACGAAGCATTCGCTACAATACCGCCCATCTTTAAGGCAGCAGCGACTAAAACAGCTGTTTTGTATTCTATCATTTTTAGGTATTCCGCCTCGGTAACGTCGTCACGTGTTTCAAAATCGACATCATATTGTTGCCCTTCGCATACTTCAAGCGCTGTTTTACTAAACAATTGAGCTAAATTTCGAAACGTCTCTCCTTCATAATTTTCAAACAATTGATACGCATTGATAAGCATGGCATCGCCAGAAAGGATTCCGGTATTGATATCCCATTTTTCATGGACAGTAGCTTTTCCTCTTCGTAAAGGCGCATCATCCATAATATCGTCATGTACCAGAGAAAAATTATGAAAAACTTCTACGGCCAATGCTGCATCCATGGCTTTCTTATAGTCGGTTCCGAATACTTCGGTAGCCATTAAAACCAATACAGGGCGTAATCGTTTGCCTCCTAGTTCTAAAATATAGGTAATAGGGGCATATAAATTTTTTGGCTCCTTAGTGCTCGTCTTGGACTCCAGATAGGAGATAAAATGGCTGCGATATTGTTCTATGGAATGCATAGCATGTTTTTTTCAAAAATACATCCATTGTTACAAATAATAGGTATTACAAACGCTGATAAAGTTAAAATACGTACCAATTATAATTATCATAGACCATATTAAACCCAATACTTTGTTAAATCAGTGAAAACTATGGAAACTTTTATTGTTTTTAACGTTTCCTGTTGTACATTTGCCTCCCAATATGAAAGAAAGCATTCTACATAAAGCTACTGAATTGTTTTTGGAACAAGGTTTCAAGAGTGTGACCATGGACGATTTGGCCAATGAGATGGGTATTTCCAAGAAAACCATCTATTCCCACTTTAAGAATAAAACGCAGTTAGTGGAAGAGACAACGTCAACACTATTTTGCACTATTTCCGAAGGCATAGAACATATTTGCGCTTTGGGTCAAAATCCGATAGCGGAACTTTATGAGATTAAAAAATTTGCCATGCTGCATCTTAAGGACGAAAAGTCTTCTCCTCAGTATCAGCTCCAAAAATACTATCCGAAGATTCATAAGTCTATGCGCTTTAAACAGTTCGATTTAATGCAGGAATGTGTGCTGGCCAATGTAAAAAAAGGGGTGGAGTTAGGTATTTACAGAGAGAACTTGAATATAGACTTTGTGTCAAGGATTTATTTTTCGGGAGTCGTGAGTATTAAGGACCATACCATTTTCCCAATCGATAAATTTCCAACGACCCAACTAATGGACACCTTCTTAGAATATCATCTTAGGGGCATTGTTACCCCATCCGGACGAAAGATTTTAAATAACATCATCAACTCAAACCAAGAATAAATGCAATCATTAAAACTTTTGCTATTGGCACTACTATTAGGTAGTTGGTCTTTTGGCCAAGAACAGACCTATACGTTTACCTTGGAGGAAGCCATAGCTTTTGCCCTAGAAAACAACTACAGTGCCATCAATGCCGATCGTGATGTTTTGGATGCCCAAAAACAGAAATGGGAAACGATAGCCACTGGACTCCCACAAATAACCGGGGCCGTTGGATATCAAAATCAATTGATACAGCCTGTATCCCAAATACCTGCAGAATTTTTTGGAGGAGAACCAGGAACATTTCAACCAGTAGTTTTTAGTCAGCCCCAATCAGCAAACGCATCGGCTACGCTAAGACAACAAATTTTTGATGGTTCGTACATAGTTGGAGTGCAAGCGACCAAAGCCTTTCTGAGCTTTAGTGCAAACAACAAGGAAAAAACCCAACTGGAAGTCCGTAAAGCCGTAACAGAAGCTTATGGTAACGTACTACTGGCAGCGGAAAGCGTTCAAATATTAGAAAAAAATATAGAAAATCTTGAAAAAAATCTTTTTGAGACTACCAAGATTTTTGAAAATGGTCTTGGAGACGAAGAAAGTGTGGAACAGCTACAGATTACCTTGTCCTCCGTTCAAAATCAACTTAAAAATGGCTTACGGTTAAAAGAGATTACCCTGCAAATGTTAAACCTGGTTATGGGTATCGCCATTGATGCTCCTACCCAATTGGAAGAAGATTTGGATGTGTTGACCGAAAAACAAATAGACTTGGCATTGTTGGAAAGTGACTTTAAGTTAGAGAACAATGTAGACTTTAAACTAGCGTTAAATCAAAACGAACAACGCTATTTTGAATGGAAACTAGCTAGAAGTAGGGCCTTACCTACCTTAAACGCTTTCGTGAACTATGGCGCCAATTCATTTGGAGATAGCTTTACCTTTTTTGATAATGGGCAAGATTGGTTTGAGCAATCTATTGTAGGGGTAGACCTTAGTATTCCCATATTTAGCTCCGGTAAACGAAGTGCAAGTACGGCACGGGCAAAAATAGCCATGGACAAAGCCAAAACTCAATTGACGGAGGCCGAGGAGCAAATACGGTTACAATTAGAAAGTTCTAAAAGTGATTATATCCTTTCCATAGAACAATATGGTACGGCAAAGGAGAACCTTAATCTTGCCGAACGTATCGAAAACAAAAATCAAATCAAATATGCCGAAGGGCTTGCCAGTAGTTTTGAGCTGAGGCAGGCACAAACGCAACTGTATGATGCCCAACAAGGGTATTTACAGAGTATGGTAGAGGTGATTAATAAGAAAACAGCATTACAAACAATATTAAATAACGAACTATAACATGGCAACCCTAAGACTATTTACATTGAAAAATACGAGTTACTTAATCACCCTTATGTTGCTGTTATCTTCTTGTGGAGACCAAGCAGAGCAATCCGTAAGCGATTTAATTGCTACAGGAAATCTTGAATCCCTTAGGGCAAAGAAAACCGAGATTGGGGAAAAACAGCGAGAATTTGAAAAGAGCATTAAATTATTGGATTCTGCTATTGCTGAAAAATCAGGTGAGGAGCGATTACCCTTGGTAACCACTATTACGGTACAGGCAAAAAAATTCGAACATTTTCTAGAATTACAGGGCGATGTAGCTACCAAACAAAATGTGCTCATTTACCCAGAAATGCCAGGAACACTTGAACGTGTTTATGTAAAAGAAGGACAACAGGTGAGTAAAGGACAAATTTTAGCCAAAATCGATGATGGAGGTATGAGCAGTCAAGTATCCCAATTAAAGACCCAGGCGGAACTGGCAAAAACCACCTACGAGCGCCAGAAAAAATTATGGGAGCAGAAAATTGGCTCCGAAATACAGTTTTTACAGGCTAAATCTAGCTATGAAGCAACCGAAAACGCAGTAAATCAGGCACAGAGCCAACTTGGAAAATCTACCATTAGAGCACCTTTTTCAGGGATTATTGATGATGTCATCAAAGACCAAGGTACTGTCGTAAGTCCCGGTCCTGGATCAGAGGTTTTTAGAATTGTTAATCTTTCTGATATGTATATCAGTGTAGATGTGCCTGAAAGTCATTTAAAGGGCATACAAAAAGGGAAGGCAGCCATCGTCTATTTCCCTGTGCTGGGAGATACTATTATATCCGAGGTTCGCCAGACCGGTAATTTCATTAACCCCGGCAATAGAGCGTTCTCCGTTGAGATTCCCGTGCCCAACAAAAAGGGAAATATTAAACCGAATCTTACGGCCAGAGTAAACCTTAACGATTATACCAGTGAAAATGCAATTACCATCCCACAAAGCATAATTTCAGAAAATGCCGATGGAGAGCAGTATGTATATGTTGCCACGACTATTGAAGGGGAAGACAAAGCTGTGGTCAAAAGAAATATTATAGTCACCGGAAAAACACAGGGAAGCATGGTCGAAATTTTATCGGGAGTCTCGGATGGCGACCAGTTGGTAAAAGAAGGGGCTAGAAGCGTAAAAGATGGTCAGAATGTTCAAATCCTAAGCGATGAACTAAGCACCAACTAAATTGATAATTATCTTCAAGAAAATAAGTGTTGAACTAGTGATGAATCCACAAAGGTAATATTGCACTTTATCCTGAAGAGGTATACTATACGACGAAAATATTGTTTAAAAAAAATACGTGACGGGTATAATAACCGACAACCACGAACCAAAACTAGGAGCTAAAAAATGAGCAAGCAAAAGAAAAACGCAGATAAAGAATTTGGATTATCCTCTTGGTCTATAGATAACCCATCGGTTATCTACGTGATGATCGCCATCTTTTTATGGATAGGATACCAAGGCTACCAAGCAATGCCACGTGAGGATTTTCCGGAAATCGTAGAGACCAAAGTCTACATTAGTACGCCGTATCCCGGCAACACGGCAGAAGACGTGGAACGTCTGTTGACAGACCCCCTGGAAGAGCGTTTAAAGAACGTAAGCAATGTGGTTGAAATCACTTCTACGTCCCAAGAAGACTACTCCATTATCACCGTAGAATTCGATGAGGAAATCTCGGTAGAATCGGCAAAATTAAAAGTAAAGGACGAAGTGGATGGCGAAAAAGCAAGTGAAGACTGGCCCACCTTTAACAATGCCAAAGTAGAACCTAATATTTTTGACCTAAACCTTTCCGAATCCTTTCCCATAATCAACGTGAACTTTACAGGAGATTATCCAGTGGAGAAACTGAAAGAGTTTGCGGAATATATGCAGGACGAAATAGAGGATTTGCCTCAGATAAAGGAAGTTAGTATCCGTGGAGCCCAAGAAAAAGAAGTAGAAGTAGCCGTTGATGTGTATAAAATGATGGCAGCCAAGGTGAGCTTTCAAGATGTACTGGGAGCGGTCAGCAATGGAAACATGACAATGTCCGCCGGGAATATAGAATCTGGAGGACAACGCCGCACCATTCGTATTCTTGGCGAAATCGAAGACCCTAAACAGCTGAACGATTTTGTGGTAAAATCTGAACAAGGTGCCATTTACCTTAAAGATATTGCAAAAATAACCTTTAGCGAGGAAGAGAAGACCACCTACGCTAGAGAATTTGGAAAGAGCGTAGTAATGCTTGATATTAAAAAACGCTCGGGCAAGAACATGATCGAGGCCGCCAATAGCGTTCGAGAATTGGTTAAAGAAGCACAAGAAAACTACTACCCTGCCGATCTCAATATCACCATTGCCAATGACTCTTCGGGCCGAACATTAAATCAAGTAGATGATCTAGTAAATAACATCATTTTTGGCATTCTCCTTGTGGTAACGGTATTAATGTTCTTCTTAGGTTTTAGAAATGCCTTGTTCGTAGGTTTCGCTATCCCCATGTCCATGTTCATGTCCTTTATGATTTTGAATCTGCTAGGGTATACATTGAACACCATGATCTTGTTCGGGATGATTATGGGGCTGGGAATGTTGGTAGATAACGGTATTGTGGTTGTAGAAAACGTGTATCGTTTAATGAGTGAGGGCATGTCCCGAACGGAAGCAGCCAAAAAAGGTATTGGTGAAATTGCTTATCCCATTATTATTTCTACCATTACCACGGTAGCGGCCTTTGTGCCACTTGGTCTTTGGCCTGGAATTTTTGGGCAGTTTATGAAATACTTCCCTATTACTCTTTCAGTAGTTTTAGGGTCATCACTTTTTGTGGCCATTTTTATGAACTCCATGTTAGTATCTCAATTTATGGAAATTGGAGAAAAGGAACTCACCAAAAAACAATTGATTCGCTTAAGTATTATTCTAGGTGGTTTTGGTACGGTCATACTCATTCTTGGAGGTCCCATACGTGGATTAGGCAGTGTAATGATACTAACGGCCATTTTATTTTGGGTATACAAATACGCAATTAAGAAATTAGCCACAAGCTTTCAACAGAATACTATGGTACGATTTGAAAATTGGTATGAAAGACGCTTAAAACATGCACTAAGGGGTGGGAACGTATATTGGTACTTTGGAATTACGTTCACTATGTTACTAGTCGTATTTATGCTTTTTGGAATGTCGGTAGGTAGTGGCAGGACCAAAATCGAGTTCTTCCCCGATAACAAACCTAACGAAATATATGCCTATATAGAGTACCCGCAAGGAACGTCAATTGAAAAGACGAATACATTGACCAAAGCCATAGAAGAACGCGTATATGCCGTAGCAAACCAAGAAAAATATACCCGAGGAGAATACAATTACCTTGTAGAATCTGCAGTATCACAAGTAGGTGAAGGTGCAGGAAACCCAATGACAGACGGTGGATCTTCAGCAGAAATGCCGCACCGAGGAAAAGTAACCTTGTCCATGCGAGAATACAAGTACCGTAACGGTCTAGATACCGAAAATCTTAGAGCAGAAATCCAAGAGGCACTAACAGGTATTTATCCCGGAGTCGCTATTTCCATTGAAAAAGAAGCTGCAGGACCACCAGCGGGATATCCTATCAATATCGAGTTAGAAGGAAAAGATTACTCGGAACTCATTAATACAGCGGAGGATATCAAAAACTTTATCAATACGAAGAATATTGCCGGTATTGAAGAATTAAAAATTGATGTAAACAAGGGCAAACCGTCTATGCAGGTAGTTGTAGACAGGGAAAAAGCGGGTGAGCTTGGTATTTCAGTTGCTCAGGTTGGCCAACAATTACGTAGATCGGTATTTGGCGAAAAAGCAGGTGTTTACAAAATAGATGGAGAGGACTACGACATTAATATTCGGTTCAATGAGGACATACGCTATGACAAAAGTGCACTGTTCAATCAAAATATCATTTTCCGAGATCCGGCAAACGGACAGATAAAGGAAATTCCGATTTCTGCTGTAGCCTCCCAACAAAATTCATCTGGATTTAGCGCAATTAAACACAAGGATGCGAAAAGAGTGGTAACCATATACTCCCAGTTAAAACCTGGATTTAGCGATGCAGGTGCCATTGTTGCCGAAATCCAAAAGGAAATGGAAAATTTCAAAGAGCTTCCGGCAGATATGAAACTGGATTTTACCGGACAGATAGAAGAACAGAACAAACAAATGCAATTCTTAGTAGGTGCATTTTTCTCTGGACTTGGATTAATCTTCTTGATTTTAATTTTCCAATTTGGAGGGATTTCCAAGCCCTTGATTATTATGATTGCTATTTTCCTAAGTTTTATCGGTGTCTTTGGTGGTTTGATGCTTACCGGCTGGTCCTTTGTGATTATGATGACCATGATGGGTATTATATCCCTGGCTGGTATTGTTGTAAACAATGGGGTTGTACTTTTAGATTATACCCAGATTTTAATTGATCGTAAAAAAGTGGATTTGGATTTGGACGATAAAGACCTCGTTTCCATGGAACAAGTAACCGAAATAATTACTAAAGGAGGAAAAGCCAGATTACGTCCCGTAATATTAACGGCCATAACAACGGTATTAGGCTTAATTCCTTTGGCGATAGGATTAAATATAGACTTCTTCTCGCTGTTTACAGAATTTGATCCAAAAATCTATATTGGCGGTGACAATGTAATTTTCTGGGGACCCTTGGCTTGGACCGTAATCTTTGGCCTAATAGTCGCAACGTTCTTGACCCTGATTATTGTACCCGTACTTTTTAATATAACATACCGGATTAAAACGGCACTAAAAGGGCGAGGGAAGAAGACAGAGATTACAGAGGAAGCATTAGATACAGCTGCTTAAGTATACCTATAAATAGAAAGGTAATTTAAAAAACTCCCTTGCAACATGGAAATTAATAGTTCCGAGTTGCAAGGGGGTTTTGTGTTGATAGCTATTAACATTGGCCACTTAAACTACAGCAATGCTTGCTCTAAAATAAACTTCCCTATCACATTAGAAAACCGCGTACTTGGGCATGAGCTTTAACGTATTGTCCTAAAGAACAAACCCAGTATAACCAAAGAGCTTTACCTTATTTTATGATTACACGTAAAACCAGTTCTACAATCAAGGATAATAGTATAAAAAAACGGAGTCAAGCGTTTAGAACTTTAAAAGTTCCGAACATCTCGACTCCGTTTTGTATTACTGATGGCCGTAATTAAACAACCATCATTTTACAACCACACCCTACTCGTTTTCAGATAAGGGAATAGGAAGTTGATTAAATATTTGATCACCGGTCCTGTCAATAGGTAAGGTGTTGGATAAACCATACCTTCTTAAATCAAAGAAACGATGATTCTCTGCCCACAAAGAATACCTCCGCTGATTTAGCATTTCAGTAGTCAGCGCTTCCGCTGTTACCGGGCCGCTATACACTGGTAATTCAGCAGAAGTACGTATCACATTAAGTGCCGTCTCTGCCTCCCCTAGGTTGTCTGCTAAAATATTTGCCTCGGCATAGACTAATATTAATTCTTCATTTCTTATGATATCAATATCCGATACGTTGGTCGCATACAAGGTGGTCTCGTGTGTACCATTGAGGTCATCCTGGCTACTTGGATCGGGTCTTAAAGCAGATTTGGCTTCTACCCTGGCATCACCTGCCTCAGCCTCTGTAATCCAACTATCATGAACAATAATCTGATCACCGTTATTCGGCAATTCTGGAGTGGAAGCTACCCTAAATAACGGATTTGCTTGGTCACCAGCGCCTAATCCAAAAATATGCTTAGGTCCTACATTCAAGTCTCCAGCAAGGTCAAAGTAAGAGGCGTTCAATGCAGTTAATGATCCAGCGCTATCGCCATCGTACAAAGCAGCTACGGCAGCTACAGCTCTATTAAATTGTGCAAATGTACTTGGGGTGTCAAACCCTTCAAAACCGTTACTAAGGGAAAAAGCAAAAGTTGCTCCCGCGCTACTTAAATCTGTATTCGCCTCATCCAGTAGAGCTCTTATAGCATCCATAGCTGGATCGAATTCCACAATAGGCCCTAAATTATCTGGATCAAGTACATCTATACGTGCCCTCCCATGAGCTTTCAACAACTGCACTAGCCGATAAGCCTTAACAGTTTTTGCAAAACCCAAATAACCATTGCGTTCTGCATCGTTTACCAATTCTGTATTCCCAACAGCGTCGATTAACAGATTTACGTTCTTAATGTTCCGATAACTAGCATTCCATAATCCGGTAACATAAAACCCATTAGGATCTAATGGTATTCCGTTCTTACCAAGAACGTCACCGGTATTTCTTGGATCTGCATTAAAAACATAGAGTTCACGCGCCATGGAACCCATTTGGGTACTTGCGCCACCCAAACCGTTTCTCAAGGTTGATTCAATGGCCGTAACCAATTCATTTAATTGTCCCTTCGATGCGCCTTCACCCACCCCGTCTATACTAGGTCCGTTTGGGTCCACAACGGGTTCAATGGAGCACGAGACAGCTAACACCGCACATAACAATGTAAAGGCCGACCGTGTTATTATTTTAATACTATTTCTCATAATCAATTTTTTTTAAAAGTTAACATTTAAGTGAAAGTACACCTGACGTGAACTTGGAAAAGGGGTTACCTCGATACCTGTTGACAGACCACTACTCCCGTTTACGGATACTTCAGGGTCATAACTTGTATAATCGGTAACCAAAAATAAATTTCTTCCTGAAAAGCCTAATTTGACAGCTTCGACCGTATCACCAAAAATAGAGGTGATAGTCGCTGATGGTAATCTGTAGTAAAGTGCTGCCTCTCGTAACCTTAAATAACCGGCCGGCTCCAAGAAACGCTGTCCGTTTGCAGGGATAGACAATCTAGCCTGTCCGGCTGCAGTTTCCAAATCTGGCGATACCCCACCCAAATCGGTTAAGAACTTGGAAAGGTTTAGGTTGTCACCACCGACTTTCATCTGAAAAATAAAGGAAAGATCAAATTGCTTAAACAAGGTAATGTTGTTGTTCCATCCCATTTGATAATCGGGTTCTGCAACACCAATCTGCGTAGGTTCGGTAACTCCATCGCCATCTAAATCTAAATTAGTGGCAAATTGATTTACCGGCTTCCCTTCTTGAATGAAGATAGTCCCTAATCCCAATCCAAAACCTGCTCCTGGTTGTGGAAAAGCCGGTACCTCTAAGCGGGTAATCTCCGATCGGTTTCTAAACCAGTTTAAGCTTGTGTTCCATCTGAAATTTTCATTGTCGACCACATCGGCACGCAAAGCTAGTTCAACACCCTTATTCACCAAATCACCTAGATTTGTTGTTTCCGACGTAAAACCTGATGATGCTGGTAAGGCCCTAGTAAGAATTAGGTCATTGACCGCTTTATTATAATAGGTCGCTTCAAAAGCTACTTTATTGTCAAAAAGACCTAAATCAAACCCAATTTCAAATTCTGCCGAGGTTTCTGGTTCTACGTCTGGATCGCCTTTGGATCCTAAAACCGATTGTCCGATAGCACCACCGATATTACTAGCTCCTAAACTTGTGAATGTTGCTCCAAAATTTGCTGGACTTCCTGTTTCACCATAAGCTGTTCTAAACTTCAACTGGCTAATCGCTTCAACGTTCCAAAAATCAAGATTAGCAACGTTTACCGCTAAAGAAGCTTTGGGAAATCCATAAAACTTATTGGGATCACCATTTCTACTGGACTTATCCAAACGATACCCAACGGTAGCGATAAACTGATCTTTGTAATTTGCTTCTACTTGACCAAAATATCCGAAATCTTCTTCACTACTTAAAAATTGATCAATTTCTTGATTCACAGAATTGTCTACGTTGGTTTGTCCAGCTGCTAATAAAGCACCACGACTATTTACCAAATTAGACTCTTGTGAAAGATAGGTAATACCCGCTTGGGTAGTTAAACCCAAATCACCACCCATAGCATCATGGTTCCAAAGCATGATTGCCTGACCATTAAACTGTGTGAAGTTATTTTTTCCCTGTGCTATAAAGCCACCTTGGTTTCCTATCTGCGCCTGATGCGTTTCAGGTACATACACATACGTCTCATTGGCCAAATAATCCAACCCACCACTTAAAACTAATTTCACGCGGTTCCTTTCTGTAGTCAATATCTTAGTATTCAAGGTCAAGCCCTGCACTACACGGTTATTACTATCTTCGTTCAAAGCATTGTCACGAACAAAAATAGGATTTCCGGAATAATTAGGGTTGTTCGGATAATTACCATTATCATCCGGGAATTGATTGTTCCACGGTCTTGTAAAAGCCAAGGTGTACCCGTAACTAAGTCCACCCTCGTTTTCATTACCTGTAAAACTTCTACTTGAATTACTTCGTGTAAAGTTGGTACTTGAGGTAAAATCAAAGATATCGGAAATCTTATGTTCGATATTCGCACGCAATGTCAAACGGTCAAATCCGGTATTCTTAATAATACCTTCTTCGTCCCTAAAACCACCACCCACATAAAATCTAGTTTTTTCATCACCACCGGTAGCGTTTAATCGCGTATCTGTAATAAAACCCGTTTCCCCATAAATAATATCCTCATAATCATAGAGGCTTCCTCGTTCGGCTATCGTTGCCTCATACTTCGCACGTTCTTCAGCATTAAAGGTACTTTCAACAGAATCTGCAGTCCATGGACGCACTCCCAATGGGTTAGCAATGGTATTTGTACCTACGTCTTGACTAAAACTAATTTTGGTCTTACCGGCCTGACCTCTTTTGGTCGTAATTATAATAACACCGGCACCACCACGCTGACCGTAAATGGCCGCTGCAGAAGAACCTTTTAATATCTCGATATTCTGTATATCGTTAGGGTCTAGATCTGCCAACCTGTTTCCAGAATTTTCTTCGTTACCACGGTTTGCACCAGAGGCAAATCGAAGACCTGACGGAATCTCCACATTATTATAATATACTCCATCAACAATAATCAAAGGTTGGTTGTTACCATTAATAGAAGAAATACCTCTTAAACGTAAGGCAAAACCTCCACCTGGAGCACCGGAAGAAGACGTAATATTAAGACCGGGCACTTTTCCGTACAAAGCACCGTCTACTGTGGTTTGGCCTGTTGTACCCACCAATTCCTCTGCGGATACAGTTGCTACGGCATTGGCCAAATTTTCTCTTTTTACAGAAGAGGCCAATCCGGTGACTACAACCTCATCCAAGCCCGTTACGGACTCTGCCAAGGTCATATTCAAGGTAGACGCTCCTGTAACCCTAACTTCCTTGGTAGCGTATCCTAGGGAAGAAAACACTAAAGTAGCCGGAAAGTTGTCCACCGTTATGGTATAATTACCATCAAAATCTGAAATTGTTCCATTCGTGGTTCCTTTTACCACTACACTTGCCCCAGGTACCGGGACCTCGGTTTCATCAGTGATAACACCCTGTATTGTTCCTTGCGCCATCATTGTTAAAGGCAACAAAAACAAGACAAGCGCCATCGCTTGTTTGCATAAAGCTTTTCTCATGTTCATATAGTTTTTTTTAGTCAATAAGATTCAAATAAAAGAAAGATTTATGGAATATATTAAGAATATTAATGTTTTTTTAAGATTTAACATTTGACTTTATTATTGGATGTATATAAAATCAAATCTAAAAGAAACAATCGATGCTTGGAGAACATTTGGTGAAAATTGAATTTACAGTACTAATGATAGACACAAAGACTGTAAAAACTCTAAAAGAGTAATGTATTAAAGAAGACACAACATTTATAAACTATAAGTGTCAACCACTTCATAATAAAAATTAGCACCTTCTATTAGGTACTAAGAATACTTAAGTTTTAAATCAGCTGAATTTCAAATTGACCAAGTCTAAAAACGAAGTAAATCTTTACATTCAATAGGTTTTGAAAATGACAAGAGACTAGGACCTTAAAATGATGATTTTAGAGTGGTTTCCAACCAAGTAATCGCATAAAAAAGCCCATACAGCAAAGTATAGGCACACTATTTCAAAAAAAAGTCTCCTTAATTCTTAACTATGGTCTTATCACGCTTAGACTCTGTTACGGCCGCAATTCTATTATCGTTAAAATCAACCTCTTTTACAATATCGCCCTCCCAAAACTTCCAAGTTCCGGTTTTTGCACCATTAACGTAGTTACCCATGGCTATCTTATCTCCGTTCTCATTGAACATCTTCCATTCGCCTTCTAGCTTTTCATTCATAAAATAACCCTGTTGTGCTATTTCTCCATTGGCGTGAAAATAAGTAGCCCTTACTTTATTCCCTTCTTTTTCAAACTTAGGGGCTACATCCTGCGCTATCGCTCCAAAACTGAACGCCATCACCAATATTATCATCAATTTTTTCATACCTACCTTATTTAAAATATTACTTATCGCTTAACATTAACGTTACAAATATAGAATTATTCTCTGATAAATCAATATTATGGTAACTTTTTATTTACATTAAATTTACATTGGGTGTGTAAAATACTAATAACTAGTGGTATACTTAATTAAAAAAACAAATACATTGTAAATCGTCTATCAAATAAAACCATCATTCAATTTACCCCTTTAACCGATAAGACTTCTTAAATTTGTGCGGTATTTAAACAAGACATCATGTACAGAAGCCATTCCTGCGGAGAGTTAAGAGAATCACATATAGAAACACCGGTTACCTTGTCCGGGTGGGTATCCAAAACAAGGGACAAAGGTTTTGTGGTATGGGTAGATTTACGTGATCGCTACGGCATTACCCAACTGGTGTTCGACGCAGAAAGAACGGCTCCAGAGTTATTGGAGAAGGCGAGAAATTTAGGTCGCGAATTCGTAATACAAGTACAAGGCAAGGTGATAGAGCGAGCTTCCAAAAACACAAACATTTCTACGGGGAATATCGAAGTATTGGTAGAAGATCTCATTATTTTAAACGAGTCTAAAACACCTCCTTTTACCATAGAAAACGAAACGGATGGAGGCGATGACCTACGTATGAAATACCGTTATTTGGATATTCGTAGAAATCCGGTAAAAGAGAATCTCATTTTTAGGAGCAAGGTTGCTATGGAAGTGCGTAAATACCTTTCCGACGAAGGGTTTATAGAGGTAGAAACACCCTATTTAATCAAATCTACCCCGGAGGGCGCACGTGATTTTGTAGTCCCTAGCCGTATGAACGAAGGTCAGTTCTATGCCTTACCGCAATCCCCGCAGACATTTAAGCAATTGCTTATGGTAGGCGGATTGGACAAGTACTTCCAAATTGTTAAATGTTTTAGAGACGAAGATTTACGAGCAGATAGGCAACCAGAATTCACGCAAATCGACTGTGAAATGGCTTTTGTGGAACAAGAGGATATTCTTAATGCTTTTGAGGGGCTTACAAAACATTTGTTGAAAACAATAAAAGGAATAGAAGTCGATAACTTTCCACGAATGACCTATGACGAAGCCATGGCGAAATATGGAAATGACAAACCGGATATTCGTTTTGGAATGGAGTTTGGGGAACTAAACACAGTGGCACAACATAAAGAGTTTAATGTGTTCAATACTGCAGAACTAGTTGTTGGTATCGCTGTACCTGGCGCCAACTCTTATACCCGAAAGGAAATTGACAAGCTAATAGATTGGGTAAAGCGACCTCAAATTGGTGCACTAGGAATGGTCTACTGCAGATTTAATGAAGACGGAAGCTTTAAATCTTCGGTTGATAAATTTTATGACCAAGAAGATTTAGCCAAATGGGCTGAAGCTACAGGTGCCAAACCAGGGGATTTAATCTGCGTTTTATCTGGAGATGCACATAAAGTAAGAGGACAATTGAGTGCTCTCCGTATGGAATTAGCTACGCGTTTAGGGCTACGAAAAAATACGGAATTTGCTCCCTTATGGGTAATAGACTTCCCGTTACTGGAATTGGACGAAGAAACAGGGCACTACCATGCCATGCACCACCCGTTTACCTCACCAAAACCAGGGCAATTGGAACTATTGGATACAGATCCTGCTGCGGTACGAGCCAACGCCTATGATCTGGTATTGAACGGGAACGAAATCGGTGGCGGTTCTATTCGTATTCACGATAAGGAAACCCAAGCCACTATGTTCAAACACTTAGGCTTTACCCCAGAAGAAGCAAAGGCACAATTCGGTTTTCTAATGGAGGCCTTTCAGTACGGTGCACCGCCACATGGTGGCATTGCTTTTGGCTTGGATAGACTGGTCGCCATTTTAGGCGGTCAGGAAACGATTCGCGACTTCATCGCATTCCCAAAAAATAATAGCGGCCGAGATGTTATGATCGATGCCCCTGCCCCAATTGATGATGCGCAGCTTAAAGAATTGAGTTTAAAGTTAGATATTTAGGAATGTTTTTTGATCGCGGCAACGCATTTTACGAAGCAGGTAACAACATAACGTCCTTAGGAAATTTTGATAAAGCTATTCAGTATTTTAAACAAACCGCAGACAGCAAATATTACAAAACAAAAATCTTGAATGAACAAGGCAATAAGTCCGAAGCACTTCGCTTGGTAGATGTTGCAATTGTAGATTTTAATGACGGCTATTATAATAATAGGGGGTATGTAGAAACCTTGCGACAGATTTATATAGAAGATTTAACTGACTTAAAAGATTCCCTTACGAATTAGGAATAGAAAGTAAGCCGTGAACCCTATTTTTTATACTTTTAACCTAGTAAACACGGTTCATGCCTACCCAACAACAAAAATTCTTTACCAAATTTATAAAATGGCGGTATAGAAATATCTCCAATAAGACCTTTACGCAAATTATGGCGGTGATGGTAGGCTTACTTGCCGGACTTGCTGCAGTAACGCTTAAAAATCTTACCTATTTCATTGAATCCTCCTTAGAAGGAGGTATTATTATTTCCAGTAATCAACTGTATTTTATATTACCCATTATTGGCCTCACTCTCGTATATCTATATGTAAAGTTTGTCCATAAGGAAAAACTGGAGCATGCCATTTCTTCTATACTGTTTGCCCTATCAAAAAAGAAAGGGATGATCAACTTGAAAAAAATATATACCCCTTTAATTACGGCCCCTCTAACCGTAGGCTTTGGTGGTTCGGTAGGGCTTTTAGGGCCTGCCGTTGCCTCGGGTTCTGCTATAAGTTCCAACTTAGGCAAACTCTTTCATATCAACGCCAAAACACGCAATCTATTAATTGCCTGTGCTTCGGCCGGTGCCATCTCCTCTATTTTCCAAGCCCCTATTGCCGCCATTATATTTGCGGTGGAAGTGTTTAGTATGGATTTTACCATGCTTTCTATGTTACCCCTATTATTAGCATCCATATCCGGCGTGCTTACTTCTTATTTTTTCTTAGGAAACGAAGTGCTCTTCAACTTTTCCTTAGCCGATAATTTTGAGGTCAACGATACCCTTTTTTATATCATATTGGGTGTAGGCACAGCAATAGCATCGGTCTATTTTACCAAAATGTATTTTGGTATTTTAAAATTATTTGAACCATTAAAAAGTCCGAAATACCGGCTTTTAGTAGGTGGTCTGGCGATTGGAATCATGTTATACTTTATTCCCCCACTCTACGGAGAAGGATTTGGTTTTATCAATAATTTACTTAAAGGAGATCATATTGCAGCCTTAGGTCGCACTCCTTTTGATGCGCATATGAATAATATTTGGGTGGTTATAGCGCTACTCTTTGGGTTGACTATTTTTAAGGCTGTTGCGATGACAACAACCTTTGCCGCTGGCGGTGCTGGTGGAATTTTCATTCCCACTATGGTTATGGGAAGTGCGCTTGGAAATGTGGTAGCCAAAGTGATTAATAATTTGGGGTTTGGATTTGAAGTATCCGAAAGTAATTTCACGTTAATTGGCATGGCCGGCCTTATTGCCGGTGTGCTCCATGCACCATTAACCGCCATATTTCTAATCGCGGAAATTACGGGTGGATATGAACTTTTTGTTCCCTTGATGATAACGGCATCCATATCCTACCTCATCACCAAAAACATCTTGGACCATA
>CAZUIE010000054.1:0-20462 GCA_964620945.1 uncultured Maribacter sp.
TACTTTCAGCTCCTACATGAATACCCCACAAAAGGGGGGAAGCAATATACTGTTGTATAATTTTTGATGGATTACCTTCGGATATGCTTTTAATGATTCCCTCGGTTAATATAATCGCCAAATCGGTTTCTCCAGATGCTAGGAGTTGGCACATTTTGCCGGTGCCCTCGGGAATATCTTCCCACTGCAGGTCTATACCGCGGTCTGAAAAAGCACCCTCTTCAATGGCTAAATGCCAAGGAAGATTAAAGTGCTCCGGAACACCAATGATTTTTACGGTTTTCACTTTGATGTAAGTTTGGTTAACGTAAGTTGTATTAATTCTTGCACCGCAGCTTCAGGATTTTTGGAAAATTCTCCAGTGGCCCTGTTGGCCAAAATACAATTTAGCGACACCGCTTGGTGACCTAACAATTTTGCTATGCAATAAATCCCTGATGTTTCCATTTCCAAATTGGTTATACGCTTATTTTCAAAGCTAAAACTGGCTATTTTGGACATACTACCAGACTGACTTGGAGCTAATCGTAATTCCCGACTTTGCGGCCCGTAAAACCCTGTGTTCGTTGCGGTAAAGCCTAATCGTATACGATTATCCATCAATTTATTGGCTAAATCCGGGTCATAACCCACTACATAAGGTCGTGCTTTTTCCTTTAGCCAATCTGTATGTTGTATAAACGCATCCTCTAGTCGCATGTGTTCTCTAAAGTTGTGTTCGTAGAAGTGAAGGAGTCCATCAAATCCGATTGCATATTCGCTCATCAAAAAAGAGGCTACAGGAATATCGGACTGTATTGCACCGGAAGTACCGATTCGTATCAATTTTAATCGTATACGATTTTTTTTGACCGTTCTTGTGACAAAATCAATATTTACTAAGGCATCTAATTCATTAAGAACGATATCTATGTTGTCTGTTCCAATACCGGTAGAAATTACGCTGATTCTTTTCCCTTGAAGTGTTCCGGTATGGGTCAAAAACTCTCGTTTTCCCTTTTTAATATCAATTGAATCAAAATGTTGTGATACATCAGAAACACGATCAGGATCTCCTACGGTAATAACTGTTGTAGCGATATCTTCAGGTAGTAAATTAAGATGATAAATACTGCCATCTCCGTTTAAGATAAGCTCAGAAGAGGGAATTTGCATTAGCAATTAAAGCTTAAGGATTCTGCTGGTACCCGTATTGTAAAGAAAGTTATACTTTAAGGCTCCACCCAAATAGTCGTCATTGTCTTTAATGCTGGAGTAATAACTGGTTTGGCCATCTAATATTTCCTTACCTTTTTTAGAAAGTTTCACAGGGTTAAATGCAGTAAATAAAGGCTTAAGTCGGGTGATAACTCTATCGTATTGTGTATCTCCAAAACCAAGATTTCCTTGATTTTGCAAAATGGATTTTAAAAGTTCTTTTCTAGACGCAGGTTTTTCCAACTCAGTTGCCCTTAGAATACTATTTTCCATATTATTCAGACCATTGGCAATACTTGGAAACCGCTGTAAGTGACTTTTGATGGCTTCGTCCAAATAGTCAAATTGATAATCGTTAAAATCGGTCAAATTTTCCAAACGCATGGGATTATTGCTGCAATACAATTGCCATACGTAATCTGCATATTCTATATCATCTTGCGACAATGTTTTTTTATTCTTGTAAAGCCCCAACAATTGCTCATCAGAAAGCTCATTTAGAGTATACATTTTATCCGATTCATCCTCTTTTCCACTGCAAACCAACGAAATCTGTGCATATTTTCTATTGGCCAACAACCAACTGATCACTGCTAACATATTCACCTGACAAAACAAATCATACTCAAACCAGAGTACAATTTCATCTTGCTGTTTGTGGTTACAAAGCGAGCGATATTCTTTCAATGTTTTTTCTATGAACCAAGACTTGGATACCTTGTAGTTTTTATGAAGAAACTCGTAGCGCGTCTTCCAAAACGATTCGCTTCCAACGTTTGCCAATGTTTTACCTTCGCACAACATCTCACGCCAAGTAATAACATCTCCTTTAAGATTCAGTGTGTTCAGCCGTTGGGTAAAACTGTCGCCGTTAGTGATGTGCAGTAGGGAACTCATTTCCAGTTGGTTTAGGTTCTTAATAGTTAAATGTAAGGCTTATGTTAAATAAATAAAAAAAATTAACACAAAAAGAATTGCAATACCTTTTCGACAAACCAAAATATATCGGTATCAGCCACCAACACGTTTTACTTTAAACCCTTTTTCTTGCAGTATTTCCATGATTTTATTCCTGTAATCACCTTGGATGATAATTTTATTGTCTTTAAAACTACCACCAACACTAAGCTTGGTTTTTAATTCCTTTGCTAATTTTTTAAAATCATCGTCTGCACCGGTATAGCCCTCTAAAATAGTGATGGCTTTTCCTTTTCGTTTTTCATACTTGCAGATAATGGGGTCTTCCTGCATCCATAGGTCATTCTTGGGTACTTCATTTGGTATGTCCTGAGGGGTGTGTTCCGGAAATAAGTTTTTGAGTTGATCTTTTAAGTCCATTGTTACTTTTTAATCAATCCTAATTCAATCAACCGTTCATGCAAAAACTCTCCTGCTGTAATATCCTCAAATTCTTTAGGGTGTTTTTCATCGATACAGTTTTCCAAGCAGTTTAAGGGCATATCGCTTACAGGGTGCATAAAAAATGGCACGGAATACCGGGAGCTTCCCCAAAGTTCCTTAGGGGGGTTCACTACTTGGTGGATTGTGGATTTTAATTTATTATTGGATAACCGCGATAACATATCGCCAACATTGATCATCAACTGATCCGGTCGTGCAATGGCATCCACCCATTCTCCATTGTTGTTTTGGACCTGCAAGCCCTTACCATGGGCACCCATTAATAAGGTAATTAAGTTGATATCTCCATGAGCTGCGGCACGTACTGCATTTTTTGGCTCGCTTGTTATAGGCGGATAATGAATAGGGCGTAATATGGAATTCCCGTTGGTGATAAAATCGTCAAAATAGGTTTCCTCCAGTTCCAAGTGCAGCGCAAGGGCCCTAAGAACATACCGAGCGGTTTTCTCCAGCATTTTAAACGTTTGCTTGCCCACATCGTTAAATTTTGGCAGCTCGGTAACGACTACGTTATCTGGATATTCTGAAGCTAGCTTTGGGTCATCGGTTACGTACTGCCCAAAATGCCAAAATTCCTTTAAATCTCCTTCCGTTCTACCTTTCGCGTGCTCTTTACCAAATGAGGTGTAGCCACGTTGGCCGCCTATACCGGCTATTTCATAACTATCCTTTACAGTCTGTGGAAGTTGAAAGAACTTTTTTATTTCGTCGTACAAATCATTGACCAGTTCATCCAATAAAAAATGGCCACTCAGTGCTACAAAACCTATATCCTCAAAGGCCGTTCCTATTTCCTTAATAAACCGTTGTTTTCGTTTTGGATCTTCTGAAATAAAATCCGATAAATCCACACTTGGTACTACATTCATGCTATTAATTTAAGTATTTGGGTAAAATTACAAATTATTGCTTAGGTACAACAGTGTTATAATAATAAGCGATCTCCTGTTTTTTGTTACATTTATACCGAAAATACAAATACACCGCCAAACGCATGGATTATAAGCAATTTAAGGTAGCAAAGGATATCCAATTAACGCTTTACCGGGCCTTATTGCGTCCAAGGATGATAGAAGAAAAGATGCTGATTCTTTTGCGTCAAGGTCGTATTTCCAAATGGTTTAGTGGTATTGGTCAAGAGGCCATAGCGGTAGGAGTCACTAGTGCGCTAATGGATGACGAGTACATCTTGCCCATGCATAGAAACCTGGGTGTTTTTACCACCCGCAATATTCCATTATATAGATTGTTTGCACAATGGCAGGGAAAGCCAAGTGGGTTTACCAATGGTAGGGACCGTAGTTTTCATTTTGGGACACAAGCGTATAAAATAATTGGTATGATTTCCCATTTAGGTCCACAATTGGGCGTGGCGGATGGTATTGCATTAGCACATAAACTGAGGAAGGAAAAGCAAGTGACGGCAGTGTTTACAGGAGAAGGTGCTACCAGTGAAGGAGATTTTCACGAAGCGTTGAACGTAGCGTCAGTTTGGGATTTACCCGTGCTTTTTTGTATTGAAAACAATGGCTACGGACTGTCAACACCTACCAATGAGCAGTTTAGTTGTACCCATGTAGCCGATAAGGGTATTGGCTATGGGATGGAATCGCACATTGTTGATGGTAATAATATTTTAGAGGTGTATTCCAAGGTAGATGCGCTTTGTAACGATATCAGAAATCACCCTAGGCCTGTGTTGTTAGAGTTTAAAACCTTTCGTATGCGTGGCCATGAGGAAGCCAGCGGCACAAAGTATGTGCCACAAGAAATAATGGATACCTGGGCGGCCAAGGACCCTTTGGAAAATTTTGAGACTCATCTTCTTTCTACGGGAGCCTTATCCAAAACAGAACGTGATGCGCTTAAGCAGGAAATAAGCACTGAAATAGAGGATAATCTTAAACGAGCTTTTGATGAAGAAGCAGTGGAATTTAATGAAAGTAAAGAATTAACTGAAGTTTATAAAGACTTTGAATATAAAGAAGTTGTACCATCTATACATAAAAAAAATATTCGACTAGTTGATGCTATTTCAGATGGATTACGTGGGGCAATGGAACGGTACGACAATCTTGTAATTATGGGACAGGATGTGGCGGAATATGGAGGTGTTTTTAAAATAACCGATGGGTTCGTGGCCGCTTTTGGAAAAGAACGCGTTCGTAATACACCTATCTGCGAATCGGCCATTGTGTCTGCCGCGATGGGTTTATCTATTAATGGAATGAAGGCGGTTATGGAAATGCAGTTTGCCGATTTTGCCTCAAGTGGTTTTAATCCGATTGTGAACTATCTGGCCAAAAGTCATTACCGATGGGGAGAAAATGCCGATGTGGTCATTCGCATGCCTTGCGGCGGAGGTGTGGCCGCAGGACCTTTTCATTCCCAGACGAACGAAGCTTGGTTTACGAAAACTCCTGGGCTTAAAGTCGCTTATCCTGCTTTTCCTGCAGATGCCAAAGGACTTCTCGCTACCGCAGTAGACGACCCTAATCCTGTCTTATTCTTTGAGCATAAGGGATTGTATAGAAGTATATACGAGAATGTGCCTACTAATAACTATACCCTCCCTTTTGGAAAAGCGAATGTGCTGAAAAATGGAAATGAAATAACCATCGTTAGCTATGGCGCCGGGGTGCATTGGGCATTGGAGGCATTAGCCAATCATGCTACAATTGATGCCGACTTAATAGACCTAAGGACATTACAGCCTTTGGATATGGAGTGCATCTACACTTCGGTACGAAAAACAGGAAAATTGATTGTGCTTCAAGAGGACAGCCTTTTTGGAGGAATTGCAAGTGACATCGCTGCAGGTGTAATGGAAAACTGTTTTGAAAGCCTTGATGCGCCTGTAAAGCGTGTTGGAAGCCTCGAAACTCCCATTCCGTTTAACGCAGAGTTGGAACGCAACTACCTCGCAAAATCGAGATTTGAAAAAGAACTACTCGCATTAATAGCGTATTAAACGCAATGTGTTGATCTTCATTTCGTTTGAGCAACTTCCTTGTGATCTCATTTTCCAATTTTGTATGGTGCAAAAAGAGAATATTATTCTGATTTGGCACATCCAATAGTTCACGAAATCCGTATATACGGCTAACAACAAATCTACTTAATTTATGAAAAAATTAATATTGCTAATCTGCGCTTGCGCAATAAGCTTTTCCTCGTGCTCCATTTCCAAAGATGTCCGGGCGAAACGTAACTTGATTAGCGGCTCATGGATATTGAACGATGTATCCTTTGCAAACAACACAGGGAATTTTAAGGCGGTTTTATTCAATGATGTAGAGGACATCTGTTTAGAGGGAAGCGATTGGTTTTTTCGGGATAATAATAGCACGGGCAGGTATACAATTTCCCCTTCAACACTTTGTAATGATGGGGATCGCTTCATTAGATGGTCCGTCGTAGAGCGTGAAGACAATAACAGTAGTCAACTTCAGTTTAAGTTTATTGACGAGAAATTAAAGGATATTTCGGGAGGAGTCGGCTATCGTTTGACCATTGAAAACTTGACGGAACAAGCAATGAGACTATCTTCCAATGTTATGGTAGACGGTTCATCTGTCTCTGTTGTTTACGAATTCAGTAAAAAATAATATACCTACTTAAAATAGAAAAAATGAAAACAAGAATGATTAGAAGTTCTGCTTACGTTATGGCTTTTGCAATGATTATGAGCTGTAGTACCATTAAAAATGCAAATAAAACCCAAAAAGGCGCTGGGATAGGTGCCGCGGGAGGTGCCGTGATCGGCGGTGTTATCGGAAATAATGTAGGAAGTGGTAACAATACGGTTTTAGGGGCTATACTAGGAGCGGCAATTGGTGGCGCAGCCGGAGGATATATCGGTAATAGGATGGACAGACAAGCGGAACGCATTGAGGAAGAAATACCGGGAGCAGAAGTGAAAAGAGTAGGAGAGGGCATCAACGTGACTTTTACCCAAGACGCAGGTGTCTTTTTTGATACAAATAAGGCAAATGTAAAAGGCGCTTCAGCGGCGACATTGGAGAAATTGGCCGATATTTTTAAGGAATATCCAGATTCGAACATTTTGGTAGAGGGCCATACCGATAGCAGTGGGGCAGAGGACTATAACATGAACCTATCCAAACAACGAGCGGAATCGGTCGTTACTTACCTACAGACAAAAGGTATTGCTGCCAATAGATTTACCACCAAGTGGTACGGCGAAACACAACCTATTGGAGATAACACCACCACAGCCGGCAAAACCAAGAACAGAAGAGTTGAACTTGCCATTGTTGCAAGTCCGGAGCTAAAACAAGAGGCGATAAAGGAAGCGGGCAACTAAAATTTCTTCAGTACCCTAAATTAAAATCCCTGTGAAAACAGGGATTTTTTTTATGTAAAGACGTAACTTAGACTACTTGAAAAAGAAAGATGTAATTATTGTAGGTGGGGGACTCGCTGGGCTAACAGCTGCCATCGCTTTATCGGGGTTAGGACACAGTGTTCTGCTTTTTGAAACCAATGCATATCCACATCATAAGGTATGTGGGGAATACGTTTCAAATGAAGTGATACCCTATTTGGAATACTTAGGTATTGACCTTACGGCTGCAGGAGGAGTTGCCATTACTGAATTTGAAATTAGTTCAACAAAAGGGAAGAAGGTAACCACTACGCTTGCTCTTGGGGGTACCGGAATTAGCAGGTTCTTATTTGACGATCTTTTATATAAAAAAGCGAAATCCCAAGGGGTGGAGTTTAACTTTACCAAAGTAACGGATATCACTTTTGACGCTAAAGTCTTTACCGTAAGCAGCGAAAACCGAACCTATGAAGCAAGGATCGTATTAGGGGCTTATGGCAAGCGTTCTAGTTTGGACAAAACCTTAAACAGGGGCTTTAGCTTTAAAAGACAGGATTGGTTGGCCGTAAAAGCCCATTATAAAAATGACGGCTTTGCGAATAACCTAGTGGCCTTACATAATTTTGAAGGAGGCTATGGGGGACTTTCAAAAACAGAGACCGGTGCCGTTAACTTTTGCTATCTGGCACATTACAGCACGTTTAAAAAGTATACCGATATAGAGGAATTTAATAGCGAGGTGGTTTCTAAAAACCCATATTTAAGGGATTTTCTGGTACAATCGGAGCTTATCTTTGACAAACCCTTGGCTATTGCCCAAATTGCTTTTGACAAAAAAGCGCCTGTAGTACATCATATTCTCATGTGCGGAGATACTGCCGGACTCATACATCCGCTTTGCGGTAATGGGATGGCCATGGCGATTCATAGTGCAAAATTGGTGTCGGAATCTGTGCACTCTTTTTTAAGCAATGCCAAGTATGATCGAAATCGACTTGAAAAGGAGTATACCAGAAATTGGAATGCTGTTTTTAAGAACCGGCTGTGGTTTGGAAGAAAACTACAAGGCCTGCTTTTGGATGATCGATGGATGAACGCCGGACTATCAATAGCCGGTAGCTCCAAAAGTATCTTGAATTACTTAATATCAAAAACCCATGGGGAACCTATCCTAAAATGATTGATTGGACACAAAGAAGTGATCAAGTAGAGCTCATGGATAACTTTATCGGATCCATAAAAGAACTAGAGATGGTGCTCAACGACATTACCCAGGTAAATCGTATCCTGGGGGGGGACAAAATTACGGTAGACGCTGTTTTTAAACTGATTACGGCGTTTCCAAAAAAATCGTATACGATTTTAGATATGGGTTGTGCCGATGGAAATATGCTTAGAAACATAGCAACCGAGGCTAGAAAAAGAAATATAAAAGTAGTTTTGATTGGCGTGGACTTAAACACGGACGCTTTGGTCCTTGCGAGGAAAGCTTCACAGGATTTTCCGGAAATTAGCTATAAAGCAAAAGACATTTTAGAGGCAGATTTTTCAGATTTCAAATGTGATATTGTAACAACCACCTTGACCTTGCATCATTTTAAGGATGAGGGGATACTAAAGTTTCTTCACCAGTTTGAGCGGCTCTGCACTATCGGAATTGTAATTAACGATTTGGAAAGAAACAAATTGGCCTACTTGCTATTCAAAGCTTATAGCCTTATGTTTCTCCGTACCAAAATTGCAAGAATAGATGGGTTAATATCCATTACTAGAAGTTTTACCAAATCGGAACTAAAAGCATATGCCAAAAAGCTACCTCGCCTTAGCCATGAAATTTCATGGAAATGGGCATTTAGATTTATATGGGTTATGCGTAAAAAGAGATTGGACAATATATGAATACAACAAAAATAGTAGCCGTTACAAAAGCACTCCCTACGTATTGTAGGGAGACTAAGGAAATACTTCCTTTTGTGGAGTTTTGGCTTAAAGATCAGGACGAGCGCTTTAAACGTAAAGTCATTAAGATTTTTGAAGGCGCAGCAGTTGATAAGCGGTATAGCATCATGAATCCAGAGGAGGTGTTTTCAGCAACCTCTTTTGAAGATAAAAATGCCATCTATGCGCGGGAATGTAAGAAATTAGGTAGCACGGTGCTCCAAGACGCGCTAGCGAAAGCAAAGTGGACTCCAGAATCGTTGGATTACATCATAACGGTGAGTTGTACGGGAATTATGATTCCCTCCTTGGATGCCTATCTGATCAACGCGTTAGGTTTGCGTCAAGATGTGGTAAGGTTACCTGTAACAGAGATGGGCTGCGCTGCAGGTGTATCCGGACTTATTTATGCCCATAATTTTTTGAAATCCAATCCTGGGAAACGTATAGCCATAGTTGCTGTGGAGAGTCCCACGGCCACCTTTCAATTGAACGATTTTTCTATGGCAAATATGGTGAGTGCAGCAATTTTTGGTGATGGTGCCGCCTGTGTACTGCTATCCTCGGAAGCAACCGCTGAGGGCCCTAAAATAGTAGGAGAGGAGATGTATCATTTTAAGGACACCGCACATTTAATGGGATTCGATCTCACCAATCACGGGCTTAAAATGATTTTAGACCCGGCGGTTCCAGAAACGATTGCAGACCATTTTCAAGATATCGTACATCCTTTTTTGGCACGATATGGAAGCGATATCTCCAAAGTGGACCATTTGATATTTCATCCCGGAGGAAAAAAAATAGTACAAACTGTTGAGGCTTTGTTCGGTAGCCTAGGAAAAAATATTGATGATACGAGAGCCGTACTAAAATTGTATGGCAATATGAGCAGTGCCACGGTACTATATGTACTAGAGCGCTTTATGGAGAAAAATAGTTCAAAAGGGGAACAGGGATTGGTCTTAAGTTTCGGCCCAGGGTTTTCGGCCCAGCGTGTTTTGTTGGAGTGGTAACTATTCAATAGTTACGATACTCAAACCCTGCTGACAACAAGGAATTATAAGGTTCAAGTTCAAATTAACCAATTAATGAGTACTCAAGCAATAGTAGACCTCTTACCATACACCGCGCCCTTTTTGTTCGTAGACGAATTGTTGCGTGTAGATGCGGATGGAGCAGAAGGGGTATTCACATTCCGGTCAGAGCTGGAGTTTTACAAAGGTCATTTTAAGGAGAAGCCTATTACCCCAGGTGTGCTTCTTACGGAATGCTGTGCACAGATTGGTTTGGTCTGTTTGGGAATATTTTTGCTTCAGGATACAAATCGGAATACGAAGGTTAACATAGGAATGAGTAGTTCTCAAATGGAATTTCTAAAGCCTGTTTTGCCGGACGAAACGGTGCGCGTTGTATCAAAAAAAATCTATTTTAGATTTCATAAGCTAAAGTGCGACGTGCGTATGTATAATAGCAAAGAAGAATTGGTGTGCAAAGGAATACTCTCAGGGATGATATTAAACGATACGAATGAATAGAAGGGTTGTCATAACCGGTTTGGGAGTCTGTGCACCAAATGGTGTAGGTCTAAAGGATTTTACCACGGCCCTAACGAATGGTACAAGCGGGATTCGATTTCAATCGGAGTTAGAGCGACTTAAATTTGGTTGTCAAATAGCTGCAAATCCATTAGTTAAGGACAATATACTAAACAAATACTTTACGCCTTTGCAATTAAGAGGACTTAACGCCTCCGGAATTGTTTATGGAGTTATTGCCGGGACGGATGCCTGGGCCGATGCAGGTTTGGAGCCCAACACTACAGCAGAGCCTTTTTGGGATTATGGTGTGCTGTTTGGAACCGGCATTCTTGGTGTGGACAAGTTTCGGGAGGCCATTCTGCTAATCGACGACCAAAATGTGCGACGCTTAGGCAGTACCAGTGTCCTGCAGACCATGGCAAGCGGCATTAGTGCCTATCTAGGGGGAAATTTAGGATGCGGCAACCAAGTAACGACCAATTCCTCCGCGTGCACCACAGGAACGGAAGGTGTGCTTATGGGATATGAACGCATATCGAGTGGAAAAGCAGAGGTGATGCTCGTAGGAAGCTGTAGCGATAGTGGTCCATATGTTTGGGGCGGTTTCGACGCTATGCGCATACTCCCTAGGGGGTACAATGACAATCCTACGGAAGCAAGTAGGCCCATGAGTGCGGCTGCCAATGGTTTTGTACCTGGCAGTGGGGCAGGGGCTTTGGTGCTAGAATCGTTAGATAGCGCCCAGAAACGAGGTGCTACAATCTATGCAGAGGTATTGGGCGGGGAAATCAATAGCGGAGGTCAACTAGGCGAAGGTTCCATGACCGCACCTAACAGTATGGCTGTGCAACGTTGCATCAGTAATGCAATACAGAATGCCGGAATAGCGACTGGCGATATCGATGTTATTAACGGACATTTAACCGCAACATCAAAAGACAGTCTTGAAATAGCCAATTGGAGCGAGGCCTTAAATAGGAGGGATATCGATTTTCCATTTATCAACTCCTTTAAAGGAGCGATCGGTCATTGTTTGGCCGCTGCCGGGAGTATTGAATGCGTGGGGACGGTATTACAGTTTAAAGAGGGAGCGGTATTTGGAAATGTTAATTGTGAAGATTTGCATCCGGAAATAACCGACATCGTATCTGAGACCAGAATACCTCGCAAAACAATTAGTCATCGACCTAAAATGATTGCAAAAGCTAGTTTTGGTTTTGGTGATGTAAATGCATGTGTTATTTTTAAGGAGTATTCCGAGTAGGTACTTTCCTTTATTTAAACACTGAAGGTTTTGCGACAAAGTTAATCGGTAGATTTGAAGAATAAAATGGTTTCGGTTTACGCGAGGGAACAAAGAAAAAAATATATGGATAAAGAAGAACGTTATCAAAAATTAAAAGATATTATTAAAATGTACTTACCTGAAGATGTAGATGTAAAAGATATTCAATTAAACAGTAACTTTATATCAGAATTAAATATTAATTCGGCTAATTTAGTAGATATTGTATTGGATGTAGAGGATGCTTTTGACATTCGTTTGGAAAACGAGGATATGGATGAAATGCAGACGGTAGCTAACGCATTGGATATTATCAATAAGAAGCTTTCTGAAACATAAGGTGCAATCTTCACTCGTATACATTTTACCCATGTCAGTTCTTGATATAAGCGTTCCTTAGGCATGACAGGATGCTTTGTATTTATCAAGAACATTCAATTAGTATACAATTCCTAATAATTATGGCGCTATGAAAAACGCATTTCTTGCTTTATCAATCCTATATAATATGACTGTTGTAAACGCCCAGAGTACCAATATAACTTCTACTTTAGAAGTTTTTGATCTCGAAACGAATCAAAGAACGACGATTTTAACGGAAGATGGCCATTTTGAAGCACCAAATTGGAGTAGGGATGGTCGCTTTTTTATCATCAACCAAAATGGTGGCCTCTTTAAAGTGGGTATGGACGGGAAAAAGGAAGCAATTTATACCGGGTTGGCAGATAAATGCAATAACGATCACGGAATTTCTCCCGATGGAAACACTTTGGTGTTAAGCCACAGCTTAGAAGATGGCGAAGATGGCTGGCTTACGTCCTGTATCTTTACGGTACCTGTCACTGGCGGGGAACCTGTGCGTATCACTGCGCATACGCCTTCTTTTTGGCACGGTTGGTCGCCAGATGGTGAAACATTGGTATATACGGCCAAGCGTGGCGATAATTTTGATATTTATTCCATTCCGGCCAGTGGCGGTGACGAAATACAACTCACTAATTCAGATGGACTGGATGACGGACCCGATTATTCTCCCGACGGAAAGTACATCTACTACAACGCTATAGAGTCTGGAACCATGGAAATTTGGCGCATGAAAGCCGATGGAAGCGATAAAAAACAGCTTACCGATGATCCTTATTCCAATTGGTTTCCCCATCCCTCGCCTGATGGCCAACATATCGTGTTTATCTCTTATTTGGAAGACCAAGGGAGTGCACATCCTGCAATGAAAAAAGTAGCCTTGAAGTTGTATGATATCGCCCATAAAACAATTAAGACCCTTTGTGCATTTACAGGCGGACAGGGCAGCTTAAATGTTCCGTCATGGTCACCGGACGGCAAGCGATTCGCATTTGTTAGTTATGCCTATAAAAACTAAAATAGCAGCTATTTGAACAGTAGCTGCCAACCCAACCAGGCAATAGCCTTGTGATTTCTCATTTTAAGATATCCAATGGATGTCCGTTACCAAAAACCGCAGTTATTCCTCCTTTTCCTTAAGCATCAAAGAAGCCAAAACCCCAACGATAAGTGCTAGAGAAATAACGGACAAGGAAACCCATTCCGGAAACTTCACATGGTGCGCTAACAGCATTTTAATACCGACAAAAGCTAAGATCACAACGAGGCTATAATTAATATACCTGAATTTTGCCAACATCCTTGAGATCAGGAAATACATGGAGCGTAGGCCTAATATGGCTAAAATATTGGAACTGAACACGATAAAAGGATCTGCCGTAATGGCTAAAATCGCCGGTATACTATCGAGTGCAAAAAGGATATCTGTTATTTCAATAACTACTAGAGCTATAAAGAGGGGAGTAGCCGCTCTTGTTCCCATTTTTTCTATAAAAAAATCATGCCCTTGGATGGCTGTTGTAATGGGATATATTTTTTTTAACTGCTTAAAAACAAAGGAATCTTGGGGGTTAAAAGCATCTTCATCGTTTTTTAACATTTTATAGGCCGTAAAGAGTAAGAATACACCAAACACGTAAATAATCCAGTCGAACCTCGTTATTAAAGCCACTCCAAAAAGTATCATGAGGGCCCTAAACACGATTGCGCCTAAAATTCCCCAAAAGAGCACCCTATGCTGATAAATTGGCGGGATTTGAAATGAGCTAAAAATTACGGCAATGACAAAAACGTTATCAATACTTAGTGAGAGTTCTATAAGATAACCGGTGATATATTTAATTACGGCATCATCGGGCGCTAGCCCAGTGGGATTTTCAGTCAAACCCGATGAAAACAACCAATAGATTACACCGCTAAAGGCTAGTGCCGTGCTTACCCAAATGGCCGTCCAGATACTTGCTTCTTTTGATTTTATTACATGTTCTTCTTTATGAAAAACACCAAGGTCCAAAGCTAAAAAGACAATGACACAAGCAATAAAAATAATCCAAACCCACATACTATATTCGTTTACGCGTGCGAAGTTAAACATCATTTTTAAAATGGGTGACTACAAAAACAAAGATTATTGAAGTAAATGCACTTCAAAGCCAATGCGAGTCGGAAGACTCGATTTCGGAGAAGGTTAAAGGGATGTTACGCTATTCCAACTGCAGGGCAAAGGTGACTACCACCTTATTTGCATCTCGTCCCTTTTTAAAAATGACTATATCAAAATCACTTGAGTATAGAGTTGCATTCCCAATAAGGGTGTTGTCCTCTTTTTCAAATGCTATGGCTAAAGGTTTGGAAATGCCTTTGAGTGTTAGTGTTCCCTGCACCTCAATGTAGTCTTCCTTAATCTGTATATTGGTGCTGCGGAATGTAATGAATGGATACGTATCTACATCAAAGTACTTTGACCTTCTAAGGGCAAAGTCCCGAATAAAATTACCCGTTTTTATGGTTTCAGCGGCTACCTGACCCTCGATGATGGAATTCTCCAAATCGCTCCAATCAATAACGGAAGTAGACTTAAAATCCGATACCGTTCCTGAGACCTCTTTTTCTATAAATGAAAATGAAATAGCTGCGCTTTCTATTTCTGTTGTCTGCGCATTCATGGAAGCTGTAATACTTACAAAAAAACAGTGTAATAAAAAATACCTAATAGCTATGTGATGGGAAGGAATGTGCATAAACTAAATGATTCTATAAAATTTTGGGTTACCGTAACTAACGTTGCGGTAACCCAAATTAAGTTGTTCAACTGCCTTTGAAGGCCCAATAAAATGAATCTAGTACGTTTTCATCTTGGCCTTGCGGCGCTGTAACTGACGATCTAGATCACTAACTGTTGAAGCAATAGAAGCTTCAAAACTTCCAGTACTGGACTCCGCAAAAAGTCTGGGTCCTGGTGCACTTAACCGGATATTACAAATCATCCCAGTATCGGGAGAAGAGGTATTCTCCGTTTTAAAAAAAACATCTGCCCGGACAACAAAATCGAACTTATCCAATAATTTATCCAGTTTTTCGGCGGCCATAATTTCCAGACGGTTACTGGCCTTTACATCATCATATTCAAAATTAATATTCATACGTCAAATTGTTTAGGAAAAGGTATGAAATTCTACGGAAAGGGCGCATATATTTTATCGTGAATTTTAAGATAAGTTCTTTTTAATTTATCTTATTAGCTGATAACCCGACTTTTATCACGCAGGGGCAAAAAGCGTTATACTTTTGTTATACAGGGGTGATTAATTTTGTTTTTAAAAGCCTTTGTGATATCTTAAACTTAAAGGGGATACAAACCGATTACAAAATAGCGAGCTTCTAGCTTTTATTAGGTAGCGAATACGTCGGTAAGTCCTATATAATAATTGTGATAACATGAAAATTAAAAACTCAAAAGTTAGAGGGTTAGCTGTGCGCTTTATATCACAAATGATAGTTTTTCTAATTTGTGGTCTGTTTCTGCGCTGTGGCAGCACAAATAAAGTGCAACAAAATGCGCAAACCCTATCGGAATTCAATAGCCTTATGGATAAAAAATCATTTGAATTTAGGGCAGACACCGCATATCCGATGCAGACACAAGCATTTAACGCCGTTGCAAATGCTGGCCTTTTACCCCCCGGGAGTACCTCAGGGGCCATACAGCTCATCGATATCTCCAGTTACGTGAAAATTTACGGAGACAGTGTGGCAGGCGTATTACCCTTTTATGGCGAACGGCAGTTTGGAGGAGGTCCCATGTCTAAATCGGGTATCGAATTTAAGGGTGTGCCCGATACGTTTAGCCAAACATATAATGAAGCTAAGCAACAATACGACATTACGTTTGAGATATCAAGCGAAACAGGAAGACACAAGGTGAATATGAAGTTGTTTCCGAGCAAATCTGCCAGTGTTTTGGTAACGGGAAACCAACGGAACTCCATTCGGTTTAAAGGTAAGATAGTACCTATTGAAACTGAAAACAGGTAATCGTTGTTTTTGTTTTGCCTTCGATACCCCGTCCTTCCATAAACTTCATAAAACTACGTTTCAACACAAAATCATTGGCGTATCCTTTAATTTTCGTTAAATAAAGCTTAAAAAACAGAGGTTTATCGCTTGTGTTCGTTATTCGCTGTTGAGATGGATACCTTTGCATTTCGTTAAAGTAAACTATAGAAATTAAGAAGATGAGTAAAGTAAAAGAAGGAGATGTAGTATTGGTACATTACACGGGCAAACTAAGTGACGGACAGGTTTTCGATAGTTCGTTACAACGCGAACCGTTGGAAGTGAAATTAGGAGAAGGAAGTTTGATACCAGGTTTTGAAAAAGGACTTTTGGATATGGCACCTTCCGACAAAAAAACCGTTGTTATCAATAAGAAAGAGGCGTATGGCGAGAAACAGGACGAGCTGTTCCAGACCGTGCCGAAAGAGCATTTGCCTAAAGAAATTACGCCAGAAGTAGATATGGCTTTAGTGGCTTCAAACGAAGATGGTTCGGAAAGACAACTGCGTATCGCAGAAGTAAACGAAAACGATATTGTCGTAGACGCCAATCATCCCTTAGCTGGTCATGACCTTACGTTTGAGTTGGAACTGGTAGCTATAAAATAAGCGCAAAACAACGTTTGAATAGAAAACCACCTAAACTTAGGTGGTTTTTTTATGCGCTAATTTCCCAAAACTGCCTTAGAAAAGCCAGCTATAGCTCAGTATGCACAATCCAATGGAAACCTTAAACGATTGGATACCGTTAAAATACCCAAATGCCTAAGGACAATTTTGTATTTTTAGCCGTCTTAAGGTAAAGACTAAGAGGATTAAACTATTGCAGTTTCTTATACCGTTTTACTGAAAGATAAAACGGTTTTAGTATTAAAACCAGAAAGGAATTACAACAGCGGTTCCTGTTCCTTTAAATACCGATACGTATAAAATAAAAATAAAAGAAATGACCACAATAGATGTAAAGGGCAAAACGATACTGCTAACAGGCGCCTCCGATGGCATTGGTAGGGCAGTAGCGGATTATCTTATGGAGATGGGGGGGAAGCTCGCCGTACATTACAATAGTAATAAAAGTGCTGCAGAGGCATTGGTAGCTAAACACAAAAATGGCTCCAAGACATTCCAGGCCGATTTATCCAATGAGAGCGAAGTGTTTCGCCTTTTTGAAAGCGTGGTGACTTATTTTGGCAAGCTAGATGTAATCATTCTTAACGCAGGGGTGTTTTTGCAACATCCGATTGCTATGGATACTGATGAGTGGTTAAAAATCTGGAAGAAAACCATGGCCGTGAATCTAGATTCAGTTGGCGTGCTCACCAAGTTGGGCCTCGACCATTTTATAGCACAGGGCGGAGGTCGATTTATTTATATTGGAAGTAGGGCCGTTTTTAGGGGCGAAACGCAAGAATATCTAGCCTATGCCGCGTCTAAAGGAGGAATTACTTCTTTGGCTCGAAGTGTGGCGCGTTCTTTTGGGAAACAAAATATAAAAGCCTTTGTGGTTGCTCCAGGGTTTACCCGAACCCAAATGGCAGAAAAATTCATCAAAACCTACGGCGAAGAAAAAGTATTGAATGAAATTGCCCTGAACACGCTTACCAAACCCGAAGACCTCTCCCCACTCATTGCCCTATTATCCAGTGGTGGTATGGACCATGCTACCGGTACTACCATAGATATGAACGCTGGAAGCCACATCAGATAATATATGAAAATAAAGACGACCCTATTCGCCTTACTGTTTATCCTATGTAGTAGCTGTAAGGATGCGCAAAAAGCAAACCGGAGCAAACCAGAACGCAATGCCGTACAGTCGGAAAAACCTATACAGGCAACTTATGCCGATTTGAAAGGCAATCCCATTGAACTGGCAGATTACAAAGGGAAAAGGGTATTGATAAATTACTGGGCGACCTGGTGTCGTCCCTGTATCGAGGAAATGCCCGATTTATTGAAACTACAAGATGTTCTAGCTAGCGAGAATTATGTATTCGTGTTGGCATCGGACGAATCCACCAAAAAAATAGAGAAATTTAAACGCGACCGTGGCTTCGATTTTAACTTCATCAAATATAACGGCAGCTATGACCAACTAGATATTAATGCGTTACCGGTAAGTTTTGTTTACAACGAAGCAGGAGAAGAGGTATTTCGGTTTGATGGTGCCATGGAATGGAACACCCCGGAAATGGTGGAACAACTTAAAACTATAGAGTGATGAAGTACCGGTACTATACTTTAATATTTGTACTATTTTTATTTGTAAGTAGTTGTAAGCAAGAATATAAGACTCCCTTACCTGAAGTTTCTGTACATAAGTTAGAGGATATGGTGTCGCCGGCAGGAACAGCCAGTTCTTTGCCGCATTTGGTATCCAATACGGCTGTAACCCTGCTCTCGTGGGTAGAGACCAAAGGCGATAGCTTGGCCACATTCTACTATGCTGAACTGAAAGACGGAACTTGGCAAAAACCAGAAATGATAGCCAAGGGAAGGGATTGGTTCGTGAACTGGGCAGATTATCCTATGGTGGCAGAAAATAACGGAAACTACTGGTCCCACGTGTTGCGGAAGTCGACCGAGGGAACCTATTCCTATGATGTACAAATGAACCTAAAACCAAAGGGGAGTACGACCTGGACTACGAACCTAGACCTACACACCGATGATACCCCAACAGAACATGGTTTTGTGACTGTTTTGCCGTATAACGATTCTTTTTTCGTTACCTGGTTAGATGGCCGGAATACCGAAGAAAATGAAGTAGGGGAGCGGGGCGCCATGACGCTTAGAGCAGCAGCCGTTTCTGCAGAAGGTACGGTATCCAATGAGCACGAATTAGACATACGCACCTGTGATTGCTGCCAGACAAGTGCGGCAGTAACCCATAATGGACCTGTGGTGGTGTACAGGGACCGATCCGAAGATGAAATGCGCGATATCAGTATTGTTCGTCAAGTAGAAGGTAGGTGGACAGCCCCCATAAGGGTGCATGCGGATAATTGGAAGATAAAAGGATGTCCGGTTAACGGTCCTAGGGTAGCGGCTATGGGTAATAATTTGGCCGTCGCTTGGTTTACGGCGGCGCAAGATTCGGCCAGAGTGCAGGTCGCATTTTCAAACGATGGCGGCGAACAATTTCAGGATCCAATTTTGGTCTCAGCGGAACATACATTAGGTCGTGTAGATGTGGTAGGGATTGACGACACAACGGTGGCAGTGAGTTGGATGGAGTCGAAAGGAGAGGAGGCCTGGTTTCAATTGGCAAAGGTAAGCAGCGATGGCACCGTATCGAACACCTACACCATAGCTCAGATGAGTACTGCACGAAAATCCGGCTTTCCCCAAATGGAAAAATTTAAAGATACCCTGTATTTTGCCTGGACCGAAGTAGGCCCTAAAGAGAATTCCCAAGTGCGTACAGCACAGCTTTCCATTGATGCGTTGTAAATCCTAGGAATAAAGGCGCCAACTAATTAGCAAGCTTATCAACCATTTAAAATACCTAAAAATTCTGCTAATGGGATGCTTCTGACCGCATTGGCCACTTCTTGAAGCTGTTTATAGTGATCGTACATATGTGGCTCCGGATGTACGTGATTAAAGTTCTTGTGACGCCAAAACGCCATCGCTGCCGCAGCGTAGACCGTAAATGCTTGCAAGGCCTCTTTTTCGGTTTGGGTCAGACAAATCTCCTTTTGATAGCCATGTAACAACGCTTGGGCTTTTTGTATAGCTATTCCGCCATCGTTTTCACAAAGTCCTATAATAGACATGCCAACATCAAAAATGCGATAATAGTAAGCCGCCTCCTCAAAATCCATAATACGGACTTCGGTCTCATCCGCACTAACAATAATGTTGCTGTAAAAAATATCGGAGTGAATCAAGCATTTGGGCAAGGCTTGGAGATCTAGGCTTGCTATCTTGGTTTTTATCTCGGCTAACCAGGCGCCAAAAGGAGTGTTAGGCATGTATTCCTCTATTTCAGAAAAGGATTCCAGGCCATAGGACAAGGTGTTCGGGAGATAATCCGGCGCAGAAATTTGATGTAGTTTTCCCATTTGTTGACCCACTTTGGTGAGTAGGGCATCCGGCAATTGTGCCATGATCTTTCCTTCCAAGTAGTGCTTTACGATGACCGGTTTGCCGTTCCAAACTACGACGGCTTTTTGTGTAACCGTATAAACAACGCGTGATGTTTTAAAATTATTGGTCGCCAAATGCCCTAACAGGTGGGCCAGTTCTTGCGCTTGCGGTACGGATTTTTGTTCACAGATGGTTACTACATAATTTCCATCGGTGGTGCGCAC
>CAZUIE010000055.1:0-20357 GCA_964620945.1 uncultured Maribacter sp.
GACAAAGTAAAATCAAAAAAACCAACGTCACTTCGAGTGAATTACGAGGTACGAGGAATTTGTATCGAGAAGCATGCGTGTTCCAAAAGGTTCTCGATACAACGTCTCCTTCAGGCCGCCACTCGAACTGACAAAGTAAAATCAAAAAGACCAATGTCACTTCGAGTGAATTCAGAGGTACGAGGAATTTGTATCGAGAAGCATGCGTGTTCCAAAAGGTTCTCGATACACCGTCTCTTGCAGGACGTCACTCGAACTGACAATCCCTAAACTCCAAGTAAACACCAAAATGTCACTTCGAGTGGGTTTTGCGACCTTTTCAGGAGCAAAAGTTGTATCGAGAAGCAGTAGTCTTCCAACCGTTCTCGATACAACGCCTCCTTCAGGCCGCCACTCGAACTGACAAAGTAAAATCAAAAAAACCAACGTCACTTCGAGTGAATTTACGAGGTACGAGAAAATTAGTATCGAGAAGCAGTAGTGTTCCAACCGTTCTCGATACAACGTCTCTTGCAGGCCGCCACTCGAACTGACAAAATAAAATCAAAAAAACCAATGTCACTTCGAGTGTTTTCAAACGAACGGGAGTGCGGTTGAAAATGTATCGAGAAGCATTCGTGTTCCAAAAGGTGTTCGCGACCTTCTCCATTTTGGCGGACAGGTACCGTCTCTTTCAGAATACCTATTGGCCACTACACAGATTGGCGAGCAGCACCATTAACAAAGGATAAGCTAACCTTGTATGCGCAACACCATAGCTTCACAGGAGTATTTTGAATTTTTACAGCATAAATGCATATGAAATAGTAACTTTAACCCAACAACCTTCTAAAACCAACCTATGAAACCAAAACGCCATGCCAAGCACGTATGGATAACAGGAACCACACTGGCCCTGGCCATTTTCTTTGTAGCCTGTAAAACCGACAAAAAACAGCCCGTAAAAACGGTCCAGAATGAGACCCTGCTAAAAGCTCCCGAAGGATTTTCAGTTGCCGAAATTGGCAAAAATCTAGGGGCGGTTCGGCATTTGACTGTTGCCCAAAATGGTGATATCTATGCCAATAGGTCCGTACTGAAAGATGGCAAGGCCATAGTAGTGCTCAAGGATACGGATAAAGACGGTACCATTGATACGCAGGAGTCCTTTGCAAATCTTCCCGGTACTGGCATCTTGGCCAAGGACGACTACCTGTATGCCTCGTCCAATTCTGGGGTGTTTCGGTACAAATTGAACGAGGCCCATGAGGTCATAGATACTGACGCTCCTGAAAAAATAGTGGATGGTCTTGTGGATATGGGCATGGACAACGCCAAACCTTTTGCCATAGATGATCAGGCCAATCTGTACGTGACCATAGGTTCTTGGAACGATGCCTGTAGGGACCAAAAAACAAACACAGGGATGATTCCCTGCACCCTCTTGGATTCCGCTGGCGGCATCTGGAAATTTAAGGCCGATCAATTGAACCAGACCTTTGCGGATGGCACACGGTATGCCACCGGGCTCAAAAATGCAGTGGGCATCACTTGGAATTTTAAAACAAATACACTGTTTGCCACCGATCATGGCCGTGGAGGGCTGCACAGTTTTTACCCTGATCTTTATACCCAAGAACAGGACGGCGATCTGCCCGCGGAGACCTTATATGAACTCAAGGAGGGCGACGATGCCGGATGGCCTTCCACCTATTACGATCAAAATAAGAACAAAAGAGTGCTTGCCCCGGAATATGGCGGGGATGGTGAAAAAGAAAGCGATGAAACATTCGTTGATCCCCTCGTGGGCTTTCCTGCGCATTTAGGGCCCAACGATGTTCTTTTCTATACCGGAGACCTCTTCCCTGAAAAGTATAAGGATGGCGCCTTCATTGCCTTTCACAATCAGTCCCCAACGCTCAAAAAAGGCTTTTTTGTGGCCTTTGTGCCTTTTAAAAATGGGAAGCCTAGCGGCGATTGGGAAATTTTCCTGGATAACTTTGCCGGATTTGACCTGACCAACCCAGGGGAAGGCAGCTTACAGCATAGGCCCTGCGGATTGGCACAGGGCCCCGATGGTGCCTTATACGTCTGTGATGATTTTGGTGGTAGTATTTTCAAGATTACCTATTAGCCCAATTTATGAACTAAGGCGTCCCTAGTCCTCCAGCCGTAAAACCGCAAATTTGCCCAGATTCCAGCCATGGACCAATAGATACAGCTGCTTTGACCCATTTTCTGTTTCCACATAATGGGGCCACACCTGATGAATATTGGTGAGTACCGGAATATCCAAATCGCCCGGTACAATAGTAGATACCAGGTTTTCGCCGGTATGCACATAGATTGGGGCCGATTTCTGTTGCCCCAGGGCACTTAAAGCGTTTAAAAAGTAGTGCTCCGCTTCATAAGAGACATTGCAGATGAGACTCCCTTCTGGGATGTCATTAAAGGTTTCCACATAGGTGCCCTTCTTTGTAAATTTTACTATCTGTCCTGCCGCACGATTGGCCACGAGGATATGGTTCTTGTGGGCATAGATGCCGTGCGCCGTCTGAAATTGGCCAGGGGCATCTCCCTTTCCTCCCCATGCCAGTTTGCCCCAACGCCAAACCCCGTCATTTTCTTTGATCGTCATCACAAAATCACCCTCAGAATAGCCATGGGCCACATAAAGCGTTCCTTTCAAATAGGTCACATCCGTTACCCCAAAATTGCTGTCCTCGGTTGAAAAGAAGGCATTGGCAGGCGCAAATTGGAACTCGTTCCCGGTGGGCTTTAGGATTTCACTCACAATGCTGCCATCCAGGGTTACCACCAGCACTCTTTTCCCCTCTTGTGCAATGGCAAGGTATTTTGCACCCTTATGGACAAAAAAAGTAATGCCATGGATATTATCCTTTAAGCGTTCATCTGTTCCAATGCGGTTCCATGTGGTAAGGTCTGGACTGATCGAACAAAGGCCATACCCTGGAATGCCCGTATACACGATGCCTGTTTCCGGATCTTCATTAAAACCGCCATGCATTCCCGGTTCAAATTCACGGGCCGCTTTGGGAAGGGCATCGGTCAACCCCTCATCATAGGAAAAAATGAAGGCCCCCTGCCCGGTTACCAATTTTGCCTGTTGGGGCATTGGATGGGATGCCATTGGGCCGTGCTCATGTGCATGGGCCCGCTCCCCAATACCGTGGGAATGCTTCGTATGATGGTGGTCTACAGCGGTAGTTTGCGCTATTCCGGTAAGGGAAAACGCAAAAAAGGAATTGATTAATAGTGCAGTACGTGTTGTTTTCTTCATGGTGTTTGGTCCTGTATTTATGTTGAAAAGGTACTCATTTCTCCATTAATGGTACGCTGACGGTAACTTCCCCTATGTTACACTTCGGTGCCCAGTATCCTGCAGTCTACGCCAATGGTACTTCGTTATCCCTGGGCAACGGTATACCGTTGGGATGCTTTTATCTGTATCTTTATAGGGAATGGTGAGGTTACAACTGGTTTAGCTGCCTAGGATAGTAGCTGTTTGCAGTATGCTATTTCAACTAGACCAACACCTTCGAAAAATTAAAAATTTGTATGAAGTATAGCATTGTTCTCTGCACGATTTTACTGATGTTTTGTCTTTGTGTCCAAGGACAAGAGGATGGCTATATCATGACGGTAAGAGGAAAGCTCGCCGTTGGCGACATGGGAAAAACCTTGGTACATGAGCATGTGGTCACCAATTTTAATGGCACCGCTACCCCCAACCAATCTTTTAAGGACCAGACACTGGCCATAAACACCATCTTACCTTATCTCAAGCATCTGAAAACCTTGGGCTATAGCACCCTTTTTGAGTGTACGCCAAGCTATATAGGCAAAAATGTAAGGCTTCTACAAAAGCTTTCCGAACTGTCTGACCTCCATATTGTCACGAACACGGGATACTACGCGGCGGTGGATAAAAAGTACCTTCCGGAAAGTATCCATGACGAAACCGTGAGTTCCTTGGCGGCCCTTTGGCAAAAAGAATGGCAAGAAGGGATTGCCGATACAGGAATTAGGCCTGGCTTCATTAAGTTGGGGGTTGGCTCGGGACCATTGGATGCCATAGAGCAAAAAATTTTCAAGGCCGGGCTATTGTTAAGTAACAGAACGGGAATGGCCGTTGCGGTCCATACCGGAGATGGCGCCAGTGTGGCCTCCCAAGCGCGTTTGGCCGAGGAGGACAATTTTGATTTCAATAGGCTTATTTGGGTCCATGCGCAAAATGGGGAAGATGAGGAACGTATACGTATGGCCAAAAAAGGACTATGGATCAGCTTGGATGGGGTGAGTAAAACCAGAATCGACGACTATGTTGCCATGATTGTAAGCCTTCGGGAACATGGGTTATTATCCAAACTGTTGCTTTCCCATGATGATGGTTGGGCCGTTGTGAACAATAACGGGGAATATTCGGTAACGCCCTTTGAAAATGGCAACGACGCCCCCTACCAGACCATTTCGGAGGTATTGTTGAAAAAACTTTACGAGCGTGGATTTACCAAAGAAGAGATTGATTTACTATTTATCGAAAATCCCAAACTCGCTTTTGCGTTGCCCAAGTAGACCATCAACGCAAGGTTACTTTGGCTTACCAACGAGAGGTAAGGTGGGTACAGCCTAAAACATCCGTACGATTTGTGTTTTGCACTGGTTAGCAAGGTGATTCGCGACTACAATTTGCCACGTTAATTATTTAGGAATCAAATCCTTAATGGCCTTGTAACCGTGGTTCCCTTTTAGGAGAATTTTCACTTCGCTGTAGGGGTCGTATTCAAGGCTTTTACTATTTTTTCGAACACCGCTGTATTTTCAAACACACCTTGAAACGTATGTGATTGTGGCCCATAGGCAAAAAGAGGGACAAAAATACCGGTATGGTCATCTGTAGTGAAATCCGCTTCAATAGTGCCGCTCGCTACATTCCCTTGCGGAAGGGTTAGTCCGCCTGTTTCATGATCTGCCGTAATGATTACCAAGGTGTTCTTATTTTTATCCGCAAATTGTATGGCTTCGCCAACAACCTTATCAAAAGCAAGGGCTTCCTCCACTAGGCCGCCAATGTTGTTGGCATGGCCATAAGAATCTATTTTTGCTCCTTCTACTAGGATGAAAAATGGCTCGTTTTTCTGTTCAAAATTAAAAAGTACGTTTTTCAAGGCGCTGTCCAATGGGGCCGGACGCGTATCGCTTGGGAAAAATGCACCCGTTTTTGTAGTGCTGCCGGTTTTAATCCCTTCCAGATCGGCTACCATCGTAAAACCGGAAACTATATTCCGGGTTAACGTGTCGGAGCCTTTGGCCGCAATAAATACGTCCAGGCTACTCGTTTTCAAATCCGTTAGAATGGCCTTCGTCATGGATCTATCTGTTTGATGTGCATAAAATGCGCTTGGGGTGGCCCCATGGATTTCATCCGTGGTAATTATTGCGGTCGTAAAACCGGCATTGGAAAGCTGTTCTACGAGGTTGGTTATCGGTTCCCCGTCCGCATTCACGCCTATGGCCCTATTCGGGACTTTGACCCCTGTGGCCATAGCTGTGGCCGCCCCAGCCGAGTCTGTTGTAAAATCATCACTGGATTGCGTTTTTACCAAGCCTATATGCTTTAATTGCGTTAGGCTAAGGGCCCCTCCGTTGGCCAAGGCCGTAGCGGAAATTTGGGCCAGACCGTTTCCGTCCCCGATCATGAGGATGATATTTTTTGGGTGTTCCTCCGCCCCATCCCTTTCAAACTTGGGTACATACACGGGGCGTTTCTCGGTGTTTTCATAGACCCGCTCAGGTAAGGAATGTACGTACGTAACACAGGCATAAGGATGATCTGTATTTATATAGTCCACCCCTAGGTCCACCATCGCCTTCCAAGCGGTCTTAGAATCCGGGGTGGCCCAAAACCGAAAGGGTTTTCCAAAGGAATGCGCTTTTTCAACCACAGCAGTTACACGTTCCAGATCTTCTTTTGTTAACCTCCCTTTACCGTTCCAAGCTGTAAAACGCGTAAAGGGCAAACTGATCAACCCTACTTTGTCACGGATGCTCGCATCTTCAATGGGGTCTAAAGTTTGATAATCAAAAGAGATGAAATCGGGATAGGTCACATACTGGGCAATTTCTGGCCGGTTACCGGAAATTACAATGCTGACGTTGGTACTTTTTATTATGCTTGGATATTCTCGTAATGCTGTGATTAGTGCCTCCAAGGTGGGTACGGCCTCAGATTTAATATCGATCAATAATTGTAGGGGAGTATTGTTCAGCAGTCCCCGATCAAGCGCTTCGTTCAAGGGTTCCAGGTACAGTCTTTTCAAGGTCCTAGCATCGGTAGTGCTTTCCAGTTCATGGGCTACCAGGAGAGTTCCATGCTGTAAAAATACATCGGCCTCCAGCGAAGCAACACCGGCCGATACCGCTTTCCAAAAGGGCACCTGTTGCTCATAATCATTATGGGAATGCACGTTATAGCCTTGGGAACTACCTACTATAGTTCCAAAAAGAAACACGAAAAGAATCGTTAAACAATTGGGTTTCATAGGGTTGTTTTTATCCGAAGATTTTCATCAATATAAGACTTATTTCCATGTGTGTTAGCAAGGGTATCCCCTTAGGTACCGATTCCTTTGGCAGGAACCATTTGGTGTAATGAAAGATAAGGCTATTCGTAAACCCCTCGAAGGTAAATCCCTGAAAAATTTAGGTTCAGCAGTTGTAGGACCGCCTAACCCCACTCCATGGTGAAAAGCGCATTGAAGCGGATGATAAGGACGTTGCCCTTGGGATGACCGGCGTACCTGCGCAAGCGGTTGATGTACGCGCCTTAGGAAAAGTTATGAAAGAGCGCTTTGGTTTTCCCAAGAGGAAGTAGATTAAAAATATCGAGGACCTCATCATAATTCCCATGGTATTTTTTAAGGGTTGCATCGTCCAATTGGGCTATCCCGGCGGGGAAATTCACCAACACATTGTCCATGTCTACATACAGGATTTTTTTGTTCTTCATTTTAATAGTCTATTTGAAGCATTTCTAAAATTTCCATTCCCAAATTATCATTTAAAACGTTACCATCCATAACCTGTACAAATCCCATTTTGCAATAATGATCTATTTCAACAAATTCCCCATCTTTCTTCTGAAAATCATCGGTTTTGTATTTCTTAAAACTTTGAACAGTCTTTTCGCCAGGATATAAAAGCATTGCCTTTTCCGCATCCCAATATCTACAGTAGGCATAGATTTGGCGTAAATCAGCGATGGAAGCCGAACTTGATGTTGGTCGTTTCCACTTGGTATCGATAATATAGGTGCTAGCACCTTTTCTTATGACAATATCAGGTCTTAGGGAGTTACTTCCCCAAAACTCCTTAGATTCCTGACCTTGTACTATTAAATCAGTTCCTTCCGTAACTTTTTTAACTTGTTTTAGAATATACTCTTCCCACAATTGATTCATATCAAATAATAAGGATAACATCTTCTCCTTCCCACTAGAAATATCTGGTGAATAATTTAGAATAATAAGACGTGCGAGTTGAAGTGCATCTTGGTAGCCAATAGATTTTCTATTTAGCTTTATATTCTCAAGATGCTGGGAAGTGATGACTTTATTTTCGACTATTGGGAAGTGCATTAAGACCCTTTTACTAAAATCATTTAACCGTGTCCCGCTTGAAAAATGATCTACAATATCTAAGGCTTTATATAAAATTTGATGAAGCAAGTGATTGGCGTCATATACCTGATGTGTTGTATAAAAACGCTCCATATGCACCAAATTATACCTAATATTACCAGCAAACTCCAGTTTTCCTTTTAAGGCTTTTGTGTTTTTTGTTTCCTTTCGATAATTTTTTATTAAACCTCTTCTAACGATACTATCTACTTCATGTAAGTAGAGTTCAAAATAAACCTCCAATAAATTTAAGCGTTGTCTCCTCACATGAGCAGGACCGGTCGAAGAAGCTTTTAGTTTGCCGCAGGCCTGAAGCATTTTTAGCAAAACTCCTTTCCAAAGCTCCTCAGCATCATCCTTATCTGCCTTAGGGTTTATTTCAATAGTTAAACCATCTACCTGAATTACACCTACATACTGGTTAAATTTTATGCCCTTTGCTATGGCTTCAAAATATACCCCTTCATGGTATTCGTTTAGCTTTAATAAGGCATCCAAATGAATCCTGGTAAATCCATTATCACCAATGCGAAGGCGTTGGTGTTCAAAAACAGATATGGTTTTGTTTATACCCAATTACTGGTTTCCGTTAGTTTCCTTTTTTCCTAGTAATAACTCAATGGCAGGGAGAATATTTTTTTCGTCTATTGATTTTAAGGTAAAACTGGGCGTTTTAAAATCGTTTTGACCTTCATATTTGAAGGCAGCAAATTCAACTTTTTTATTATCTATTTTTTCAACAAATCCTTCACCCAATACCAAGCCAATTTTACCATAATCTCCGTAAAAATATTCTTGTAATAGCGGAATAATCTTATTTGTAAATGCCAGTTCTAATTCTTTTTTAGTAGTCAAGTTCATGAAATAGGCATGACCAATAGTATGATCTCTGTCTACCAATAGTTCCACACGTTCATTTATTTTTTGTAATACCTCATCCAGCTTTATATCATCTACCTGTATACCTTGTAATAGTTTTGGATTAGGGTTCATTTCAACAAAAGAAAATCTTCTTCTCAGTGCAGTATCCAAGGCCTCTACACTTCTATCAGCAGTGTTCATGGTACCGATTATATAGATATTTGGTGGCACCCCAAATTCAGTCTTGGAATAAGGTAGTTTTACCCTAAGTTCTTGAGGCTCTCCAATTCTTTTGTCATCCTCAATAAGGGTAATAAGCTCACCAAAAATAGCTGAAACATTACCCCTGTTTATTTCATCAATGAAAATGGCGTAATCATTCCCTAAGTCTTTTTCGGCCCTTTGACATAGCCTTTTAAAAACCCCATCATTGATTTCATATTCCAGTTTTGAATTGCCCTCCTCTAATTTTGGTTTTATACCCTCAACAAAATCCTCATAACTAAAGGATTGATGAAAAGTGACAAATTCATAATTCTTGACAATTTTATCCTCACTCGGTTCAAAATTATTAATCTGTTCCAGCAACTCAATACCCTCTGGGTATACGTTCTCTACGTTTTCTTTGACAACACGCCATTCTGAATCAGCTTCCTTATAAAATAATGATGGTTCACTACTATCAGCTACATTCACATTCGGACATTCTGGGACCGCATGCGCCTGCATCCTACTCCAAGCAATGGGCCTAAAGTTTTTTGCATTGGATAGACTCGCTTTTGCCTTTACGATCTCATGTTCCAATAAGTTGTTTACCGAGGTTTTACCTAAATCATATAAAGCAATCGCAAAAGTTTGCCACCAAGTTAAATCAGCAACCAGATTTAAAACAAATTGTTCCCTAGAAAGGGAGCTTTCACTAATTGTAAATTTCTCAAAGTACCTTTCTTTTAGCTTATAAGTTTTTCCTGTTCCAGGAGGGCCATACAGGATTTGGTTTAGTGGAAGGTTCATATCCTCTTTTTTCTTTAATGTATAGGTACCATTAATGGTTGCCATAAGCCGTTCATGGTATTTATCATATTCTGTAGCGGGAGAGTCATAGTCACTTATATTAGTTAATGTTTTTACTACTAAAGTGTGCCCGGCTTCCCATTCGCCTTTCTTTTTCCAATCCATTCTGCGGATATGATTAAATTGACTCCTTTTGGAGTCAAACATGTAATCCGAGGTTACAATGCCATATCCCAAAAGTTTGTATTTTCCCTTTTTTACGAATACTACATCACCAATAGACATATAGTTTGCGAACTCATCGTTTGCAGTAGCATCATTTTTTTTGGAACCTGTACTATTATCCAGCTCCTGTAATCGCTGAACTATTTCCGGTTTAGAAGTATAACTATTCAAATCTCCCAACTCATCCCAACCTAGGGCCATTATGCCTTCATCGTAAAATTCATTCCACTTTTCTGCGTTTTCACCAGGGGCGTATAACCAGTATTTTGGCTCTTTAGTAGTATATGCAAATATTGAATATATAAAATCCTGTGTAAGAATGTTATCATCATCTTCCCTAAAAGAATTAGGGGTTAATCTATTTTGGTGGATTTGAATAAGCTCATCATCCTCAACAAGAACCTCTTTTACAGCCCGATTGATTTCATTATTGACCAAGATTTGCTGTACAACATGCCCAGCCTTTGGAAACTCTAATTCAAATTCCTCACAGAACTTTTTAAGCACACTATATTTAAACAAGGAATGTTTAGCAGGATATTTGAAAGCCAATAGTAAACTTATAGCCCTTGCGTCCTGATAATGTGATTTATCATTTCTCCCCGAAGACTCATTATAACTATTGAGTAGACCATCCATAACAGAAATATAAGATGGTATGCGTTGCTCAAGCCCCTGTCTTTCGTCGAACAAACTTTTTAATGCTTCTATTACGGCATCCTTATTGATTTTGGAAAATTCTTTAAGCATATTTATGGGCAGGAAATGACTGCCAGCCCAAAGATTTTCATTTCCAGGAAACGAGGCATCTAACATTGCAACGAAATCATCTGCATCTAAATGCCAATGATTTTGAAAGTTTTGAATTGCTTCCCATTTATAGAGTTCATCGTATTCTTCAGAACTAACAATCAAATCTTTATACCTTGAAATGTAAGGGTGCAATGATTTTTTTAAATCACTATTTAAATCAGATATTTTGTCAGGCTCTATACCCTTTCTAAAATCAACATAAAGTTTAACAGCTTGTTTTAAAGTAGCTGAACCAGTACGTTTATTACCATCTATAGGAATTGAATGCTTTGGCTGCTTATTATTAATCTGATCAGCAGTGCTATAAACCAAACTTTCAAGAAGATTTTGGCATTGATCATTTTCAAAAAGTTGGTCTAAATCACCAACATGATTTTCAACTCTCACACAGTTGGAAAACCTTGATTGTGCAACTGTTTTTTTGAATTTTTCGCTTAGCCACTTTTTGAATTCTTGTTCTTTCAATTTTTAATGTTTAGTAGTGTTCACTTATCTCATCTTGGGTTATCCCTTTTTTCATTAAATAATCGAACTACCCGATACCCACATACCATTTTCTTTTGGGGCTTGTGTAACTCTTTCAAAATCTTCTCGAACTACATAAATAATTTTTATTTTTTCAAGTCTTTCCAAATCTCATTATACTCTTTTTTTGTTAGTGGTTTGTAGCCTTTTTCAATATATTTTTCAATAGTTTGGATGGTTAATTCAACTCTTTTTTTCAATTCTTCTTCGATTTTTAATTTCTTAAGGAATAAAAGTAAATTCTTTACGCCATTTTGCTGGTACTGTGAAAGTGCGGCTGTCGAATTTAAATCTTTAAGTAGTATTTCATATGCTTCTTGAGAACCAAAAATTTGTGCCAAAAAATCATTTGGTTGGTAACCTCTAAATTCAGCTTCATTTGAATCGGCTTTGTCCGAAATCATTGAAAATAGATAGGTCTCGTAATACTTCGAAAATTTTTCTTCAATATCTTTTTGTAATATCTGATTTACCCGATAAGGCTTAATAATATTTTTGTCTGCTGTTAATTTTTCAACTAAAAGATGATAGTATTCTATAACCTCATTAAGATTAGTCGTTTTTTCAATTATTGATTTAAGTTTAGATATCAATAGTTTCTTGAGTTCTCCATTTTTAAAGAAGTTGTTTTTGTATTCAACAATTCCAGATATCCCATATTGTTCTTTTTGTTCCTTTCGTTTTTCGTTGAGAATAATATCTGCAAATAAATTGTCTAAATAACCTTTATTGGTGGTAAGCAAAACTTGCTCAATCATTTCGAGAAAACCTTTTCTATTGTTTTTATAAAATTTCCCTAAACCATTTTTTAAAATTTCTAAAACCTTTTCATCGTCATTATGAAGACCTTCAGACATGAACATTTGTAATGATAAAACAACATCTTGAAACTGCTCTATTATTTTAATCTCATTTCTAAAAATGAAGTATTTCAACTCATTTTGAATTGAAAATTCTCTTTTTTCAGGGTCTTTTCCTATTTCATCAACTAATAGATTGAGTTTGGCCTTCTCGAATGACTTTTGAATTTGAGAGATTGCAATATTGCCGGACGCAATATCGTTTCTGAGATAAAGGTTAGTATAATATGATTTTGAAATGGTAGTCTGATTATTCCTGTAGTATTCTAAAGTGTTTTCGCCAAACAAACGACATAATGAGGCATTAACCACTTTAAAATCATTGATGCAATTTATTTCGTCAAGTTCTTTCTCAATCTTTTTCTTTGATTCTTCGTCATATATCCAAACATCTGGACTAATCATACTACCTTTTTGAATTTTCTTGTTCTCCCAGTCAATTTTACCAGGAGTCAAAAACGAATCCAGTTTATTTAAAACTAAATTCTGAATATATCGATATTTATAGGTAAGCAGCCTTAACAAGATATATTCTGATGCGATTACATCATCTTTTGTAGTCAAAAAACTTTCATTAAATCTAAACTCGTTTAAAAATCTTTTTACATCTCTAAAGGTTCCGATAAAATCAAGATAGTTCAACTCATATTTTGTACATGGTTCTTTTTTCAAGGCTTCAATGGGTATGTCGATAATAAATGGCTTGAATCCAACATCGAATAATGATTTAAAAGCTGAATTAAAATCTTGAATATCCACCTCAGCTTTTTCTGAAGGATATAACTTGTCAATTTCTTTAAAAAGACTTTGAGTTATTAGGTTTTCATCAAAGGGTAGAAGATTAATCTCCATGTTAAAAACCTTATCTAGAAAGTTCCCTTTTGCCCTTTCAATGGTTTTCACCACATATTCTCTATCATAACCTACTATAAAAATGACATTATTAAAGTCCGATAAAGTTCTTATCAGTTTAAGTGTATGAAGTATTTCATCTTTTTCTAACCTATCTAAATCATCTAGTAGAATTATGATTTGTCTATCTATTCTTTGAATAGTTCTGTTTATGGAATTAAAATGCTGTTCTAGACTTTCTTTGCCATTAATAGCCTCACGACCTGCGGTGATAAGTTTGCTAAGTTCTGTTGAGGGCAATTGGAGAATGGCGTCAACGTAGCCTTGAAATTCAGAGTCTATTTCTCCTGAAAATTGTTTTAAGAAAGTACTGAGTTCAGTAAAAAAGTTTTCTATTATAGCATTAACACCTTTGTTTTTCCAAACACGGTACCAAAAAACTATCGCTGTTGAATCGGCATTTTCGTAATCGGTTTTAAGCTTTTCTAGAAAACTACTTTTGCCATAACCCCAAACCGCATTTACTCCAATCGAAAAAGCAACTTCAGGTTTAAAGCCGATTAGGGTGTCAATAAGTTTTTGAAGAATTTTTTCGTTGACTAGTTCTCCACTTGTAAATAATGAATCTTGTAGAAAGAATGATTCATTTTCATCTTTACTTTTTATTCTGCGATATGCCAGAATTAAATTTATAAGAAATATCAGACCTAAAATAAATATGAGGTCGGCGAATTTAATATTTCCATAAATAGAGATAAACTCCAAGTTATCACTGAAATCGAATCTTAAGTATGAATAAAATAAAACCGTTAATGCAATTAAAAGGGTACTGTTCTTATGTGGGATATACCTTTTGTGGCATGCACGAATAAAAACGAATAAGACCGTTAAAGCCAATAAAAGGAAGCCAACAAAAAACGCGATAGAATCAAAATCTACTTGACTACCAATGGATAGTAAGAATGAGATAACATAATTCTTAAACAGAAATGAAAAACTCCAAAGAATTCCCAGAACTAACAAAAATCTTAAACCATATGTTCTAGGAGCTTTATTCATATTTTATGCTCTCCTCTGCAACCATACCCAACTTTTCTTTAGCCTCACCAACCGTAACCTGCCCATTCATAAGCATGGGTAATAACCAATCGCGTAACTCGGCGAGTTTTTGGTTTTGTTTTTCATTCACAGCGATTCTGTCATTGAAAGGAAGAACTAATTTTCCATACTTTTCAAATAAATTAACATTGGAAATTAAAATCTTTAATGACTGTAAATCCTTTGGATATACGTGAGGTTGTGCTGAACCACGAGCCTGGTTAAGAATATATTCCTGTCTCAATTTTAAAAACTGAAGAATAACAAGTGTCTCTTCATCACTTTTTCCTCTAACTGTAGTACAATCGTTGGCAAAAATGCGTTCTCTCCAGAAATTAATAAACCCTGCATTTGCTCCGGAACCACTAACTGTTATGGTATTTTTATCCCGATTATATTCTGAATGTAAATATGAATAATCAATTCCAGCAGAAACTACTTTGTATTTACCATCTAAATCAGCAGTTTTTGCTGTTACTAATTTTCCTCTTTTAATTTCTATAATTTCATCCAACTCTTTAACTTCCCAGCCCACTGGAATCTCACGTTTTACCTCTTCATGGTACACCATGTTACCTCCAGAAGATTTATACGGTTTGCCATTAGCATCTGGAAAATCGAACTGGACAAACCAATAGTCGTAAATGGTTTTTGCCATAGCCTCTAACTCTTGGTTTATTTTGTTGTTGACTTCTATTTTTGCATCTATATTAAACAGAGTATTCTCTATTCTTTTAAGCTCTTTCTTTTCAGGTATTTTAAATTTTAAATTTGTTAAGTAGTTTATATTAATATTATCTTGAATACTTCCTTGTATTCTACTTTGAATCGACTCACGTATGTAAGAAAAAATATAATGCATGAAGACTTCAGAGCATTCATCGCCATCGGCATTAAAACCAACAATACTATCTGGAAAACACATATCATAGCCTAAAATTGAAGTCTCAGCAATGTTAGCGGCAATAGTGATACATAGAGTTCCTTTTGGCCATAATTTACTTTGAGCTAATCCAAAATCATTATAATTGGATGAATGAGAGTTAATAAATATATTCGCTTGTTTTACTTCGCCGGTTTGAATCAAAGGAATAGTTCCATTTTCAAAAAGTCTTTTATCATTTCTCGGCCTGTGTTTTGATTTACCTCGGCTAAAAACTCCAAGTTCATTTAATGCTTTGGTAGGCCAATGGCTATTGAATTTAGAGTTGTTAAATATCATATTTCAGTCTCTTCAAATTATTCTGAATCTCTTTTTCTAAGTTACTAGATTCTTCGAACAACTTTTCTAGATTAATTTCAAAACCTTTTATTTTTTCATCAAACTCTTCTGCTTTAATATCAGAATATTCAATTTTAATTTCAAAATACTGGCCTGCACTTAAACTATAATTTTTTGCTTTAATATCGTCATAACTCACTACTACTGAAAAATCCTCAATGACTTCTTTTTTAGTAAACGTATTTATAATTTTATCTTCTTCGTATGTTTCTAAAACTGTTTTTTGGTTTTTACCTTCCTTTACGGTGGTTCCTAAATCAGAGGCGTCAACTAAAACTACATCGCCTGTATTCGCATCATCTAAAAATACTATACTCACATTCGTGCCTGTTGTTGCAAAAATATTCGAGGGCATACTTACCACCCCTGCTAGCATCTTTTCATCTACCATTTTCTGGCGTATCTTATTCTCAATTCCAGATTTTGCGGTTATAAAACCTGTTGGTACAACGCAAGCAGCTTTTCCTTTTCCAGCTTTTAATGAATGCATAATGTGCTGTAAAAACAGGGTGTAGATAGCCATGCTTCCCTTTTTCTTTTTTGGTATATTAGGAATACCTGCGAAAAAGCGTGCTTTGTTTTCTTTTTTCTTCAACACATCTACATCATCACTAAAATCGAGCTTAAACGGTGGGTTACTTACGATATAGTCAAATTTGCGTACGTCACCATCTTTTCGATGATATGGGTCGGTCATGGTATTGCCTTGTATCACATTCTCAATACTATGCACCAATTGGTTGAGTACTAAATTAAGACGTAATAGGTTTGATGATTTTTGAGATATATCTTGTGAGTACACGGTACACTTATCTGGTCCAATGGCATGGGCTAAATTCATTAACAGTGTCCCAGAACCTGCACTTGGGTCGTAAATGGTGACATTGCTCACAGGTTGTGGCACTAAAATATGCGCCATTATCTTTGATACGGCATGTGGTGTGTAATATTCGGCATAACTACTGCCCGCATTACTATTGTAATCTTTAATAAGATATTCAAAAATGGTAGAGAAAAAGTCAAAGCCTTCTTCCATAATATTTTCAAAATTGAAAATCACGAGTTTATTTACTAACGCCACTGCAAAAGCATCTTGTTTGCTATTTACGTGTTCAGTAATAGGGTCAAAAAGCTGTATTTTTTGACCATCTTCCGTCTTTACGGCAAAAAGTTTGTTATTATCCGCGGCGATGTCCATTAAGGTGTCGTCTAATAACTTAGCAAAGTCTGGCTCATTTTGGCGTTGAAACAGATAACCCAATAACTGGTGTGGTTTCAAAAAAGCTGTAGCCGAACTCATCTGAAATTGTAACACATCATAGTCTCCTTCAGGAAGTTTTGCCAACTGAGATTCCCAGTCGTCCGTACCTTCCAATTCTGGTTTTAATTTTTTTATTTCATAAGCGAAACGGTCATTCAAAAACTTATATAAAAATATTTGACTTATAATTTCAAACTCACCCGTAGAATTTCTTAATCCGTAGCTACTACATACAGATTTAAGTTCGTCAATGAGATCTTTGGTTTGCTGTGTAAAGCGTTGTGTGTTCTCTGTTGTCATGCGGATTTTCCGTGATATTCGTTAAGGTATTCGTCAACTATTAATTGTGTTATAAATTTGATGGTTGGCACATCCATCTTGGTCTCCAATGATTTTTGAAACTCTGCAAAAACCAAACGTGCCACCTGGCTAGCAAAATAACTTTCGTTACTTAAACTATCGTTACGAGACAATACTGCTAAATCTGTTTGCTCTTTAATTTGCTGTAAGGCTTCAATAATTACCGCTTTTAGTTTAGAAGGCTTACCAGCTTCTAATAAGCGTTTGTGAACACGTGCGTATTTAGGGTCACCTTCATATTTTTCTTTTAATAAATCATTACGTCTGTTCAGCTCTTTGATGCGCTCGTGAATAGAGCGTAATGAGGTAATATTCTCTTGCATTTCGGCTTGCGATACTTCATTGAGATTTCTATCGTCAAACAAACGGCGTAACTCGTCATATAAGCTCACCCATTCAGGGTCTTTTCTATCAAAACTACCACCTAAGGCTTCACGTGTTTTCTTTAATGTGTCTTTGAGTTCTCCGGCGAGCACTAATTCTTTTTCACCAACCTTATGAAAATCAAACACAATATCCTCTAAGGCCATATTCAACAAGTTTCCAACCTCCTCATTATTATCAAAAGCCTCTTTAGCATTAATGAGATTCAAACGGTTTACCGCTTCAATACGTAGGGCATTGAGTTTGGTAAAATCCATCTTCTCTAATAAGTCGTATTCACCAAGTAAGCGTATGGTATTATATAAAGAGCGTGCATCTTCTAATGCCTTCTTAATTTGTAACATTTCGCCATGGTCTGAAATCTGTGAGATTTGTGATGAGAAATTTTCGGCATTTTTTAAATCGTAATCCGCCAGTACTTCTTTAATATCTCTAATAGAAGTTGTCATTTCTTCTTTAGTCATAAAGAGGTTGGAATAGCTTTCCATCTCATCACCTAAAATACCTTGAAGCTCATTAAAGTAATCTCTATTTGTTTTTTCAAACTCTTGGGAAATATCAGCAAAGTCAACCACATGGCCGTAGCGGTAATCTTTGTATTTACGGTTAACTCGAGTTAAGGCTTGCAAAAGATTGTGTGCCTTTATAACACGACCTAAATAGATTTTCTTTAAGCGTTTGGCATCAAAACCTGTGAGCAACATATTATACACAAACAAGATGTCAATTTTACCAGCTTTAAAATCGTCTCGCCAAGATTCTAGTTCTTCTTTGCTACCAGCATCATATAAAATAAGTGCGGCCTTTTTGACCTTATAGTCGTCTTGGAGTTTCTTTAAATAGTCTGGTTCAGGCTCTGCTGCTAATGGTAATTGACTATCTAAATTATCAGTATATGTTGCGTTAAAAATTTGATACAATTCTTCGGCTTGGTCGCTACTATCACAAATCACCATAGCACCTGTACTGGCATCACCTTTTAGTCTTCTAAAATTTTCAAAGTCGGTAACAATATAGTCTAGCATTGGTGCTACAAAAGACGGATGCGAATACAATCGACGTTTATCAATGTCACCCTTTTTAATATCTAAATCATCAAGTATTTTCTTGAATTTAATTTTGTATTCCGTTTCAATTTCCTCACGAATTAACTTCAAGGTATAACCATCTGCAATGGATTTATTGTAGTAATACTTATGAATGTAACCACCGAATAGGTCCTTTGACTTTACGTCTTTACCAATAAGTGGTGTGCCAGTTAATCCAATTTTTATGGCGTTTCTATCCGATTCTTCAAGATTCGCTAAAAAGCTACCCTGTGGATTATAACTTCTATGCACTTCGTCTAAAAAGTAAACGCGTTGAACATTGATGTTATAGTCGGTTGTTGTACTTGCTTCAGGGTCATCCTTAAACTTATGAATGTTAACGACCGTAATTTCGCGTTGGCCTTTATCATTATTAACGGCAGAGGTTTTCTTTAAATCTTTTACAAACTCATCTCTAGAACTTACCGTATGCACTTTTAAACCACGTGCTGTAAATTCGTCTCTTGCTTGTGTTAATAAATCCAATCGGTCTACGATAAAATAGAACTTGGGTATGATATGTTGCTTTTGGTAATAGTCCGTTAAAAAATGAACGTTGTAAAATGCCAAGGCGGTTTTTCCAGAGCCTTGGGTATGCCATATGATTCCTTTACGAATGCCTTCATCTAATTTAGCTTCAATAGCTTTAGTGGCAAACAACTGCGGATAGCGCATAATGTGTTTTTGAAGACCAGTGGTTTCCTTTACATAGGCAAAAGCATATTGTAAAATAAATTTCAATCTGTCTTTAGACAACATTGAGGTAAGAATCTTGTTCGTTGGTGATTCAGGATTCTTGTTGGTTATATATTCAGGGTTATTTTTAACACTAATGTAATTGGTATCCTTTAAAAGAAAGTCTTCCACAGAAGTATCCAATGGCTCCAATTCATTAGATAAATTGAATCCTATTTCTTCTCTGAAATAATTAAACTGTGGTTTATAATATGAAGGTGAAGCATAATACGCACCTTGCCAAGGTTCAATTTCATCATCATCGTATTCCATGTTATTAGAAAACAACATGAACTGGGTTAAGTTCACGAACTTTCTAAATTTCTTATTTTGAAAACGCTTATTAATGCGGTCGCGTTCTGCTAATACACCATTTCTATTATTAGGTTTTTTAACTTCAATAAATACAAGTGGCATTCCGTTTATCAAACAGATAATATCTGGTCGAAATTCATCCTCACCGTTTTTATAAGTGAGCTCGGTTACTACATGAAAGTCATTGTTATCAAAGTTTTCAAAATCAATCAAATTAACACCTGAGCGACTTATCAGTTTATCGAAAAAAGCTTTTCCCAAGTCTTCGTTTTCTAGGTCTAAACTGATTTCTTGGTACAGACGTTCGATATCGCTCTCTAACATTTCAGGATTGATACGATGGACTGCTTTCTTAAATACATCGGTGAAAATATTGGTCTCTTCATCCCATATACTATCCTTCAATGATAGGTATTTGTACCCTAATTGGGTGAGATGCAGTATAGCTGGTAATTTTACTCTAGAGTCTTCGTTGAAATTCATTTCTAATTAAGCCCTTATTTCCTATTATTTCAGCAAAGAGAGTACGATTGCACATATTTAACTCATTCACTTAAACACTAAAGTAATCATTGTCCTACTTATTTACTAGCTCAAAAATAGGTCTTAGTCTTATTACGCTTTACCTCAATGCGTTAAGGCAAGAGATAAAAAAAGGGAACATTTCTGATGGGGTCTATCTTTACGTAGAAAGGAGACGAAATGCTTTGCTTCTCCCCCACCGCATCATAGGCTCCATGAGAACGTACTTCGATTAAAGCTAGGGCATCACATTTTTTTAAACCCTTACCTATGCGTATCTTAGATAGCATGCCATCGCATTCCGGTGTTTTTTACCACGATGCGCGTATAAACGAACACTGGTAATTTTTAAACGAAAACACAGAACTATGAAATTAGGAGCCTTTTCCATAAGCCTTAGTGTAAAAGACATTAAAGCTTCCAAACACTTTTACGAGCAGCTTGGTTTTAGCGTTTTTGCAGGGGATATGGAAAAAAACTATC
>CAZUIE010000056.1:0-5003 GCA_964620945.1 uncultured Maribacter sp.
AAAACCACCCGGCAGACTGGATGGAAACCGATGCTCGGGTTGTATGCCCAGACCCGGAGTGCAAATTAACTATGCGCATTGACCGGGATGCTCTACGTACTTTAAATCACGATGATGTAAGTCCTGTGAAGTGGAATCAAAAGAAATAATTACACTAAAAAACCTAAATACAAATGAAAAAAATTATCAGTATCCTTTCGCTAGTTACTCTTCTATTAATTGGATGTAAATCCAAAACGGATAACCCGGAAGAAAACAGACTGCCAAGAGTAGCCATTGCAGGTATCGGAATAGAATCCAGCACCTTTTCTCCGGCCCAAACACAAGAAGAGGCTTTCCATGCAAGAATCGGGGATTCGATTTTTGGGCGCTATCCCTTTTTTGATGAAGGAACAGACATCAGGAAAAGAGCGGAATGGATGCCTACCCTTTTGGGAAAATCATTACCTGGGGGTATCGTAACGCGGGAGGCTTATGAGTCTATGGTTGAAAAGACACTAAACATGTTAAAAGAGAATGGCCCTTATGACGGACTTTTTTTTGATATACACGGCGCCATGAGTGTTGTGGGTATGGAAGATGCCGAAGGGGATTTAATCAAACGTATCCGTGACGTAATAGGTACCGATGTTTTGGTATCCACCTCAATGGATTTGCATGGTAATGTCAGCGAAGAATTAGCACAACATTCGGACTTGATCACTTGCTACAGAATGGCACCACATGAAGATGCGTTGGAGTCCAAGGCGAGAGCCATCACTAATTTATTAGATCGTTTGGAAAGCGGAAAAGGGAAACCTAAATTCAAGGCTTGGATTCCCGTTCCAATTCTATTGCCAGGGGAAAAAACCAGTACACGTATTGAGCCTGGAAAAAGCTTATATGCAAAGATTCCAGCCTTTGAACAACAGGAAGGTGTTATTGATGCCGCGATTTGGATGGGCTACCCGTGGGCGGACGAATACCGTAATCATGGTGTGGTCATGGCCGTAGGGGATGATAAGGAACAAGTAACAAAAGCGGCCGAAGAATTGGCAAAGGCCTACTGGGATGTTCGAAACGAATTCGAATTTGTAGCTCCGGTAGCTACACTGGACGAAAGTTTAAAAATGGCTTTAGAAAGCGACAAAAAACCGTATATGATCAGTGATATGGGGGATAATCCAACAGCTGGCGGTGCAGGCGATGTAACTTGGACATTGCGGGAATTGTTAAATCGATCAGAATTTAAATCGGAGGACGGACCTTCATTAATTTATGCCTCCATCCCTGGACCGGAACTTATTGCAGAAGCCCTAAAATTAGGTGTGGGAAACCAGGTTTCTGCCATGGCAGGAGCTCAGGTAGATGATCGCTTCGCTCCGCCTTTAAAACTAGAAGGAACAATCACGGCCATACGAGAAGGCGATAGAGATGCCAAGGTAGAAGTTGTTGTCAAGATTGGTAGCATTAGCGTAATTGTCACCGACCGGCGCAAACCCTATCATCAAGAATCAGATTTTACCGATCTGGACTTAAACCCTAGGGATGCTGATATCGTTGTGGTTAAAATCGGTTATTTGGTTCCTGAGCTGTATGAGATGCGTGGCGATTGGATTATGGCACTTACACCTGGTGGCGTAGATCAAGATTTGGAACGCTTAGGGTACGAACATATCAAGCGGCCAATGTTTCCTCTGGATGCCGATATGAAAGATCCGGATTTAAGTGCACGATTGATTAGCGCATCCGATGAATTGAAGTAATACCTAACGTTGATTAGAAAATAGATAAATGAAAAAACTGATCACGCTACTCCTTTGTAATACTTTATTTTCGATGGCTTCTGCTCAAATAGCACAGGCTCCGTTAACTCAGTTGAGCAAGGAATTGCAACAAATTTATGAATTAGGGCACATCAACGGATTTTCGGTTGCCATTGTTAATGCTGATTCTATTTTGTACGCTCAAGGATTTGGTTACTCAGATATCGTGCGAAAGAAAGAATATACTGCGAACACGGTGCAACCCATAGCTTCCATCTCCAAAACAGTGATAGGCATAGCCTTGTTAAAGGCACAGGAATTGGAAAAATTAAAACTAGATGACCCTATAAACGATTACCTACCTTTTGAGGTAGTTAATCCTTATTTCCCAGAAGAAACCATTACTATAAGGCAACTTGCGTCACATACCTCGACTATCAAAGATGCATCGCAGTATGAAGGTAGAGGGTATGTTTTAAAACAGAAAGAAAACGGTGGTGCCAAATTGAACAAAAATTTCAGGCCACCAAATGAATTCATGGACTATTCCATTTTTTTGGAAAATATTTTAAATGAAAAAGGAGAATGGTACAAGAAGAAAAATTTCATCAAAAAGAAACCTGGAGAAATTTTTGAGTATTCCAATCTTGGTGCCGGTTTGGCGGCATTAGTGCTAGAAAATGCAGTCAATGAACCTTTTCATCAATTTACGAAGGCCCATATCTTTACACCCTTAAATTTATCAAATACGGGTTGGTCGCTAGACGATCTTGATGCATCGAAACACACAAAGTTATATGCAGATATAGAAACAGAACTTGCACCGTACCAGTTAATCAATTTTCCCGATGGAGGATTAATTACCTCAGCCATGGATTTAGGATTATACCTTATTGAACTAATATCCGGTTATCAAGGAAAGGGCACGTTGCTAAATAAAGAAAGTTATGCCAAATTATTTTCGCCAAACTTGAACGATGCAAATCACAAGGACCGAAATGAAAGTGCCTATAATGACGAGTACAATATGGGTATATTCATGGGAATATCTGCACAAGGAAAAATTGGTCATTCTGGTGGAGACCCTGCCGTAACAACACTCATGTTTTTTGATTCCAAAACCAAAATAGGAAAGCTATTAATTGCCAATACAGACTTAAAAAAAGAAGGAATTCAGGAATTCATTAGTATTTTTAAAACCCTTGACTCTTATGAAACCAAGTTATAAACCATTACATTGAACAAAATATAAACATTCACACTTATATGTTGTGATGATGTAAAGATTCTATTTCTAAATAGATAACTAAAATTCGAACTATCTTTAAAACTAAGCTTACCAATAACCGAATACTAAATAAAATATCACATTATATGATTATTGAACCTAGAACCCGTGGATTTATATGTACTACCGCTCATCCTGTAGGCTGTGCGGAAAATGTAAAAAATCAAATCGCTTACGTAAAATCAATAGGAGCTATTAATGGCCCTAAAAAAGTTTTGGTCATTGGTGCATCTACCGGTTTTGGATTAGCTTCTAGAATCACCAGTGCTTTTGGTTGTAACGCAGCCACCATTGGTGTGTTTTTTGAAAAACCCCCTAGCGAAGGCAAAACAGCTTCCTCTGGCTGGTACAATACCGCTGCCTTTGAAACGGAGGCGAACAAAGAGGGTATTTATGCTAAAAGTATTAATGGAGATGCCTTTTCAAACGAAATTAAGGAAGAAACTATTGAGTTGATAAAAAAAGACCTTGGAAAGATAGACTTGCTAATTTATAGCTTAGCTTCTCCGGTTAGAACGCATCCCGATAGCGGTAAAAGATATAGATCTACTTTAAAGCCCATTGGAGATTCCTACACCAACAAAACGGTAGATTTTCATACAGGGGAGGTGAATGAAATCACTATTGAACCCGGTACAGAAGAGGATATTGACAATACCGTAACCGTAATGGGTGGTGATGATTGGAAACGTTGGGTCAACGCCTTACTTGCCGCTAATTTACTTTCATCAGATTTTAAGACAGTTGCCTATTCTTATATTGGCCCTGAATTAACAGAACCTGTTTATCGTAAAGGAACGATCGGCAGGGCGAAAGACGATCTTGAAAGAACAGCCTTTACCATTTCGGATGCTCTTAAAGCTAATGGTGGAAAAGCGTATGTATCCGTTAATAAAGCCTTGGTAACGCAGTCTAGTTCCGCTATTCCCGTGATTCCGTTATATATCTCCCTGTTATATAAAGTAATGAAAGCCGAAGGCCTGCAAGAGGGTTGTATTGAACAGATGTACAGGCTTTTTAACGAAAGACTTTATGTGGACGAAATACCAACGGACGAGGAAGGAAGAATACGTGTAGACGATTGGGAAATGAAAGAGAGCGTTCAACAAGAAGTAGCAAAGTTGTGGGAGGAAGCCACAACCGAGACTCTTCCTGAAATTGGAGATTTAGAAGGCTATACGACCGAATTTTTTAATCTTTTTGGATTTAGGGTGGATACTGTAGATTATAGTGAAGAAGCTGATGAAATGACTGGTATAGCTAGTATTACCTAATAACGAAGGCTCTATGCAACACCCTTTTAGTAAGGATATGTAGCACTAAAATTAAACCGTGACCGCCTGATTTAAATAACGCCTAAAAGGAAGCATTTCTTTATAGACGGTGATTACTTTTTCTTCAAAATTTCTAGTAAAGATTTCTTTGGTTGAGAACTCCTTGGCTACTGCAAAGGTTTTATTGCGAAGTAAATGTATATGCGGGTGGTCATTTGAAAAACCTTTTGGAGAATTGGTCAACTTTACATCTTCCCAGAGTCCGCCAAAGGTCTGTTTAAATGACTTTTTATTCAAAATTTTCTGGAACTCTTCTCCATTATAATCAATGGCGTCCCTAATACTTCTCAAACGTTTGGAATCTGGCCTCCAGAGTCCGCCTGCGTACATGCAACGCTCTATACCTATCTCTAAATAGAAATCACCCGTATTTGGCCGCTTGTCAAATCCTGCTCCAAAATGATCTTTGTAGATAGGCTTGTTGGGGTGAAACATCAGATTATTATTGATGCGGTTGATACCTTTTTTACCAGGAGTATCATAATACTCATCATCTATTGCGGCAAGTTGGGTGTTCATTCCATCCAACCATCGAATAAAATCATTTCGAACTTCGGTATACCATTTCCGATTGGCGTCCATCCATTCCTTATTGTTGTTCTTTTGGAGCTCTTTTAAGAAGTTAATCTGATTTTT
>CAZUIE010000056.1:5103-20038 GCA_964620945.1 uncultured Maribacter sp.
CCTCTATCTCCACCAATAATATCACCCAAACCACCAAGCAAACTTCCTTCACCCTTATCCTTTCCTCCTCTTGGTATCGAAGCCAAAACGCGACCTGCCAATCTACTGAAGGGTAAGGACTGAATATACACTGTTCCAGGACCGCGAAGCGTGGCAAAAAATAGACCTTCCCCGCCAAAAACGGTATTTCGTATACCTCCCACGAATTCAATATCATAGTCTACCGTTTGCGAAAAACCCACAATACAACCGGTATCTACTTTTAAGACCTCACCTGGTGCCAGTTCCTTTTTTGCCAGAGTGCCGCCAGCATGCACAAAGGCCATTCCGTCACCCTCTAACTTTTGCATAATAAAACCCTCTCCCCCAAAGAGCCCACGACCCAATTTTTTAGAAAACTCAATACCCACAGAAACACCTTTTGCAGCGCATAAAAATGCATCTTTCTGGCAAATGAATTTGCCATTTTTTTCCGATAGGTCTATAGGTAGAATTTTACCTGGATAGGGAGAAGCAAAACTAACCTGCTTTTTTCCTTGACCAATATTCAAGAATGCGGTCATAAAAAGACTTTCTCCTGTGAGCATACGTTTTCCGGCAGAGAAAATCTTACCCAAAACACTGGTATCCTGGTTGGATCCATCGCCAAAAATGGTATTCATTTGAATTTCGGAGTCCATCATCATAAAGCTACCGGCTTCGGCCACCACGGCTTCTTGAGGGTCTAGCTCTATTTCAACATATTGCATCTCTTCTCCAAAAATTTGATAATCTATTTCGTGTGCGTTCATAATTTGAATTTTTTTGATCGATACCAATTAGTTGCTAAAACCTAGATTTTGTTACAATCAATTTATTTTTATAGTTAATAAAAATAGTAATCAAAATAATTCTAGGATAATTAGGATATGGAAACTGATATGACGGTTCGCAAGTTAAAGGCGTATATCTGGGAGTACGATTATCCAAAAAAATAGTTTAGATATTAATAAAAAAGGCAGACTCCCTAATTTATAGACCTTAGCGCAACATCAAAAATCAAAACAGCACCACCTGGAATACTTCCGCGACCGCGATCACCATATCCCAGTCTAGAAGGAATCAATAAAACGCCACTTCCGCCCTCACCAAAATAGGTTAAACCCTCTGTCCAGCCCGGAATTACCTGGTTCAGGTTAAAGGAAATACCTTCTGCGCTACTCTCATCAAATACGCTCCCATCGGTAAAATAGCCCTTATAGGCCACTGTTACATTTGAACTAGGAGCGGGCTTGGTCGCAGAACCTGGGTCATTAACTACATAATACAATCCAGATGCACTTTTAGTAGCATTTAAACCTTCAGCAGCAATATAATCCAAAATTTCTTGTTCGTTGGATTCCGTAAAATCGCGTTGGCCGTCATCGTTACCACAACCAACCATTATTAACAGTACAAAGGGAATTAAAAATTTTCTCATAACTTTTTTGGATTCGGAACCAAACAATTGGTTCGTTTACTAATTTTTGACTGCAATTTAACAACTGCGTAGTTGCCAGTAAAATATTCTTTGATAAATCCAATAATCGTTAAGAAGACACTAGAAGTTTTTTAGTGCTCACAGGTAAAATCAATATTCACTCATTTGTGAGCCACTCAACTCCTCTTCACTCATTAAAAGTGTGATTATTAGATTTTTTATGGATTAAGATAGACCAACTAAATCTGCCTTTGGGTTGGCACGTTCACTCCTCGAAAACTTAAAGATAGAACAACAACTAAACTATTGTTTTAAACGCACCGTCCACTCAAAATTGAAGGTGGATACCACTACCCCATCACTATTTACACCTACAGATTTCATCCAAATGGTCTGCCCTTCGCCAGATGCAATCGTTTTATCCAAAGCCTGCTTTATGAGGTCACCGTCTTCACAGGTAAACGTAATTTTACCCGTTGCCTTTTTTGAGAAATTAGCAGTATTATTTTGTACCAGCATGGATATTTTATGTCCCGACTCCTCAATTTGGTCTATCATCATGGCACCTGTGGCCAGTTCTGCAGCCATACCTTGTACGGCCCAAAACATAGATTTAAATGGGTTCTGGTTTCTCCAACCATGCCTTACGGTAACCACCGCCTTTGTTTTATCAATAGATTTTAACCGAACTCCGCACCACCACGCCGAAGGTAATTTAAAGAAGCTATATAGGTTTATTTTGCTAGGAGTTACTGCCATTACGAGCTATTTTTGACTAAAAGTATTCAAAATATTTGAATCACTAATTGTTAAATATATGTTAATATTTAGTACTTTGTTTTGCATAGTACCTTTTTTTAGCCATATATTTGCATAGGAAGTTATTAGGTAATCAATACAAATATTCAAAACTTAGTAACTAAAATCGATCATCAATACAAAACGAGCCATGACAGAAACACTTTCTAAACACGAGCGAAACTTATCCGCGATTATCCATGCAAGTACGTTCTCTAAATTCATTTTCCCTTTTGGAAATTTCATTATTCCACTGGTATTATGGACTGCGAACAAAAAAGAATATGAATTTGTAGACTATAACGGTAAACAGGCACTTAACTTTCAAATAAGTTTATTACTGTACTCTATACTGGCGGGTATTATCAGCATCCCTTTCTTTATAGGTTTTTTTCCTAATATTTTTGATTTTGATTTTTTCGGGCTACATAGTCTAAACAACTATAACAATCTAAATCTTCATTTGGATAGCGACAACTTCAATTTTGGATCTTGGTTGCTACCGCTGGGCATATCGGGTTTATTGCAGGGGGCCTTATTTGTAGTGAATGTCGTGTATACTATTCTTGCTACCATTAAGACTAATGAAGGCGAAGTGTTTCAATATCCTTTGACCATAAAATTTATTAAATAAATAGATGTCGTAGGGCAAAACAAATTGTCAAAATTAAAATCAAGGTACTCATCACACCTTTAGGAGTTTATTCATCAATCATTAAAGTCCGAGCTTGTTAAGCAGACAAGTTCGGCAAAAGAAAACGAACCGTTAACCATGCAGAGGATTACAGAAAAACTGAAAGAATCCCATAAACAAAAGGGACTGCATACAAAGCAAAAAGAAATTATGAATGTAGAAAACACAAAAGCTCAAATGCGAAAAGGTGTTTTGGAATATTGCATTTTGTCTATCCTTAACGGGCAGGACAAGTATGCCTCCGAAATCCTTTCAACGCTAAAAGACGCAAAAATGTTAGTCGTAGAGGGTACTATCTATCCGCTATTAACGCGATTAAAAAATGCAGGTCTCTTGAATTATCGTTGGGAGGAATCCACCTCAGGACCACCACGTAAGTACTACACACTTACAGAAACAGGAAAGTTGTTTCTCAAAGAGTTGGATACTACATGGGACGAACTACGAAAGGCTACTAACTTGGTAACACAGAACAAATAACAATCAACAGCTCTTGGACCACTATCTTATTAAGGTTTTGGGCCAAAATGCTAAAACATCAAAAAATGAACAAGACAGTTAATATAAATTTGGCAAATACGCTCTTTCACATAGATGAGAACGCGTACAATAAAATGCGTAGGTATTTGGAATCGGTAAAACGGTCCTTTGCCAATACGCCGGGAAGTGATGAAATACTTGCCGATATAGAAGCACGGATTGCAGAACTATTCAATGAAAAATTGGATAATGAAAGGCAAGTGGTTACAGAAAAAGAAGTCGATGCCGTAATTGCCATCATGGGGCAGCCGGAGGATTATATGGTAGATGAGGATATTTTCGAAGACGAACCAAAAACAGGTAGGGCCACTGCTAACAGAAAATCAAAAAAATTATATCGTGATACCGAGCGTAAATACGTTGCAGGCGTTTCCTCTGGCCTGGCACATTACATTGGTATAGACCCAGTATGGGTACGCGTTCTTTGGATTCTATTGACCATTGGGTCCACTGGAGGTTTTATACTTATTTACGGACTTCTTTGGATCCTTATCCCGGAAGCAAGTACTACAGCCCAAAAGCTTGATATGCGAGGAGAAGATGTAAACATCAGCAATATAGAGCGTAAGGTAAAAGAGGGTTTTGATGACGTTGCGGATCGTGTAAAAAGTGTCGACTATGAAAAAATGGGCGATACCGTCAAAAAAGGAGGAAAAACATTTTTTGATACCCTTGGAGATATCATTCTTTTCTTTTTCAAAATCTTTGCGAAGTTCATAGGTATCCTACTCATCATCATCGGAGGATCTACTGTAATAGGATTGTTTATTGGACTTTTATCCGTTGGAATATTGGATATGTTTCATGTACCCGGCATAGATTTTTATCACCTGGTAAATTCAAGCAACCTTCCCATCTGGGTAGTATCCCTATTGGCATTTTTTGCCATTGGAATACCCTTTTTCTTCCTATTGTACCTAGGTTTAAAAATACTCGTGGGCAATTTAAAATCAATTGGCAGCATTGCAAAATTTAGCCTATTAGGTCTTTGGTTATTGTCGGTTATCCTGCTTATTGTTTTTGGTGTCCGAGAGGCAGCATCAAGAGCCTATTCAGGAAGCACAACTAGTGAAAGCGAGCTGTATATTGAAAATCCGAGTGATACCCTGCAAATTAATCTGGTGACCGCGGATTATGATAGGAATAATGTAATGCATATGGGGAATATGATTATTACACATGATGAGAATGGGGATAAACTATTGGTTTCGGAAGATGTTCGGTTTAGATTGACAAAATCGAAGGATTCGATTTTTCGTATGGAAGTCCGGAAAGAAGCAAACGGTGGCTCGTTTAAAGAAGCAAAAGCAACTGCAGAGGCTATAATGTACGATTATAGCATAGAAGGTAACATGGTAAACCTTAAAAACTACTTATCCGTAGATGGGGCCAGTAAATTTAATGACCAAGAGGTACGCATAAATCTGCTAATTCCTGTAGGTACGATTTTAACATATGATCATGGAAATGGAAGAAGCTGGGTAATGCGTGCCGATACAGACCGTTCCTCCGATGAACTGGATAACCATACCTGGAAAATGACCTTCGATGGAACGCTTGCGTGCCTGGATTGCCCGCTTGAACAGGACGATGAGGACTCCGAGGACAATCGTATTCGAATCAATGAAAACGGTATCGATATCAATATCAACGATAATGGGGAAAAGGGTAAAATTATTATCAATGAGGATGGTATAGATATCGATGTGAAGGACCAAGGAGAGTCCTTTAAAATGAAGTTGGATGAAGACGGAATAAAGATAAAGGCAGACGATAACAAGAATAACAACAACTCAAGACCTTAATACAACAGTTGGGTCACTTTAAGTGGCTGTATCGTTCAAAAAAAGAGAGATTTGCAGTGTTGAAACTAGAACACAGTAGATACCTAAACAATCATTAATCAGACCCCAAATCATATTCGGGGTAAAAAAAACAACAATCATGACAACACTAGTAAGAATTACGATCGCATTGGTTTTAGCACTATTTTTATCCTCTTGCGGATTTGACGTCAACTTCGGAGATTTTGGATCTGGTAAAAAAGGAAATGGAACTGTAGTAGAAGAAAATAGAGAGGTGACTTCAGATTTTACCGAGGTACATGCATCTGAAGGTATTGATGTTTATGTGACCCAAGCCAACGACTTCAGCATCTCCGTAGAAGCGGACGAAAATATTGTTGATCTTATTGGAACAGAAATAAAAAATGGCAAACTAAAGATACATGCAATAGAAAATATTGGCCGTGCCACAAAAAAAGTTTTTGTTTCCCTACCAGAAGTAACTAGCCTGCTTAGCTCTAGCGGTGCACATTTAACTGCACAAAATAAAATTACGGCCAGCAATTTAGTACTGGATGCCAGCAGTGGTGCGCATCTTAATGCAGAGACAACAGCAGATAAACTGGAAATAGATGCCAGCAGCGGTGCCAATATCGATGTTTCCGGTACTGCTTTGGACGTCTATGTGGATGGAAGTAGCGGAGCCAACATAAGAGGTAAAAACCTTATGACTACCAAATGTAGAGCAGAGGCTAGCAGCGGTGCCAATGTAAATATACACGTATCCAAGTCACTAATGGCAGATGCAAGTAGCGGTGGTAATATTTCCTACTCTGGTGATGCCGAAGTAACCAAGAACAAATCGGTTTCTGGCAATGTAAACAAGTACTAGACCTATTTATTCATCAATCAACACCGATAAAAAAGCCCAACGAATCTTTCGTTGGGTTTTTTGGTTATAATATGCTCCGAATATTTATATTTAGGGAATAAATGCCCATGATGGGTATGTAATTACCTATTGTTAATACCATGCGATGTAATTAAAATTGTATCCTCTGGTTTTTGAATTATAATTTAAATGAAAATTACGCTCACTAAACACATACTTCCTTTAAAACATACCTTTAGTATTAGCAGGGAATCCCATGATTTTCAAAACACCATGGTCGTTGGTCTTACCCTTGACGGACAAACAGGTTATGGCGAAGCGACTTCAAACCCATACTACAAAATCACCGTGGATAGTATGATGATAGAGATTGAAGCTTTACAATCTGAAATTGAAAACTATGATTTTACACTACCCACCATTTTTCATTCCTTTTTGGTTTCAAAGGGACTAAGTAATTTTGCTATTTGTGCCTTGGATGTGGCTGCTCACGATTTATACGGAAAACTACAAAAGCAACCTTTGCACAAAATCTGGGGAACTACTACAGACCACTACCCTATTACTAATTACACCATAGGTATTGCCCCTGTGGAAAAAATGGTGGAAAAAATGAAAGAAACCCCTTGGCCCATCTACAAGATAAAACTGGGTACGGACGATGATGTTGCCATAATACGGGAACTAAGAAAACATACCGATGCCGTTTTTCGTATCGATGCCAACTGTGCGTGGACAGCCTCCGAAACCATTAAAAATGCGCCACTTTTAAAAGATTTAGGTGTAGAATTCTTGGAACAGCCCTTAAAGGCAGATGATTGGGAAGGGATGGAAGTGGTAATGCACCAAAGTGTATTACCTGTAATAGCTGATGAAAGTTGCATCATTGAAAGCGATGTGGAAAAATGTGCTTTACATTTTAGCGGCATCAACATAAAACTGACCAAATGTGGTGGACTTACCCCTGCATTGCGCATGATTAAAAAAGGAAAGGAAATGGGACTAAAAGTCATGGTGGGCTGTATGACGGAATCTACCGTAGGCATTTCCGCCATTGCACAATTGCTACCACAATTGGATTATGTAGATATGGATGGCGCCCTACTGTTAAGGGAGGATATTGCCAATGGTGTGCGCATTCTGCCAGATGGAAAAGTAATATTTCCTGAACTTTCCGGTAGTGGCGTAACCCTCTTCTAATGGTACACTTTACAGATTCCTTTCCCGGTCGCATCATAGAAATTGATGGAAATAGCTTTACCTATTTTGGAGGGACCGCCTATTTAGGCCTCCAAAGTCATCTGCCGTTTCAAGAAATTTTCATTGAAAACACGAAAAGATATGGTACCAATTATAGTGCGTCAAGAAAATCCAATGTCCGTTTTACAGTTTTCGAGGAAGCAGAACAACATTTATCACAGTTGGTAGGAAGCGAAAGGTGTCTTACCATGTCCTCCGGGTACTTGGCAGGTCAATTCTTGGTTAGCTATTTAAAAAACAAAAAGCATCAGTTTTTTTATGCTCCCAACACCCATTCGGCCTTATTCACAAAAAAGAATAAAAACTACGATAACTACACGGACCTTAGTATAGCCCTTACCAAACACTTGGCCTCGGCCAAATCAGCTGAACCCGTATTATTTTTAGATAGTATCGACTTTTCAGGGATAAATTACCCCCATTTTGAATTCCTTAAAGCCTTACCTCTATCTCAGCTTGTTTTGGTGGTAGATGATTCTCATGGTATAGGCGTTGTGGGAGAAAATGGAAGCGGAGTTTTTAAGAATCTTCAGAAATTAGGAGCAAAAAAGCTTTTTTTGTGTTCTTCGTTGGGCAAGGGATTTGGCATACAAGCTGGTGCTGTGTTTGGAACTAAGAAGGAAATAGCAGCAATGGAAAGTACCCCTTTTTTCGGAGGAGCTAGTCCCGCCAGTCCGGCATCCCTAGCTACTTTTATTGAGGCTAAAGCAATATATCAAGCACAAAGAGCCATTTTGAACAAAAACCTAATGCTGTTCTTAGTAGAAACAAAACAGCTAGCCGATTTTATCTATATGGACGGACATCCAACCTTTTCGTATCAAAATCAACAACTAACCGATTTTCTATTTCAACATAAATTCATAGTCACTAATTTCAATTATCCAAACAATAATGCCCAAATGATGAGTAGAATTGTACTATCTGCAGGACATACGGAAGGGGATATTTCAACCCTTGCTCAACTATTAAATACGTTTCTACTCTATTAATAAAATTTGTTTTATATCAAGTTTTAACATAATAATTATGAATATCATTATTATTTTTGTAATTTTTATCATATTAATAATCACTAAAACACCAGGCCATGAAAAAATTACTTGGATTGGCTTTTTTGATGTTATTGTTGGTTGGTATAACCAGTATGACCTCCTCAAAGCTACAGACAGATACAAATTCCTTAGAAGGAACTTGGGAACTTGTAAACAGATACAACTATGATGAAAGTGGTGTATCGGACACCCTACAGAATATTAACGGGTATCGGCAGATTAAGATTTACAGTAAAGGAAAGGTTATGTGGACACGCTATTCGCCCGATGACCCGGCGGAATGGTTTGGTTATGGTTCTTACACAAATACTGAAAACCGATTAAAAGAGCGGCTAGAGTTCGGTTCAGCTGCGATGATGGCAGTAATTGATACCGTAAAGGTATTCGAATTTGATCTTATTTTAGATAAAAACACCTATAGCCAAATTACAACAGATCCAGAAGGAAACCGCTCGTATTCAGAAAATTACCGGAGAATAGATTAATTAACCAACAACCAAAAAAAATGCGGCCGTTTGGCCGCATTTTTTTTATCTCCTAGGTGATTTCGTCATTACAAATTATAATTATCTGCGACCGCTTCTTCTACAGAACCAATATCCGCTAAATAACGTTCCGCATCAAGGGCAGCCATACAACCCGTACCTGCAGCAGTTACCGCCTGTCTGTACTCTTTATCCTGAGCGTCTCCAGATGCAAAAACACCCGGTAAATTTGTTTTGGTAGATTTTCCCTTGGTTATCAGATATCCGGTTTCATCCATATCCAACTGACCTTTAAAAATATCGGTATTAGGTTTATGGCCTATGGCAATAAAAAGTCCGGTAATTTCAATTTCATCTTTTTTGCCCGTTTGGTTATTTACCATACGTAAGCCTTCTACAACCTGCTCTCCCAATACTTCATCTACTTCGGTGTTGTAACGCACTTCTATATTCTTTAGGCTATTAACACGATGTTGCATTGCTTTGGACGCCCTCATATGGTCTTTACGCACCAACATGGTTACCTTATTACAAATTTTAGCCAAGTACGACGCCTCTTCTGCCGCAGTATCTCCTGCACCAACGATTGCCACATCTTGTCCCTTATAAAAGAACCCGTCGCAAACAGCACAAGCTGAAACTCCACCACCACGCAAACGTTGCTCGCTGGGAATACCTAAATATTTTGCGCTGGCTCCCGTAGAAATGATAATTGTTTCGGCCTCAATGACCTTTCCACTGTCTACGGTAACTTTATGGATACCACCAACCTCAGTGCTTAATTCACATCCAGTAACCATACCTATGCGCACTTCTGTACCAAAACGTTCTGCTTGCTGTTGTAATTGTACCATCATGGTTGGGCCATCGATTCCGTCGGGATAACCAGGAAAATTATCTACTTCAGTAGTAGTCGTAAGCTGTCCTCCAGGTTCCATCCCCGTATACATCACAGGTTTTAAATCTGCACGTGCTGCGTAAATGGCTGCGGTATAGCCCGCAGGTCCTGAACCTATAATCAATGTTTTTAGTCGTTCTATCGTATCAGACATATGTTTTGATTTTCAATCGATTTATTTATACAAAAGTAGGTTTTTGGCCGAAAAACTTACAGCGAAGTTATTAAAAGTTTTTAGCTGGATGATTTAACAAAAAGAGAGCTAGGGGTCATTTCAACATATCAATTGATGCCACTGTCCTAAAACCGGTATGCTCTAAAGAAGAATCTGTACTTGAGCCCATTTTGGCAGAGACCCTATAGCTGGCACAATAAGACACACTACATAAAAAGGAACCTCCTTTAACTATTTTTTCTTTTGCATAAGGATTATTAGGCGTGTAGGGCGTTCCTGCTCCTTTCGGGTTTCTTAACGTTACGTTTGATACCGCATGTTCTTTATAGTAATTGGTATTATACCAGTCGCTTGTCCATTCCCAAACGTTGCCGGCCATATCATAAAGTCCATACGCATTGGCAGAATATGATTTTACAGGTGCACTTAGCTCAAAACCATCTTCTTGTGTATTATCAACAGGAAATTCACCCTCCCAAGTGTTCGCTTTTTCACTAAGAATAGAGGCATCGTCTCCCCAAAAATAAGTGGTACCCTTAGAACCAGCTCTAGCGGCCAGTTCCCATTCGGCCTCCGTAGGCAATCGTCTTCCTGCCCATTGGCAATAGGCCATGGCATCCTCAAAAGAAACTTGTACCACCGGGTAATTGTCCTTACCGGTAATATCACTTTCCGGTCCGTTTGGATGTCGCCAGCTCGCACCTATGGTCCATTTCCACCATTGTGAAAAGTCATATAGATTAGGAACGGAGACTTTTGTTTTTTTAAAAGTCAGTGAACCTGGTTGTAAAATGGAATCATGGGGTTTGGGAGTTCCCTCCGGTACCTGTTTTTTCATTTCCTCCCAGTCAATTTCCCGTTCGGCCGTGGTGATATAACCCGTTTCTTTAACAAACTTGGCAAACTGAGCATTGGTTACCTCTGTTGCATCCATATAAAATCCATCTACAGCAACTTTAATGGCAGGTTTCTCATGATTCATTGCCATCTTATCTTGTGGCACAGCTCCTTGTAAAAACGTACCACCAGCTATCCAAACCATACCTTCTGGGGTAACGCCATTTTCCGGTGGTCTTACCAATAGCGGCGTACTCTTTTGTTCTGCTATTGCAGGTTTTTCAATTATCCTTTCCGTCGTCCTTACCTCGTTTTTACACGATGATAACAAAAACAAAATACCGATACTATATATCGCGTTGGAACTGAAATTCAATTTCATGAGTAGCATACTTAAACTTCAAATTTAATCCCTTTCAGTTAATAATCCTTGTTCCAGTAATGGAATCTGAAAGCGTTCTAATTCTGAGGTTGTGTGCTCTTGCCTAAAGATTACTGCAGCTTTATCAAGCACCTCTGGATGTTGATTGGCAACATTAGTTGTTTCTGTGGGGTCCTTGGCTAGATTGTAAAGTTCCAAAGTAGGTTTTTCTTCATCTTTTAAATGCTGGCGAACCACTTTCCAATCACCCATGCGTATAGCCACTTGTCCGCCATATTCAGGAAACTCCCAATACAAAAATTTATGCTTTTTTTGATTCTCATGCCCTAACAAGGTAGGTAACAAACTTATACCATCGGTCTGCCGAGGAACATCATAACCTGCAATGTCTCCGAAGGTTGCCAACATATCATAATGTGTAGAAGGGTGACTACTCTCCGTACCCGATTTTATTTTTGCTGGCCACGTAAAAAAACTGGGGACACGAATACCACCTTCATAGACAAAACCTTTGCCCTTACCAAAACCTTCTTGAAACTGCCCCGCACTATTGAACCATTCAGGGTCTACGCCTCCAGCAAATGTAGGACCGTTATCCGAAGTGAAAACAATCAAGGTATTCTCATAAATTCCTTGATTCTTAAGCTGTTGTACTAATTTACCAACATTTTCATCTAAGTAAGAAATCATAGCCGCATAACCGGCCCTTGGGTTTCTATGTGGAAAATACCCGTTTCCCTTGTTAGCCAAGTAGGGCGATTCATCCCCAAATTTATCCATATAATAATCTACCCATCTTTGCGGCGCTTGTATAGCCACATGCGGAATTGGGGTTGCCCAATACAAGAAAAAAGGATTTTTGTTTTGGCCCGATACAAAGGAAGAAATCTCTTTGAACATGTGATCTGGGGCATACTCCGGTTGTGAGAATTTCGCATAGCTCTTAGGGTCTAACGAATCCAATTCCATCAGAAAAGAGGTATGCGGGGCAATGGTATCATTTTTTAGGTGTACACGGTTCTTATTCTTGTACAAATGTAAAGGGTAGTAGGTGTGCGCCTGTCGTTGACAATTATATCCATAAAAAAAATCGAAACCCATCTCATTTGGAATGGAATGGGTGTGTGGTGCACCCAAGCCCCATTTACCCACAAGGCCCGTAGTATAGCCAACCTTTTGTAAGTGATGTGCCAAGGTCACCGTCTCTTTAGGCATAGGGTGCTGCCCTTCCAAGGAAGAATCTTTTGCCATTTCCTTGTAATCCCATACGTTACCACGGGCACGCCATTCATGATTCCCCCTTATATAGGCATTACCAGAATGTTTTCCCGTTAAAAACATATACCGTGCAGGAGCACAGACCGGAGCACTGGTGTAATGCTGGGTAAATAACATTCCTTGTTTAGCAAGTGCATCAATATGTGGAGTTTCAATCTTCTCTTGTCCAAAAACACCTAACTCACCATACCCAAGGTCGTCAGCTAAGATATAAATGATGTTAGGTTTGGTAGGTTCGGCACTAGCGACATTCGTTTTCTTCTCCTCACAGGATGTAATAAAAAGTATAACTACAGCCAGAAAATAAGTCGGAAAACGCATATTGTAAAAGTTTAGATTCAAAAGATACCAATAATCAATAAAAACTAGTAGGCTATTTTCTAAAATGTGTACTTTAGTTTTCTCATTTTTGTCTGCCTCTTTTAAGTGAATCGATAAAGTTGACTTGCAAAAATAATCGAAACACGAACGGAACTACTTTGCTATGAACTTTTGGTCAAATTATAAATCACTTCGATCATTCATCCTTTTAATGAGTGCTTTATTGACAATTTCCGCGTGCCAGGAAGCTACTCAAAAAACTTCTAAGGAGCATACATATACCAACGCCTTAATCAATGAAACCAGTCCGTATCTCCTTCAACATGCCCACAATCCGGTAGATTGGCGACCATGGGGTCAGGAAGCGCTGGACGAAGCGAAGGAAACGAATAAACTGGTGTTGGTGAGCATAGGCTATTCCTCTTGTCATTGGTGCCATGTAATGGAGGAGGAAACCTTTGAGAACGATTCCATCGCTAAATTAATGAATGAAAATTTCATTAATATTAAGGTAGATCGTGAAGAACGCCCAGATGTAGACCAAGTGTACATGACCGCAGTACAGTTGATGCAAGGCAATGGAGGGTGGCCGTTGAACGTGATCACCCTGCCAAACGGAAAACCGTTATATGGCGGAACCTACCATACCACAACACAATGGAACAATGTGCTTTCAGAAATAAGTAAGCTATACAACGAAGATCCGGAAAAAGCTGAAAAATATTCCGATATGGTAGCGGAAGGCATCCAGGAAATGAACCTTATCGCTCCTTCTACCGATTTTGAAATTCTAAATAAAGAAGTACTGGCCGAAAGTTTAACTAACTGGAAACCGAATTGGGACACTGTTTGGGGCGGCGAAAAGAGCGAAGAGAAGTTTATGTTGCCAACTAATCTAGACTTCCTATTAGATTACGCCATACTCGCCAAGGATTCAGAAGCCTTACAACACGTGGAACGCTCACTAGACAAAATGGCTATGGGTGGCGTTTACGATCATGTGGCAGGAGGTTTTTTCAGATATAGCACAGATTCCGAATGGAGAATCCCCCATTTTGAAAAAATGCTCTACGATAACGCACAAGCACTAAGTCTGTACGCTAAAGCCTATAAGGTATTCCGTAAGGAAGAATATAAAAACGTTGTACTGGGAACGATCTCGTTTTTGGAACGCGAAATGAAAAATTCAGAAGGTGCTTTTTATGCTGCCCTAGATGCACAAAGTGAAGGTAAAGAAGGAAAGTTTTATGTGTGGACAGAAACTGAACTAAAGAACATCTTACAAGAAGATTTTGAGTTATTCTCCGCTTATTATACTATTCAAAAAGAACGTGTTTGGGAAGAGGACAACTATGTGCTGCACACCACAATGGAGGATTCCAAGTTTGCTGCCAAGCATGGTCTAACAGCGACTCAATTAAGAAAATTAAAAACGACATGGAAAGATAAACTCCTAACCGCCAGGGATACTAGGGTACGCCCACGCACCGATGACAAAATATTGATATCATGGAACGCCTTACTTATCAACGGTTATGTAGACGCCTATAAAGCTTTTGGGACCGAAGCTTATTTGGACACGGCATTAAATATCCTTAACAGCCTTCAGAACTATGGGTATACAGATGGGGAATTGGGGCATTCATATAAAAAGGACAGCAAATATATTCCTGCTTTTCTAGAAGATTATAGTCTTTTGGCCAATGCCGCTCTACAACTGTACAGTGTATCCGTAAATCCAGAGTACCTAAAATTGGCTGAGAAGTTGACCAAGATAGCACAGAAAAAATTCGATGATACTGCATCTGGCATGTACAGCTACAACCAGGGCAATGAATTAATAGCCCAAATCATTAAAACAGATGATGGTGTACTCCCCTCCCCTAATGCGATTATGGCTCAAAACCTATTACTGTTAGGACACCTTTACTACGATATAGAAGCTATGAAAAAAGCAAAGACCATGCTATCCTCCATGGTGCCATTTGCTACTGAGAACCCATATTCCTATGCAAAATGGAATAGTATTTTACTGCAAAGCACCTATCCTTTTTACGAAGTGGCCATAGTGGGAACA
>CAZUIE010000057.1:0-11079 GCA_964620945.1 uncultured Maribacter sp.
GTAGTAACTATTTATGTTTATGAAGACAACGATTGGAGCGAGACCCTTAAATTGGTAGATACGACTTCAGAATACGCGTTAACAGGGGCGGTACTTTCAAAAGACAGGTATGCTATCGATGAGGCTACCAAAGCACTTCAAAATTGCGCCGGAAACTTTTATATCAACGACAAGCCAACAGGCGCCGTAGTTGGACAACAGCCTTTTGGTGGAGCTAGAGCCTCGGGAACAAACGATAAAGCGGGATCAGCACAAAACTTATTGCGTTGGGTATCTCCAAGACTAATCAAAGAAACTTTCGTAACTCCTGAGGATTATAGATATCCGTTCTTAGGATAACTCACTGATTATAAAATTGCTAGAATAAAACACAATAGCAGTAATTTTAAGTACATTTAAAGGTTCCTAGGGATAGTCTCTAGGAACCTTTTCACATTAAACACCCAAATAAAATGAAAAAAATAATATTCGCCTTTTTACTTTTAACGGGGAGCCTAATAAGCTACAGTCAAGAAAATCTCGCGCAAACGACAATCCAAGCCGTGCTAGCAGGTAATCAAGCACAAGTTATTCAGTTAGCGGAAGCTTTTTCCGAAGAACAATACGAATGGAGACCTAGTGAAGGCGTAAGCTCCGTTGGAGAGGCACTTTTACACGTGGCAGGCGCAAACTATTATCTGGCATCTAAAATGGGGTTTGCCCCACCTGCAGATGTTGACATGATGGGCATAGGAAAAATCGTAGGAAAAGATAATATTATTGCTGCGTTAAAAAAGAGCAATACGTTTGCCCTTGAGACTATCGTGAAGGTAGAAAGTGCCCAACTTACCGACGAGGTGGACTTTGGATTTGCCAAAATGAATAAACTTGGCGGTCTTTTGGCTATGATGGAGCATAATGGCGAACATAAAGGGCAACTTATAGCCTACGCACGTTCAAACGGTGTTGTACCGCCATGGAGCGAGTAAAGAATACTAAACCCAATTTAAAAGGTGCCGTAAGCACCTTTTTTTCATTAGCTGTTAACTCAATTGAAACCGCACAACCCCTGTTGTAAAGTTGCATCTTTATTGAAATAAGTTGTAATGAAAAAGATTATTTTACTTCTCTGTTTTTGTACACTTATTTGCTGCACAAATGATAATACGGAAGTACCTGTAAATGAAGCTTCCGAAACGGAAAATCCAATAGATAATTTACCTTGGTTAAAAACTCTGATAAATGAATTTAAAGAAGACCAAAGCGACTTAGCAGGGTTCTTTTTTATCGAAATCGCCGAATACAGTGAGGAAACTATTTTTATGTCCAACAATTGTTGCCCAATTTGCGGTACTGTTGTACCAATTTATAACTGGAAAGGCGAATCCCTAGGGTTCTTAAATGACCAAATACCTGTAGAGAAAATTCGGAATTCTCGAATCATCTTTAAACGTAGCGATTATTCCTTTCAAAAATAAACAACGTTCATGCAGTGATTCCTATCCAATTCAGTTCAAATTTCAGGTTTTATCCTAAAAGAAAATTGAACGTGACATTCTTCGGAATATGACTTTATAACATCGTTAAAAACTTAAAAAACCTTTTAGCTTTAATACTCCTTATTTCCGTTAAACTGCAAAAATAATCACATCTAATTCTTAAACTTCAACGGCAAGTAAACCACGCTTTTTGTAGTAAAGAAGTCTTCCTTAAAATAATCCGATAATTGAAAAATCTCAGCAGTTCTGTATTCCTGTAATTCTTCGCTCAAATCGCCTCCTTTTAAGTACAGTATACCATTTCGGCGTGCATGTAAAGATTCTTTTTTGATTTTACCCTTTACCCAATGTACAAAAGTGGGCATTGTTGCCACTGCACGACTCACTATAAAATCAAATTGCTTAGAAACCTCCTCTACCCTGCTATTAATGGTTGTAACATTTGTGATTCCTAGTCCTTGCACTACTTCATCTACCACCTTAATTTTCTTGCCAATAGAATCTACAAGGGTAAAGTGAACATTAGGAAATAGAATAGCCAAAGGAATTCCAGGGAATCCACCACCTGTTCCTACATCAAGTATTTGCGCACCATCATTAAATTGCTGAATTTTAGCGATGCCCAAAGAATGCAATACATGTCTTAAATAGAGTTCATCTATATCTTTTCTGGAAACCACGTTTATCTTTTGGTTCCAATCTTTATATAACTCTTCCAAAAGAATAAATTGTGATTTTTGTTCTTTTGATAAATTGGGAAAATATTCAAATAGCCTTTGCATAGTCATTCGTATCTTTGTAAAAAAAACTAATTTTAGTATATTACCTTCGCAAAGATTCCGCTTTTAATCGAAGCTATCAAACTAATTGTAAATCAATTGCGTTATATTTAAAGAAAAGCTTAATATTTTATGGAAAAGAAAACCATTAGATTTCCTCGAAAAGACCCTGCACAATTTTTCAAAACCTTGAACGGGCGAGTGAACGATTACTTTAAAAAGAATGACATAAAAAAGACAGGGAACTGGCGGTTACATGTAAAAACCGTTATCATGTTCTCCCTGTTCTTGGCGCCGTATTTTCTCATTTTAACCTTAGGTCTTCCCAATTGGGCAAATCTGTTGCTCACCATTGTAATGGGTATAGGCATGGCAGGTGTTGGTATGAATGTGATGCATGACGGTAACCACGGTTCCTATTCCCGGAAAAAATGGGTTAACAAATTTATGGGTGGAAGTATTTATATACTTGCCGGCAATGTTTACAATTGGCAGGTACAGCATAACGTATTACACCATACCTATACCAACATTCATGAACACGATGAAGACATGGAGGCGGGTAGAATATTACGTTTCTCCAAACATACCCAGTGGAAAAAACATCATAAGTTTCAACATTTTTACTCCGTTTTTCTTTATGGATTATTAACGTTCAACTGGGCCATTACTACAGATTTTCAGCAGATGTATCGCTACATGAAAAGGAAATTATCTTATGGCAAATTGCCCAGTGCAGCTACCAATTGGACAACCCTACTTATTACTAAAATATTGTATGTAACTATTTGGATTGTCGTTCCGATGTTATTTTTAGATATTGCGTGGTATAAAATTCTATTGGGCTTCTTTGTTATGCACTATGTCGCAGGAGTTATTTTGAGCGTTGTCTTTCAATTGGCTCATATTGTAGATGATGCACAAACACCATTACCGGACGAAAGTGGTACTATGAAAAACACTTGGGCTATTCATCAATTATTTACTACGGTAAACTTTGGAACAAAGAACAAGGTCGTAAATTGGTTTACAGGTGGACTTAACCATCAAGTAGAACATCATATATTTCCAAACATCAGTCATGTTCACTACACAAAAATTTCAAAAATAGTAAAAGAAACCGCTAAGGAGTTTAATTTACCTTATAACGAATATAAAACCACTAGAAAAGCCATTATTTCTCACTTTACACATTTAAAGGAATTAGGGAAGCAACCTGCTTTACAAGCATAGGCTCCAATCAATCTTATATTAAAATAGCCCAATAAAAGTTTTGAGGAAAACTTTTATTGGGCTATTAATTTTAACACAATTCACAAACGATGTGCAAATAGTTAACAATCTATTTACTTTTCCGGTACCAAAGAATTCCAAATGTTTTAATTTTGTCTTGTATTTTAGTAATCACGGACAAGAATTTCTGTTGGACCGAAATAATTTCGGCATAAATACAGGGGAGAAAATAAAAATATATTCTTATGAGCAACCAACTATCGGATAAAATCAACAGCGTTACACCTTCCGCAACACTAGAAATGGCTGCAAAAGCCCGTGAATTACGAGCGGCCGGAAAAGATATTATTGGTTTAAGCCTTGGCGAACCCGATTTCAATACACCGGATTATATTAAAGAGGCAGCGATTCAAGCCGTGAACGATGACTACAATTCCTATACTCCAGTTGATGGATATGTTGATCTGAAAAATGCCATTATCACCAAGTTCAAGCGTGATAACGGTTTGCAGTACGAGCCGCCCCAGATTGTGGTATCTACCGGAGCAAAACAATCGCTTTATAATGTAGCTCAAGTAATTTTAAACAAAGGAGACGAAGTTATTTTACCCTGTCCTTACTGGGTAAGCTACGCAGATATAGTCAAATTGGCAGACGGCGTACCTGTAGAAGTCCCCACGACAATAGAGAGCGATTTTAAAATGACACCCGAACAACTGGAAGCTGCTATTACCCCTAAAACTAAAATGCTCTGGTACAGTTCACCCTGCAACCCTAGCGGCTCAATCTACAGCAAAGAAGAATTACGTGGTTTGGCGGACGTGTTACAGAAATACCCGCAAATAATTGTGGTTAGTGATGAGATTTATGAGCACATTAATTACGGTGTTACCGCACATGCGTCCATGGCCGAGTTCGCCGACATGTACGATCGTACTGTTACCGTGAATGGTGTAGCAAAAGCATTTGCGATGACCGGATGGCGTATTGGCTATATTGGCGCTCCAAGTTATATTGCAAGAGCATGCAATAAATTACAGGGACAAGTGACCAGCGGAGCAAACTGCATTGCCCAACGTGCGGTTATTACCGCTCTTACCGAATCACCTACCCGTATTAAATTTATGGTTGATGAGTTTAAAGTCCGACGGAAGTTAATCTTGGAACTTTTGAACAACATAGAAGGGTTTACCTGTAACGAACCAGAAGGTGCTTTCTATGTCTTCCCTGATGTGACCGCTTACTTTGGAAAAACTTTGAACGGAACCACCATTAATAACGCATCGGATTTCGCCATGTATTTATTGGAGTATGCCAATGTAGCAACCGTAACAGGGGATGCCTTTGGAAACGGTAATTGCATTCGCATCTCCTATGCTGCTTCAGAAAAGGAGATTCGAGAAGCTGTTTCACGCATTGAGACCGCATTAGGATAAAAATCTATTGTGAATTAAACGAAAGGTGCTGATAGTAATTTCTGCATACTTTTTAGTTGCAATAACTATTTTGAACCGTTGAAATCGCTTTTTTTGGTAACTAACATGGATTAAAAGCCGACTACAATTCATAGAAGAATTTTAACATAACATCATAATATTTCTACGATTCAGGAATGATCATTAGTAGAAAGGATTCTTTCTTTTATATTTTTAGCAAGCTTAAGTATTTAGCCTTAAACTTAGCGCCAATTTATCTAAACTTTTGGGCAAATTGTAAATAATGGACTATGCTAAATAAGTATCTACCCTTTCTCTTTCTAATTTGCAGCAGCTATTGCGGAGCTCAGGTCTTTGGCATTGTGGTAGACAAAAATAACCAACCACTCCCTTTTGTAAATATTTACATAGAGGAAACCCTAAACGGTACAACCACAAATGCAAATGGAGAGTATCAATTAATGTTACCTACAAACGGAGAACAGGTGGTGGTTTTTAAATATTTGGGGTATAAAACCGAAAAAAAATCCATTAACATAAAAGGGGACGATTATAAATTGGATATGACCATGACCGAAGAAGGTCTAAACCTTAATGAAGTTCAAATCGTAGCAAACTCCAATCCTGCAAATGGCATCATGAGAAATGTGATTGCCAAAAGAAAGGAACTAAGAGCTAAAATATCAAACTATAAAGTGAATTTTTATTCCAAGGGACTTATAAAAATAAAAAATGCCCCTGAACGTATTCTAGGTCAAGAATTAGGGGATCTTGGTGGTGGTTTGGATTCCACACGTACAGGTATACTTTATTTGTCAGAAACTATATCGGAGGTGGCTCGAAGCAAAGGAAAGTTAAACGAAAAGATAATAGCGTCAAAAGTAAGTGGTGACGATAACGGCTTTAGTTTTAACGCCGCATTGGATGTTAATTTTTCATTTTACGAAAATATGGTCGAATTGGGTAGTCAGTTGGTCTCACCTATTGCGGAAAACGCTTTTTCATATTACACCTATGAATTAGAGGGCACTTTTTACGATGAAGGAAATAGGCTTATCAATCAAATTAAAGTAAGTTCAAAACAGACTGATGACAAAACCTTCAACGGAACTATTTATATCGTAGAGGACGAATGGGAATTATATGCAGTAGACTTAAAGCTTACAGGGAAACAGGCTCAGATTGTTCCAGTGGATACTTTCAACATAAAGCAAAGTTTCAACTATTCCAAAAAGGATAAAATCTGGCTGAAAATGTTGCAAAGTTTTGATTTTGAATATAGCATATTAGGTTTTGAAGGAGCTGGAAGGTTTACTGCTGCTTACAAAGACTATAATTTGGAACCCAATTTTGTTAAAGGAGATTTTACCGCTGAAATCTTATCGTTCCAAGAAAATGCAAATAAAAAAGACAGTGTTTTCTGGGGGGCAAAAAGACCAGTACCCTTAACCGTTGAAGAATATGTAGATTATGAGCTAAAAGATAGCATACAAGTCATACGAAAAACACAGAAATACCTAGACTCTGTAGACGCTAAGAAAAATAGATTTAAACTTTCGTCCCTACTATTTGGCTACAGTTACGACAATACGTTTAAAGAAAAATATTACACTATTAGCACTCCCGTTGAAAACATTGCCTTTAATACCGTACAAGGATGGCATGGCTCCCTCGGGTTCAACTATCTAAAGCTTAACGAAGAAGAGGGGACGACATTTCAGTTAAATACGTCATTTAATTATGGGCTATCCGATAAAAGAGTGCGCCCAACAGCATCGATCTACTACCGCTTTAATACATTCTCCAGGCCCACATTACGATTGAAAATGGGAAACGAAGTGAAACAATTTAATAACGAAGAACCAATTACCCCTATTGGTAATACTATTACTTCGCTGTTCTTTGAACGTAACTTTGCGAAATTTTATGACCTCACTTTTATTAATTCCTCATACTCCGAAGAAATTACTAATGGAGTACTGGCAAACATCAACCTAGGTTTTGAGGAAAGAAAACCCCTCTTTAACACCACAGATTTTACATATATTGATAATGAGGACAGACAATACACCTCTAATAATCCTTTGGAGCCTGAAAATTTTGATAACGCGGCAATAGATGACCACACTATTTTAAAATTAGGCATAGATGTAAGAATTCGCTTTGGACAAAAGTATCTTAATTATCCTGATGGAAAATTCAATATCACAAACGAACTTTTTCCAACCCTATACCTTGGCTATGAAAAAGGGTTCGGATCCAGTATGGCAAAAAATCATTATGACCAGTTTAAAGCACGGCTAACCCAATCTTTTGATATAGCCAACAAAGGCGAATTTTCGTATAACTTTAGAGCCGGTGCATTTGCTAACCAAGGAGATATCTCATTTGTAGATTATCAGCATTTTAACGGAAACGAGTCCTATATCACAAGAAAGGATTATATGGAATCCTTTTTTTTACTTCCATATTATAACTTAAGTACTAATCAAGAATATGTAGAGGGACATGCAGAGCATAATTTCAAGGGGTTTATTATGAATAGAATCCCACTGCTAAAAAAATTGAATTCCCATTTGATTGTATCCAGTAAATTTTTAGCGATAACTAATAATCGTCCTTACTTAGAATTCGGAGTTTCCTTAGGCAATTTAGGCTGGAAAAAATTTAGGTTCCTTAGGGTAGGATATGCCCAAAGTTATTTTAACAATACCGTTGAACGAGGCCTTAACATAGGATTAATTTTTTGAGTATAATATTGTGGGTGTATACGCGAATATTCAAACGGCATTCTTATGGTTTACGTGCGCTTCCAAAAATAGGGGGTCAACAAAATAAGCACGGTAAAAAGCTCCAGTCTGCCTGCTAGCATTAAAAATCCGCACCACCATTTGGCCAAATCTGGTAAACTATTAAAATTACTTACCGGGTTTAGACTTCCCAATGCCGGACCCACATTGCCCAAAGACGAAGCGGCACCACCAATGGCAGACTCAAAGTCGAGACCCAAAAAACCAAGTACCATAGCCCCAATGATAAAAAGGAGCATATATAGGGCAAAGAAACCGACGATATTAAAAACAATATTCTCCTTTACAGTTTTATTGTTATACCGCACTGGTATTACCGCATTGGTGTGCAAGGTGCGCTTAAACTCCAAAATTCCATTTTTGATAATCAACAAGTGCCGCATCACTTTTATTCCTCCAGAAGTAGAACCTGCAGAACCTCCGATGAAGAAAAGGCCAAAAAAGAATATGGTTAAAAATGGTGTCCACTGTGTAAAATCAGCACTTACAAAACCAGTAGTCGTTACCACGGCGACCACCTGAAATAGCGCATGCCTAAAGGAGCTTTCGAATTGTCCCAGAATCATTGGATAACCAGGAGTCAATTCGCTAATATTTGCCTTAAAGTAAATAACCAAACCAGTCATAACTGTTGCCGCTACGATGAACAGAAAATAAAATTTGAATTCCTCATCCTTTAAAACTTTTTGTACTTTTCCTTTAAAAGCAAAATAACTTAATACAAAATTGGTTCCAGCCAAAAACATAAAAACAATGATAATATACTGTATCACTGGTTGATCGTTCCAATGGGCAACACTGGCGTTTTTGGTAGAAAAACCTCCGGTGGACAAAGTGGCAAGCGCATGGTTTACTGCATCGAAAAAGGACATTCCCGCCAACTTTAGCAATAGTGTCTCGGCTACCGTATAACCCACATAAATTAACCATAATCGCTTAGCAGTATCCGTAATTCTTGGATGTAATTTATCCGCACTAGGCCCTGGAGCTTCAGCGGTAAACAATTGCATACCCCCAATACCTAATAAGGGAAGAATAGCAATCGCCAAGACAATAATTCCCATACCTCCGATCCAATGTGTTAGGCTTCTCCAGATGAGAATCCCCTCCGGCATAGACTCTATATCATCCATGATAGATGCTCCTGTTGTAGTGTAACCGGAAATCGTTTCAAAAAAAGCATTGGTAATGTCAGGAATAGCTCCAGAGAATATATAGGGAAGCATTCCTGAAATAGACATCACTATCCAACCAAAAGTCACGATAATGTATCCTTCTTTTTTCTTGACCTCTTTACGATGGCCACGGGTATAATACATCGCAAAAACACCCGCAAACATGGTAGAAATTGAAGCTAAGGAAATACTTAACGCGGCTCCGTCTTTATACAATGCACTAACAACAGCAGCGATTAGCATAAAACCACCGTTGCACAAGAGCAAAAGGCCCATGATATGAAAAATAATCCTTGAGTTTAGGCGCATTTTAAAGGAACATTCGTTCTATTTTAGGTATTTCTTCGGGTAGGCAACACACCACGACCCTATCTCCGGCCTTAATTTCAAACCCACCAAGGGCAATAATTCCTTCACCATCCCGAACTACACCTCCAATGGTCGCTGACTTAGGAAAGTTAATATCCCTAATAACGGCACCTGTAACACGAGAGTCCTTTTTCACTATAAACTCCAATATCTCGGCGTTTAGATTGTTTAATCGCATCATCTCAACGACTTCGCCTCTTCTAACATGTCTAAAAATATTATTTGCCGCCAATAATTTTTTGTTGATTAAAGTGTCTATGCCTATGGAATGGGACAACTGAAAATAGTCCATGTTCTCTACCAATGCAATAGTCTTCTTAATGTGCTTGGACTTAGCGACCAAGCAAGACATAATATTGGTCTCAGAGTTTCCTGTAACGGCAATAAAAGCATCCATTGATTCTAGACTCTCCTCCTCTAAAAGCTCAACATTTCTTCCGTCTCCGTTAATCACCAATGCATTGGGTAAATCATCTGCTAAATCAAACGCCTTTTCCTTATTCTTTTCAATAAGCTTAACATTAAACTTGTTGTTACATAGATCTCTAGCAGTTTTGTAGCCAACCTTACTACCTCCCAAGATCATTACATTCTTTATCTCCTCTTTTTTCTTTCCGGTAAGTTTATAAAGTTCGTCCACGCCTTCTTTTACCGTGATAAAATGCACTTGATCCCCTTCCTTAAAAACAGTATCCCCTCTCGGGATGACGGTGTATTGTGTTCCCATTCGCTGCAACGCAATGGGCATAAAGTGAAGTTCGGAAAAAATAGTAGCCGCTTCTTTGACCATCTTGCCCACAAAAGGAGCTGATTTTGGCAAGGAAACCCCTACCATAATCAATTTGCCTTCATCAAACTCGAACGTATCGTTAAAGGCAGATTTATTTAACAGTTGTTGAATCTCCGCCGCGGCCAACTCCTCTGGCGAAATCAACTCATCTATTCCCAATTCCGAGAATTTAAGCAACTCTTTGTTGTCCACAAACTCGGTATTGGAAATCCTAGCAATTGTTTGCTTGCAGCCCAATTGCTTTGCCAACATACATAGCGTAATATTAGTGGTTTCCGAGGAAGTTACCCCAATGACCAAATCGGAGTCTTCTACTCGTGCGTCCCTTAGTACAGAAATGGATGTTGCATCACCCTTTAAAACCCGGATATCCAAATGATTATCTGCATATGCAAGACTCTCCTTGTGCGTATCTATCAACGTGATGTTCTGCGATTCGTATGAAAGTAGTTTAGCTAAATGAAATCCTACCTCACCTGCTCCTGCAATTATAATCTTCATTTAAATTCTTCGATTACCTATTTGTAGTTTGTCTTGAACGTTCGATCGTCAACAGTTATATCGATTTTATGTAAAGCGTTCAATGAACTAGGCTCATATTATCGTGTAAAATTACATAATTTTATTAGGTTAGCCTTTTTTTTAGCATTTTTAACCTACAGCTACTTCGGGGTCTTAAACTAGGAATTTACCAGACTCTATTTTACTAAATTGTATCTTTGCAAAAAACTATTGTTATGCCCGAAAAGGTTACCCCGTATAAAGATTCTGATCTTGGTAAAAAAGAACAGGTCACTAAAATGTTTGACACTATTTCAAAAGACTATGATGGTTTAAACCGTGTCATTTCCTTTGGAATAGATATTAAATGGAGAAAAAGAGTAGTGGCATTACTTAAAAAAGAAGCACCTGAAACTATATTGGACATAGCTACGGGCACGGGAGATCTTGCTATTGCCTTGGTAAAAACAGGTGCAAAAAAAATAGTGGGTCTAGATATTTCTCCCGG